>NZ_JBFBAV010000042.1:0-61792 GCF_040689505.1 Streptomyces sp. NPDC051211
GCGGCTTGGCGGGGTCCGCTGCGCGGGGCTGTTCCCCTACCCGCCCCTTCCCGAACTGGGGCTCCGCCCCAGACCCCGCGCCTCAAACGCCGGCGGGGCTGGAGAGCCCGGCCCCCGAAACCCACCCCGGCGGGCCGGAAGCGGGGCTCCGCCCCGACCCCGGCAACCCACCCCGGCGGGGCCGGAAGCGGGGCTCCGCCCCCACCCCCGCAGCCCTCCCCGCCGAGGCCGGAAAGCGGGGCTCCGCTCCAGCCGCGGGCCGGGCAGGCTCCGCCCAACAGGCCAGTGGGGCCGCGCTGTGCGCGCCCCGAACATCCCGCCCTGACGTCTGCTCTCCGTCTGGTAGTGGCTTCCAGGGGTGGGTGGCATACCGCCGCTCCGGCCCGGCCCCGAGCGGGGGGCAAAGGAGCGGGCCCACGCCGTGCGCCCCGAAGCCCCGCCTCGGCCTGTGGACTCCGTCCGGCCGAAGCCTCCAGGGGTGGGTGGCACACCGCCGGCCCGCCCCGGCCCCGAGTGGGGGGCAAAGAGGCGGCCTGTGCCGTGCGCCCCGAAGCCCTCCCCGGGCCTGTGGGCTCCGTCGGGTCGTAGCTTCCAGGGGTGGGTGGCATACCGCCGCTCCGGCCCGGCTCCGAGTGGCGGGCAAAGGAGCAGGCCCGCGCCGGGCGCCCCGAAAGCCCTCCCCGGGCCTGTGGACTCCGTCCGGCCGAAGCCTCCAGGGGTGGGTGGCACACCCCCGCCCCGCACCGGCTCCGAGTGGGGGGCAAAGAAGCAGGCCCGCGCCGTGCGCCCCGTACGCCCGGCGCAAGCAACCGAGGGCGGCCCGCCCCCCACCCACCGCTCAGCTACGCCGCAAGCGTGGCCGGAGGTGGGGAGGTGGTGCGGGTGTCGGCTTCGCGTTGGCGTTCGGCGCTGTCGCTGATGCGGAGGAGGAGGGCGACCATGATCCAGTTGGCGAGCAGGGAAGAGCCGCCCTTCGCCAGGAAGGGCAGGGCCTTGCCGGTCAGGGGGATCAGGCCGGTCACGCCGCCCGCGACCACGAAGACCTGTAGGGCCAGTGCGGCCGACAGGCCGACCGCGAGCAGCTTGCCGAAGGGGTCGCGTGCGCCGAGGGCCATCCGGAGGCCGCGTTGGACCAGCAGGGCGTAGAGGATCAGGACCGCCATGACGCCGGCCAGTCCGAGTTCCTCGCCGACGGTGGTGAGGATGAAGTCGGTGCGGCCGGCGAACTTGATCAGTTCGGGCTGGCCCTGGCCGAGGCCGGTGCCGGTGATGCCGCCGGTGCCGAAGCTGAACAGGGCCTGCGCCGACTGGTCGGAGGTGAGGCCCGGGGGCCGTTGTTCCGGCGGCAGGAAGATGGCCATCGGGTTCAGCCAGGCCTGGACGCGGTTCTTGACGTGCGGCTCGGTGGAGCCGACGGCGAAGGCGCCCACCGCGGCCATGAAGAAGCCGCACACGATCCAGCTGGTGCGTTCGGTCGCGACGTACAGCATGACCACGAACACGCCGAAGAAGATCAGGGAGGTGCCCAGGTCCCGTTCGAAGACGAGCACCAGCATCGCCACGATCCACACCGTGATGATGGGTCCGAGCTGCCGCATCGGCGGCAGCCGCATGCCCAGGAACTTGCGTCCGGCCAGCGCCAGCGTGTCCCGGTGGACGACCAGGTAGCCCGCGAAGAACACCGCGATCATGATCTTCACGAACTCGCCGGGCTGCATCGAGAACGGCCCCAGGTAGATCCACCGCTTCGCGCCGTACGTGTCGGCCCGCATGAAGGCCGGCGCGATGAGCAGCACCAGCGACACGGCCATGGTGATGTAGATGAACCGTTGCAGGTAGCGGTGGTCCCGCAGCAGGGCGACCACCAGCACGCAGGCGGCCACGCCGATGACCGTCCACACCAGTTGTCCGGGCGCGTTCGCCTCGCCGTTGTACCGCTCGATGTACGCCTGGTCGAGCCGGTGCAGCAGGACCAGTCCGAGACCGGTGAGCAGCATCGCCAGCGGCAGGATCAGCGGATCCGCGTACGCGGCGAACCGGCGTACGCCCAAGTGTCCGACGAGGGACAGCAGGGTGATGCTGATGGCGAATCCGGCCAGGTCAGGGGGCAGCTCCCCGTTCATCGCCAGGCCCGCGTCGGCGTGCCCGAAGGTGGTGATGGCGATGACGAAGACGAGAAGCAGCGCTTCGGTGCGGCGGCGGGCGCCCGCGACCGGCGAGGGGCTCAGTCCACGCACGGGATGCCGTCGCCGTCGATGGCGGGTCCGTTCTCCGGGTCGTCCTGGCCCACGGCCTTCGATGCGCCGGGGGAGCCTGATACACCGGGGGAGCCTGATGCGCCGGGTGAGCCTGATGCGCCGGAGTTGCCGGAGCTGCCCGAGCTGCCCGATTCGTCCGAGCCGCCCGGGGCGGCAGGGCCGGCGGAAGCCTTCGGTCCGATCTGCTCGGCAATGCGGCGCTTTATCTTCATATCATCTACGACGTTGATGTCCTCGCCATGGTTCCTTCCGAACCGCTCCACGGGCAGCGTCGTGAACTCCACCCGACCCCCGGACAGGTTCTTCGCCTGCTTCACGAAGCCGAGCAGATCCCATCCCTCGTCCGTCACCACGTCCTGCTTCGTCGCGTCGATCTTCTTGCGCAGCGAGGAGACGTACACCTCGACGATGTTCGGATCGATGCCGGCCGGGTCTCCCAGACCTCGTCGAGGATGTCCTGCTCGGCGACGGCCCGTCCTGGCCGTTCCATCAGGCAGCCGAGGACGTCCAGCTCGCGCGCGGTCAGCTCGATCTCGGCGGTGCCGCGGCGGCAGCCAGCCCTCGCGGTCCAGGACAGGTCGCCGGCTTGGAGGGTGGTGCGCTCGGGGGCGCCGGCCCGCCGGGCCAGGGCGCGCAGCCGGGCGCCGAGCACCACGAAGGAGAACGGCTTGGTGAGGTAGTCGTCGGCGCCGGAGTCGAGGCCGTCGGCCTCGTCGTACTCGCCGTCCCTGCCGGTCAGCATGAGGACGGGGGTGCGGTGGCCGTCGTGGGCGGTGTCGACCCAGTGGCCTTCGGCGAAGAGGCCTCGCCGAAGGGATTCGGCGAGGCCTGCTTCGTCTTCGACCGCGAGTATGCGCACGCCCTCAACTGTCACATAACGGGATGTGCGGGGCGGTGGCGTGCGCTACCGGACGTCTCGGTCTCGGTCTCAGTCTCAGTTTCGGTCTTTGTCTCGGTCTTCGTCTCAGTCCTCGTCTGAGTCTTCGTCCGAGTCGTCGTGGAAGACGACCGAGCGGATCTGGAGCTTCTTGGTGCCCTCCTCGCCGGGCTCGAGGTCGAGGGACTCGCCCTCACAGCCGGGGTCGGTGAAGACGGTGGCGGTCTCGTCCGTGTCGTTCACCGGGGAGTGCGCGGGCGGCACCTCCTTCGGGTCGTCCGCCTCGTCGAGCGTGATGCACTGCTCGCTCGGCGGGTCGACCAGCTTTCCGGTCTGCAGAGCCCGGCTCTCGGACCGGTACTCGTAGGTGAAGGTGCCTTCGGCCGCGCTGGCCGAGGTGGGGAGGGCCATGACGAGCAGGGCGGCGCCGGCGGCGGCACCGAGGGTGTGGCGGATGCGCATGAGGGTTCCTTGCTTGGGGGCGATCGTGCGGCCACTGGGTTCCCGCTCCGGCCGCCGCGCATGCGCAGGATCATGCGTACGGCGGGCAGAGAAACGTTCCGCCTACCGGCCATCCGGGTCCGCCGGGCCCCGCATAAGGAAGGGCGGATTCCGCAACACCCCTGGCGTGAATTGGCACTCCGCTTGACCGAGTGCTAATCGCCGGAATAGTCTCGGGCCTGGCACTCGCCACTGGTGAGTGCCAACACAGCGACGGGCAGGTCCGGCACCCGCGACGACGGATCGACCTGGTCGCCACCTCAGACAGTTAACCCCGTGAGATCTCCGAAGGGGGAGGTCGGATCGTGACGACCGCCAGCTCCAAGGTTGCCATCAAGCCGCTCGAGGACCGCATTGTGGTCCAGCCGCTCGACGCCGAGCAGACCACGGCCTCTGGCCTGGTTATCCCGGACACCGCGAAGGAGAAGCCCCAGGAGGGCGTCGTCCTCGCTGTGGGCCCGGGCCGCTTCGAGGACGGTCAGCGCCTGCCGCTCGACGTCTCCGTCGGCGACATCGTGCTGTACAGCAAGTACGGCGGCACCGAGGTGAAGTACAGCGGCGAGGAGTACCTCGTCCTCTCGGCTCGCGACGTGCTCGCGATCATCGAGAAGTAATTCACCCGAAGCAGAAGCATGCTTTGAGCTGCGCCCCTGGTCACCCCGCTGATTGCCGGGCGGCGAGGGGCGCGGTTCGTTAAACCCCAGATTTTTCGAGAGGGCTGAACCGCTCCCATGGCGAAGATCCTGAAGTTCGACGAGGACGCCCGTCGCGCCCTCGAGCGCGGCGTCAACAAGCTTGCCGACACGGTCAAGGTGACGATCGGCCCCAAGGGCCGCAACGTCGTCATCGACAAGAAGTTCGGCGCCCCCACCATCACCAACGACGGTGTCACGATCGCCCGTGAGGTCGAGCTCGACGACCCGTACGAGAACCTGGGCGCCCAGCTCGTCAAGGAGGTGGCGACCAAGACCAACGACATCGCGGGTGACGGCACCACCACCGCCACCGTGCTGGCCCAGGCGCTGGTCCGCGAGGGTCTGCGCAACGTCGCCGCCGGTGCTTCCCCGGCCGCCCTGAAGAAGGGCATCGACGCCGCGGTCAAGGCCGTCTCCGACGAGCTGCTCGCCACCGCCCGTCCGATCGAGGACAAGTCCGACATCGCCGCCGTGGCCGCGCTCTCCGCGCAGGACCAGCAGGTCGGCGAGCTCATCGCCGAGGCGATGGACAAGGTCGGCAAGGACGGTGTCATCACCGTCGAGGAGTCCAACGCCTTCGGCCTGGAGCTCGAGTTCACCGAGGGCATGGCCTTCGACAAGGGCTACCTCTCGCCGTACATGGTCTCCGACCAGGAGCGTATGGAGGCCGTCCTCGACGACCCGTACATCCTGATCAACCAGGGCAAGATCGCCTCCATCCAGGACCTCCTGCCGCTGCTGGAGAAGGTCATCCAGGCGGGTGGCTCCCGGCCGCTGCTGATCATCGCCGAGGACGTCGAGGGCGAGGCGCTCTCCACCCTCGTCGTCAACAAGATCCGCGGCACCTTCAACGCGGTCGCCGTCAAGGCCCCGGGCTTCGGTGACCGCCGCAAGGCGATGCTGCAGGACATGGCCACCCTCACCGGTGCCACCGTCATCGCCGAGGAGGTCGGCCTCAAGCTCGACCAGGCCGGTCTGGACGTGCTGGGCACCGCCCGCCGCGTGACCGTCTCCAAGGACGACACCACGATCGTGGACGGCGCCGGCAGCCACGAGGAGGTCCTCGGCCGCGTCAACCAGATCAAGGCCGAGATCGAGGCCACGGACTCCGACTGGGACCGCGAGAAGCTCCAGGAGCGCCTCGCGAAGCTGGCCGGAGGCGTGTGCGTGATCAAGGTCGGCGCCGCCACCGAGGTGGAGCTGAAGGAGAAGAAGCACCGTCTGGAGGACGCCATCTCCGCGACCCGCGCCGCGGTCGAGGAGGGCATCGTCTCCGGTGGTGGCTCCGCTCTGGTGCACGCCGTGAAGGTCCTCGAGGGCAACCTCGGCAAGGAGGGCGACGAGGCCACCGGTGTCGCCGTCGTCCGCCGCGCCGCCGTCGAGCCGCTGCGCTGGATCGCCGAGAACGCCGGCCTCGAGGGTTACGTCATCACCTCCAAGGTCGCCGAGCTCGAGAAGGGCCAGGGCTTCAACGCCGCCACCGGCGAGTACGGCGACCTGGTCAAGGCCGGCGTCATCGACCCGGTCAAGGTCACCCGCTCCGCCCTGGAGAACGCCGCCTCCATCGCCTCCCTGCTGCTCACGACCGAGACCCTGGTCGTCGAGAAGCCGGCCGAGGAGGAGGCCGACGGTCACGGTCACGGCCACGGTCACGGCCACAGCCACTGATCGCGCCCCGCGCCGAGAAGGCCCCGTTCCGCAGCAGCGGAACGGGGCCTTCCCCGTGGTTCAGGACTTGTACGGGGACTCGGAAGCGCCCATCTCGCGCTGCAGGCGACCGATGTCGTAGTGCCACCAGCCCTCGATGATCTCCCCGTTCTGGCAGCGGAAGGTGGTGGTGCCGGACATCTCGTACGTCTTGCCGGTCGGGGCGACGCCCATGAAGTCTCCGTGGTGGGTGCCGCGCCAGTTCCACACCGTGCTGATGAAATCACCGTCGGCCAGCTGCGCCATCGGCTCGAAGGTGAAGTCGAAGGCCGCACGCCACCCCTCCACGTCCGAGCGCATGCCGTTGCGCCCGATGACGGTGCTCTCCTCCTTGCCGACGTCGTGATCGATGTAGTTCGTCGCGAAGCACTCGTCGAAGACGTCCAGGTTGCCCTGCATGATGGCTTCGAACACCCGGTTCACCAGGTGCTTGTTGAGCTGTTCGTCCCGCACCACGTCCAGGTTGGTGAACTTGGGCATCCCGTCACACAGGGACACCATCTCCTGGAACATCCGGTCCGTCTCCGGGAGTTGGGAGTTCTTCATGGCCTCTTCGTACGAGGGGAACTCGACGACGTCGACGTAGTGGTCCGCGTCCTCGCGGTCCTTGCCGATCAGGCTGTGGGTGACGGTCCGCCTGCCCTGGCTCTGCTCGACGTACTGGTCCATGAGCCGGTTCAGGTCGTCGTACCGACTGGTCTTGTAATCGATTATCTGTACGAATGTCATGGCATCTCCCGGGATGGATGGGACATGACCATTTTATTCCGGTATGCCGCTATTGGGGTCCGTACTTGCGCCCCGTCCGGGAGGACACCCCGCCCAGCAGCCCGCGCGGCGTCAGCTTCACGACACCCATCAGCGCCTTGTACCGCGGGTCCGGGATCGAGACCGTCTTCCCGCGCGCCAGATCGGCCAGTGCCTCCGCCGCCAGCTTGTCCGCGTCCAGCCACATCCAGTTGGGGATGTTGTCCGTGCCCATGCCGGCCCGCTGGTGGAACTCCGTACGGACGAAGCCCGGGCACAGCGCCATCAGCCGGACCCCGGAACCCGCCAGGTCCTTCGCCGCGCCCTGGGTGAACTGCACCACCCACGCCTTGCTCGCCCCGTACGTGCCGCGCGGCAGGAACGCGGCCACCGAGGCCACGTTGATCACGCCGCCGCGGCCGCGTGAGCGCATCGACTCGGTCGCCGCCGAAGTCAGCCGCAGCACCGCCTCGATGTGCACCTTCAGCATCGTCAGCTCGTCGGCCAGCGGGACCTCCAGGTAGCGGCCCTTGTTGCCGAAGCCCGCGTTGTTGACCAGCAGGTCCACCGGGTGGGTGCGGTCGGACAGCCGTTCCTCGACCGCGCCGATGCCCTCGTCGGTGGACAGGTCGGCGGTCAGCACCTCGGCCTCGATGCCGTGCCGGTCGTGCAGTTCCGTGGCCTGCTCGCGCAGCCGCTTGGTGTCGCGGGCCACCAGGACCAGATTGTGGCCCTGGGCGGCGAGCCGCCGGGCGAAGGCGGCGCCGATGCCCGCCGTGGATCCCGTAATCAACGCAGTCGTCATAGCGGCAACCTAGCCGCCCGGAGCCGTCCGGGCGTCAGGGGCCCGGCGGGCCGACGCGGTGTCAGCCCGCGGCGACCCCGGCGTTCTTGGCCAGGTACGCCCGTACGGTCTCGTGCGCCTTGGGCTCCATCGCCGCGCCCGCCGCCAGGGTGCGCGGCAGCAGGCTGCGCTCGGTGGTGAAGGCGTGGAACCAGAACTCCACCGAGACCTCGTGGTCGGGGCGGTGCACCAGCTCGATGCGGTCGCCGGGGGAGACCCGCCCCTCCTCGATCACCCGCAGGTACGCCCCGGGCCGCCGGGCCTGGGTGAACCGCTTGACCCAGGAGGTCTCCGAGAGGTGCCCCTGGAAGGTCCGGCAGGGGATGCGGGCCGAGGCCACCTCGACCAGCAGGTCGGGGCCGACCCGCCAGCGCTCGCCGAGCAGCGCGCCGTTGACGTCCAGGCCGGTGGTGGTGAAGTTCTCGCCGAAGATCCCGCCGGGCAGTTCGCGGCCCAGCTCGCCCTCCCACCAGTCGAGGTCCTCGCGCGCGTACGCGTAGACGGCCTGGTGGTCGCCGCCGTGGTGGCGCAGGTTGCTGATCTCGTCTCCCTCGACGCCGGAGGCCCCGGTTCCCTTGGGGCCGGGCGCGAAGACGCGGACCGGACCGGTGGTGGGGCGCTTGCCGATGCCGGTGTGCCCGCCGGCCGTGTCGGTGTAGTCGACCGCGGTCGCCCGGCCGAGGTTCACGGAGATGAGGTGCATGGGTGCACGCTAACCCAGTCCGCTCAAAGGGTCGAGACGATATTGGCGCTCCAGTCAAAGCGGGGCTTATGCTCGAAGGGTGATCGAGGCACGTCATCTCCGGGTCCTGCGCGCCGTGGCCGCCAGCGGGTCCTTCTCCGCCGCGGCCCGCGAGCTCGGCTGCACCCAGCCGGCCGTCTCCCAGCAGATGAAGGCGCTGGAGCAGTCGGCGGGCACCCCGCTGCTGGTCCGGGCCGGCCGCGAGATGAGGCTCACCCAGGCCGGCGACGCCCTGGTCCGGCACGCCGCCGGGATCCTGGCCGGGCTCACCGCCGCCGAGGAGGAGGTGGCGGCCATCGCCGGCCTGCGGGCCGGACGGGTCCGGCTGGTGTCCTTCCCCAGCGGCAGCTCCACCCTGGTGCCCACCGCGCTCGCCGCGATGCGGGCGGAACACCCCGGCACCCGGATCTCCCTGGTCGAGGCCGAACCGCCGCGCTCGGTGGAGATGCTGCGCGAGGGCGACTGCGATGTGGCGCTGGCTTTCCGGTACGCGTCCGCCGCGACGGCCGACGCCGGGGAGTGGGACGACCTCGTGGTCCGTCCGCTGCTCACCGACCGGCTCGTGGGGCTGGTCCCGGAGGGGCACCGGCTGGCCGGTGCGGAGCAGGTCCGGATGGCCGATCTGGCCGAGGAGCCGTGGATCGCGGGCTGCCCGCGCTGCCGCCGGCATCTGGTCGACATCTGCGAGAGCGCCGGGTTCACCCCGAGCATCGACTTCGCCACCGACGACTACCCGGCGGTGGTCGGGCTGGTCGGCGCGGGGCTCGGGGTGGCGGTGCTGCCGGAGCTGGCCGTGGAGTCCGTACGGGCCAAGGGGGCGCGGACGGTGGCCGTGGAGCCGGCGGTGGAGCGCGAAGTGGTGGCGCTGACCCTGCCCGACCTCGCGCGGGTGCCGGCGGTGGCGGCGACCCTGGCCCAACTGGAGCGGGCCGCCACCCGGTAGGCCCGGCAGGCCCGGGGGTGACGGCCCGGCCGCGCGACACGCCCGAGCGGCCGCGCGCGTTCCACGGATTCCACAGATTCGAAGAAACGTTCCTTCGTACGTTTCTTCTCTCAGGCGCTCAGTGCGGCGTGTTCGTGCCCGTCACACTGCTGGCGGGGATGAGGCGGTGACGCGCGCGTCCCATCAGTTCCTCGCGCTCGTCCTCGGTGAGGCCCCCCCACACCCCGTAGGGCTCACGTACGGCGAGCGCGTGCGCGGCGCATTCCGAGCGCACCGGGCATCGCATGCAGACCTCTTTAGCCGAGGCCTCGCGCGCGCTCCGGGCCGCGCCCCGCTCGCCTTCCGGGTGGAAGAAGAGGGAGCTGTCGACCCCGCGGCAGGCGGCGAGGAGCTGCCAGTCCCAGAGGTCGGCGTTCGGTCCGGGGAGGCGGGAGAAATCTGCCATTGCTAGTCCTCTTGGTGCCGGTACTGAGGCGGATAGGTCCATGTCTCCACACCTACTGTCCGAGTAGATGTAAATATGACTCATTGGGAATCTAGCCTCAGACACATGCCAAACGGAAGAAAAGCCGCCAAATAGGGCATAGCTCCAGATGGAGGACACGCGGCTTGTGGCGCCTCCATCGTGTTCGCTTCCTCACGTAGAGTGCCGAAGGTGTCCGTCCGACCCGTAACTCTTTCGAGTGACCATCGTTGAGAGTGCGAAGGCGGTTGAACGAAGAAGTTCCCGGACAGGTGTCCGAGAGCATCGACCGCACAGGTGACGATACGTACCAGCCTGGAGGCTCAAGGTGACGCGCATCAGCAGCTGCGGAGGGCGGTCATGACATCCGTCCTCGTCTGCGACGACTCCCCGCTTGCCCGAGAGGCGCTCCGTCGCGCGGTGGCCACCGTGCCCGGCGTCGAGCGTGTGACGACGGCTGCCAACGGCGAGGAAGTCCTCCGCCGCTGGGGTGCCGACCGCTCCGACCTGATTCTGATGGATGTCCGCATGCCCGGCCTGGGCGGTGTCGAGACCGTCCGCCGACTGCTCTCGGCCGACCCGGGAGCCCGCATCATCATGCTCACGGTCGCCGAGGACCTCGACGGCGTGGCCCTCGCGGTCGCCGCCGGTGCCCGCGGCTATCTGCACAAGGACGCCTCGCGCGCCGAGCTGCGGGCCACGGTCACGCAGGCGCTCGCCGATCCGACCTGGCGGCTCGCCCCGCGCCGGCTCCGCTCGGCCGAGATGGGCGCCGCGCCCACGCTCACCGCGCGCGAGATCCAGGTGCTGGAAGGGATGAGCCACGGCCGTTCCAACGCGGAGATCGGCCGGGAGCTGTTCCTCTCCGAGGACACGGTGAAGACCCATGCCCGCCGCCTCTTCAAGAAGCTGGGCGCCTCGGACCGGGCGCACGCCGTCGCGCTCGGCTTCCGCTGGGGCCTGGTCCGCTGACCGCGGAGCCGGAATAGCGCTCCCCGTCCGCCGCCGGCGGACGGGGCGGCAGCGGCACGTCCCGTCGTACCCGGTGCGCAGCCGGGGGTTGGCGAGGCACAATCCGGGGGACGTGTCGCTTCGTGCGCGATGCCGCATCCTTGAGGGTGTGCCGCATTCTGGAGATGTGGAGTCCTCGGGGACATTCGGCCGAGCGGGAGGGGAAGGCGCAAGTGATGAGTTCCGGCGCGCCCGCTCATAACGCTTCGATGCACGAAACGGGCCATGGTGCCGCAGAAGCTTCGGCGCCAAGGCACCATGGATTGATGCGCGACGATGAGGCCCTGGGGTCCCCCGCGGCCACAGGCCCCACCGGCGCCGCCAAGAGCGGCAGTGCCGGGGCTGTCGGCGCGCTCGTCCGCAAGGCGGTCGAGGGCGACGAGCAGGCCACTCACGATCTGCTCGCCCATGTGCACCCGCTGGCCCTGCGCTACTGCCGCACCCGGCTCTCCCGGCTGCCCGGGGATGCCCGCCACTTCGTCGAGGACCTCGCGCAGGAGGTCTGTGTCGCCGTGCTGATGGCGCTGCCGCGGTACCGGGACACCGGCCGCCCCTTCGAGGCCTTCGTCTTCGCCATCGCCGCGCACAAGGTCGCCGACCTGCAGCGGGCCGCGATGCGGCACCCGGGCAGTACGGCCGTACCGTCCGACGAGATGCCCGAGCGGCCGGACGACTCGCTGGGCCCCGAGGAGCGGGCGCTGCTCAGCAGCGACGCGGAATGGGCCAAGAAGCTGCTCGCCAATCTGCCGGAGAACCAGCGGGAGCTGCTGGTGCTGCGGGTGGCGGTCGGGCTGACGGCCGAGGAGACCGGGCAGATGCTCGGAATGTCCCCGGGCGCGGTGCGGGTCGCCCAGCACCGGGCGCTCAGCCGGCTGCGCGCCCTCGCCGAGCAGTGATCCGGTCCGAGTGATCCCGTCCGTCTCGCCGGCTTTGTCAATTTCGTATGAACTGACAAAACTCCCGGTCGATCTTCATCGTGGAATGAGACGCCCCGCGATCCCGTTAGCATGGACATCCGCGCTGAGCAAGACCATCTGGGAAGGTGTCATGACTGTCAACGGCGACGTCGATGGAGTACCGGGCAAGTTCGCGACGCTGGGGCTGACGTATGACGACGTGCTCCTCCTCCCCGGCGCGTCGGACATGGCGCCGGACGAGATCGACACCTCCTCCCTCATCTCCCGGAACGTCCGCGTGAACGTTCCCCTGCTGTCCGCCGCCATGGACAAGGTCACCGAGGCCCGCATGGCCATCGCGATGGCCCGCCAGGGCGGCGTCGGCGTACTGCACCGCAACCTCTCCATCGCCGACCAGGCCAACCAGGTCGACCTGGTCAAGCGCTCCGAGTCCGGCATGGTCACCGACCCGATCACGGTGCACCCGGACGCGACCCTGCGCGAGGCCGACGAGCTGTGCGCCAAGTTCCGCATCTCCGGCGTCCCGGTCACCGACTCCGCGGGCAAGCTCCTCGGCATCGTCACCAACCGCGACATGGCCTTCGAGTCGGACCGCGGCCGCCAGGTGCGCGAGGTCATGACCCCGATGCCGCTGGTCACCGGCAAGGTCGGCATCTCCGGTGTGGACGCCATGGAGCTGCTGCGCCGCCACAAGATCGAGAAGCTGCCGCTGGTCGACGAGGCGGGCATCCTCAAGGGCCTCATCACCGTCAAGGACTTCGTCAAGGCCGAGAAGTACCCGAACGCGGCCAAGGACAAGGGCGGCCGGCTGCTGGTGGGCGCCGCGGTCGGCGTCGCCGGTGACGCGTACGAGCGCGCCCAGGCGCTCGTCGAAGCCGGCGCCGACTTCATCGTCGTCGACACCGCGCACGGCCACTCCCGCCTGGTCGGCGACATGGTCGCCAAGATCAAGTCGAACGCCTCGGTGGACGTCATCGGCGGCAACGTCGCCACCCGCGACGGCGCCCAGGCGCTCATCGACGCCGGCTGCGACGGCATCAAGGTCGGTGTCGGTCCCGGCTCCATCTGCACCACCCGCGTGGTCGCCGGCATCGGCGTCCCGCAGGTCACCGCCATCTACGAGGCCTCGCTGGCCGCCAAGGCCGCGGGCGTCCCGGTCATCGGCGACGGCGGCCTGCAGTACTCCGGCGACATCGCCAAGGCCCTGGTCGCCGGTGCGGACACGGTCATGCTCGGCTCGCTGCTGGCCGGCTGCGAGGAGTCCCCGGGCGAGCTGCTCTTCATCAACGGCAAGCAGTTCAAGTCCTACCGGGGCATGGGCTCGCTGGGTGCGATGCAGTCCCGCGGCGACCGCAAGTCCTTCTCCAAGGACCGCTACTTCCAGGAGGGCGTGGGCGGCGACGACAAGCTCATCCCCGAGGGCATCGAGGGTCAGGTGCCCTACCGCGGCCCGCTGTCCGCGGTCGTCCACCAGCTGGTCGGCGGCCTGCGCCAGTCGATGTTCTACGTCGGCGGGCGGACGGTGCCCGAGCTCCAGGAGCGCGGCCGGTTCGTCCGGATCACCTCGGCGGGCCTCAAGGAGAGCCACCCGCACGACATCCAGATGACGGTCGAAGCCCCGAACTACTCCCGCAAGGGCTGAGCGCGGGACAGGCACGACGGCTGAGGGCGGGACCGGGACACCGGTCCCGCCCTCAGCCGTTCGGCGGCCTTTCCGCGGCGGGTCCGCGTCCGTACAGCGGTCGGGGGAACGCGGTCGTCCGGCGTTCGGGGATACTGGACGGGCAGACCAAGAGGGAAAGGCCACCACACGTGACTGAGATCGAGATCGGGCGCGGCAAGCGCGGCCGCCGGGCGTACGCCTTCGACGACATCGCCATCGTCCCCAGCCGCCGCACGCGCGACCCGAAGGAGGTCTCGATCGCCTGGCAGATCGACGCCTACCGGTTCGAGCTCCCGTTCCTGGCCGCCCCCATGGACTCGGTGGTCTCCCCGCAGACCGCCATCCGCATCGGCGAGCTCGGCGGCCTCGGCGTGCTGAACCTCGAAGGCCTGTGGACCCGGTACGAGGACCCGCAGCCGCTGCTCGACGAGATCGCCGAGCTGGACGAGGAGGCCGCCACCCGCCGCCTCCAGGAGATCTACTCCGCGCCGATCCAGGCGGACCTGATCCGGCAGCGGATCAAGGAGGTGCGCGACTCGGGCGTCGTCACCGCCGCCGCGCTCTCCCCGCAGCGCACCGCCGAGTTCTCCAAGGCCGTCGTCGACGCCGGCGTGGACATCTTCGTGATCCGCGGTACCACCGTGTCGGCGGAGCACGTCTCCGGCGCCGCCGAGCCGCTGAACCTGAAGCAGTTCATCTACGAGCTCGACGTCCCGGTGATCGTCGGCGGCTGCGCCACGTACACCGCGGCCCTGCACCTGATGCGGACCGGCGCGGCCGGCGTGCTGGTGGGCTTCGGCGGCGGCGCCGCGCACACCACCCGCAACGTGCTCGGCATCCAGGTCCCGATGGCGACCGCCGTCGCGGACGTGGCCGCGGCCCGCCGCGACTACATGGACGAGTCCGGCGGCCGGTACGTGCACGTCATCGCCGACGGCGGCGTGGGATGGTCCGGCGACCTGCCGAAGGCCGTCGCCTGCGGTGCGGACGCGGTGATGATCGGCTCCCCGCTGGCGCGCGCCACCGACGCGCCGGGCAAGGGCCACCACTGGGGCATGGAAGCGGTCCACGAGGACGTTCCGCGCGGCAAGAAGGTCCACCTGGGCACCGTCGGCACCACCGAGGAGATCCTCACCGGCCCGTCGCACACCCCGGACGGCTCGATGAACCTCTTCGGCGCCCTGCGCCGCTCGATGGCCACCACCGGCTACAGCGAGCTGAAGGAGTTCCAGCGCGTCGAGGTCACGGTCGCCGACTCCCAGCACCGCCGCTGACGTTCCCGCGTCCGTCGTACGGAGGGCCGGCACCCCGGGTGGGGTGCCGGCCCTCCGGCGTCTGTCAGAGCCCGAGGTACAGCGTGACGGCGTGCTCGACCTGGGCGAGTTCGTATCGGTCCAAGTAGTGCACCGGGTCGCCGTGGACGAACGACACGTCGACCGTGCGGATCTGGTCGACCAGCAGTCGGGTGAGCGTTCCGGCAATCTCCAGCTCGGGTCGGAACGGGGAATGCTGGGCGCTGGTCGAGGTGGGGATGATCGTCACCACGTTCCAGGCCATGCTGCTCGGACTCAGCACGAGCCCGTACCGCTTGCCCTGCTGCTCGTGCCCGCGCTTGGCGTTGCCCAGGTCCACTCGGTAGACGGCGCCCCGGATCACCAGGCATCCGGTTCGTTACTGAGGTCCTCGTCCGCGAGCCGCTCGGCGGCCGCGCGGGCTTGCTCGAGCCATGCCTCCCGCTCCAGCAGGCGCAGTGCCCGTCTGATCACGTCGCTGGTCCGCTCTCCCTCGCGCATGGCTGCCGCGATGATGCGCTCATCCTCTTCCGTGGGCCGAAACCCTATCGTCGTCGCCATATGGCCAGCTTAGCTGCCGTGCAACATCTGTACAACGAATGTTTCACGTCGGGCGGGCGGCGCGGCATCGGGCAGGCGTCAGAGGCGGTGGGCCGCGCCCGCCGGGCTGGCGCCGCGGGTGTCGAGGAGCAGCTGCGCCTTCACCGCCAGGCCCTGGAGGTCGTACGTGCGGTGGTGCTGGAGGAGGAGCGTGAGGTCCGCGTTGGCGGCCGCCTCGTAGAGGGAGTCCGCGCGGGGCACCGGCCGGTCCCGGACCCGCCAGCCGGTCACGTACGGATCGTGGTAGCTGATCAGTGCGCCCAGGTCGAGCAGGCGGCTGGCGATCTCGCGGGCCGGAGAGCCCTCCTGGTCGGCGAGGTCCGGCTTGTAGGTGACGCCGAGGAGCAGCACCCGGGCGCCGCGGGCGGATTTTCCGTGCTCGTTCAGCAGGGTGGCGCAGCGCTGGATCACGTACTGCGGCATCCGGTCGTTGATCTCCTGCGCCAGTCCGACCATGCGCAGCGGGTGGCCCGGGGTGCGGGTGGTGTGCGGGAGGCAGTTGGGGTCGAGCAGGATGCCGTGGCCGCCGACGCCGGGGCCCGGGCGGAAGGCCTGGAAGCCGTACGGCTTCGTCTCGGCGCAGCGGATGACGTCCCACAGGTCCACGCCGAGGTCGTGGCAGAGCACCGCCATCTCGTTCATCAGGGCGATGTTGACGTGCCGGTAGTTGGTTTCGAGGAGCTGGACGGTCTCGGCCTCGCGCAGGCCGCGGGCGCGGACCACCTTCTCGGTGAGGCGTGCGTAGAAGGCTGCGGCGGACTCGGTGCAGGCCGGGGTGAGGCCGCCGATCACCTTGGGGGTGTTGGTGAGGTTGTGCGTCCGGTTGCCCGGGTCGAAGCGGCTGGGGGAGTAGGCCAGATGGAAGTCCCGGCCGGCCAGCAGGCCGGAGCCGGCTTCGAGCAGGGGGCGCAGGTAGTCCTCGGTGGCGCCGGGATGGGCGGCGGACTCGAGGATGACGGTGGTGTGCGGGCGCAGTCGGCCGGCCAGCGCGCGGGCCGCCTCGCCGACCGCCGAGAGGTCGAGCGCACGGTCGGGGCCGAGCTGGGTGGGGGCGCAGATGACGGCGGTCCGGACCCGGCCGAGTTCGGCCGGATCGGTGGTGACGCGGAAGCCGGCCGCCGACATCCGGCGGATGTCGGCGGCGGTGAGCGTGCTGTCCGTGGCGGGGCCGCACCCGTAGCCGACGGTCTCGATACCGGCGGAGACGGCGGCCTGGGCGAGTGGCAGGCCGAGGTGGCCGAGTCCGATGACGGCGAGATCTGCGGGCATGGCGGTGCCGTCCCTTCCCTGACATGAGGGGGCTGTACGCGCAAGTCCTGTGGGCAGGGGAAGCTGGCGCTATGTCAGACTAGGCGTATATATGACCGATGTGTCGCATTGGGGGGCGGTGGCCACCGTTGTGTTGTCCACAGGCGGTGGCTGATGTGGGAGTGCGAGGTCAGACTGATGTCCACGGGGGAAGTGAGCGGGGCGACCCGCACACCAACGGGAGGCAGCAGTGAGGACAGCGACACTGGGACCGGCGCAGCGCGCCGAGGCGCTCGCCCGGATGGCCGAGCGGGAACTGGACGTGCTGGTCGTGGGCGCCGGAGTGGTGGGGGCCGGCACCGCGCTCGACGCGGCCACCCGGGGGCTCTCGACCGGGCTGGTCGAGGCGCGCGACTGGGCCTCGGGGACGTCGAGCAGATCCAGCAAGCTGATCCACGGCGGGCTCCGCTATCTGGAGATGCTCGACTTCGCGCTCGTCCGGGAGGCGCTCAAGGAGCGCGGTCTGCTGCTGGAGCGGCTCGCGCCGCACCTCGTGAAACCGGTGCCCTTCCTGTACCCGCTTCAGCACAAGGGCTGGGAGCGGCTCTATGCCGGTTCGGGAGTCGCGCTGTACGACGCCATGTCGGTGTCCAGCGGGCACGGCCGCGGCCTGCCCGTGCACCGGCACCTGTCGCGCAAGCGGGCCCTGAGCGTCGCCCCCTGCCTGCGCAAGGACGCCCTGGTGGGGGCCCTCCAGTACTACGACGCCCAGATGGACGACGCGCGGTACGTCGCCACCCTGGTGCGGACGGCCGCGGCGTACGGGACGCAGTGCGCCAACCGGGCCCGGGTGATCGGCTTCCTCCGGGAGGGCGAGCGGGTCGTCGGCGCCCGTGTCCAGGACGTCGAAGGCGACGGGGAGTACGAGATCCGCGCCAAGCAGGTCGTCAACGCGACCGGGGTGTGGACGGACGACACGCAGGCGCTGATCGGCGAGCGCGGCCAGTTCCACGTCCGCGCCTCCAAGGGCATCCACCTGGTGGTGCCGAAGGACCGCATCCATTCCACGACCGGCCTGATCCTGCGCACCGAGAAGTCCGTGCTGTTCGTCATCCCGTGGGGCCGCCACTGGATCGTCGGCACCACGGACACCGACTGGGACCTGGACAAGGCGCACCCGGCGGCCTCCAGCGCGGACATCGACTACCTGCTGGAGCACGTGAACTCGGTGCTCGCGGTGCCGCTCACCCGGGACGACGTCCAGGGGGTGTACGCGGGCCTGCGGCCGCTGCTGGCCGGCGAGTCGGACGCGACCAGCAAGCTCTCCCGGGAGCACACCGTCGCGCACCCGGTGCCCGGGCTGGTGGTCGTGGCGGGCGGCAAGTACACCACCTATCGGGTGATGGCCAAGGATGCGGTGGACGAGGCGGTGCACGGGCTGGACCAGCGGGTCGCCGCCTGTGTCACCGAGGACGTCCCCCTGGTGGGGGCCGAGGGCTACCGGGCGCTGTGGAACGCGCGGGCCCGGATCGCCGCCCGGACGGGCCTTCATGTGGTGCGGGTCGAGCACCTGTTGAACCGGTACGGCTCGCTGACCGAGCAACTGTTGGATCTGATCGAAAAGGATCCGCGGCTCGGCGAACCGCTGGGCGGGGCGGACGACTACCTGCGGGCCGAGATCGTGTACGCCGCCTCCCACGAGGGCGCCCGGCACCTGGACGACGTACTGACCCGGCGGACCCGGATCTCCATCGAGACCTTCGACCGCGGCACCCGATCGGCCAGGGAATGCGCGGAGTTGATGGCCCCGGTGCTCGGCTGGGACAAGCAGCAGATCGAGAAGGAGGTCGAGCACTACGAGAAGCGGGTCCAGGCGGAACGGGAGTCGCAGCGGCAGCCCGACGACCAGACGGCGGACGCGGCCAGGCTGGGGGCGCCCGACATCGTCCCGCTGTGAGCCGCGCCCGGTTTCCGGGGTCCGGGGAACCGCGGACCCCGGGCGCCCGTCCGTCCCGGAGTGAGGAACAATGAGGGTTCGGCCGGGGCGGGTTACCGTCGGGACCCGGTGGACGCCGGGCCGGCCGAGCGGGCGGCACGATCGCAGAGGGGACCCATGTCGAAGCCGGAGCACACGCCCTCAGGTTCCGGTGGGGGCGAGCACGACAACCGCACCCAGGAACCGGACCTCGGAAAGCCGAAGTCGGCCGAGCCGACGGCACCGGTTCCGGCGGAGCCGGACTCGGCCCAGCCGGATGCGGCAGGGGCCGGCGCGAAGCCTTCGGCTGCCGCGAAACCGGAGCCTGCCGCGGCGGCTGCCGCAAAGCCGGCTGCCGCGAAGCCGGATGCCGACGCGGGCGCGCCGGGCCGGACGAAGGCCGACTTGGCCAAGCCGGTGTCGGCCAAAACCGATCTGGCCAAGCCGGCCGCGGGTAAGCCGGAGCCGGTGAAGGCCGATCCGGCCACGCCGGGTGCGGTCAAGCCGGCCGCGGCCAAGCCGGAGCCGGGTAAGGCCGATCCGGCCAAGCCGGGTGTGGGCAAGCCGGAGCCGGGTAAAGCCGATCCGGCCAAGCCGGGTGCGGGCAAGCCGGAGTCGGGTACTGCCGATCCGGCCAAGCCGGGTGTGGGCAAGCCGGCCGTGGGCAAGGCGGAGCCGGTGAAGGCCGATACGGTCAAGCCGGGTGTGGGCAAGCCGGCCGCGGGTAAGGCGGAGCCGGTGAAGGATGCGCGGCCCAAGGGGGTCACCGGGGACACCGCCGAGGACGAAGGGCGGCTGCTGGCCCGGCGGTACCGGCTGGAGCGGGTGCTGGGCAAGGGCGGCATGGGCACCGTCTGGCGGGCCGTCGACGAGACCCTGGGCCGCACGGTGGCCGTCAAGGAGCTGCGGTTCAGCTCCGGTGTGGACGAGGACGAGAAGCGCCGCCTGATCACCCGGACCCTGCGCGAGGCCAAGGCCATCGCCCGGATCCGCAGCGGCGGCGCGGTCACCGTGTTCGACGTGGTCGACGAGGACGGGCGCCCCTGGATCGTCATGGAGCTCGTCGAGGGCTCCTCGCTGGCCGAGTTCATCCGGGAGAAGGGCACGCTGACCCCGCGCCGGGCCGCCGAGGTCGGCCTCGCGGTGCTCGACGTACTCAAGGCCGCGCACGGCGAGGGCATCCTGCACCGCGATGTGAAGCCCTCCAACGTCCTCATCTCCGACAGCGGCCGGGTGGTACTGACCGACTTCGGCATCGCGCAGGTCGAGGGCGACCCCTCGGTCACCTCCACCGGCATGCTGGTCGGCGCGCCCTCCTACATCTCGCCCGAGCGTGCCCGCGGCCAGAAGCCCGGCCCGCCCGCCGACATGTGGTCCCTGGGCGGCCTGCTCTACGCGGCGGTGGAAGGCGTACCCCCGTACGACAAGGGGTCGGCGCTGGCGACCCTCACCGCGGTGATGACCGAGCCGGTCGATCCGCCCAAGAACGCCGGCCCGCTGACGGAGGTCATCTACGGCCTGCTCGTCAAGGATCCGGACCGGCGGCTCGACGACGCCGGCGCCCGGGCCATGCTGACCGCGGTCGTCAACGCGCCGGATGCTCCGGCCGAAGCCCCGGCCGACGAGACCAGGGTGATATCGCTGTCTGCGGCCAAGGCAGCGGCCGAGAAGGCCACAGCCGACAAGGCGGCGGAGAAGGCGGCGGAAAAGGCCGCCGCGAAGGCGGCCGCGAAGCGGGAGCGGGAGCAGCGAGACCGGGCCCGCGAGGCGCTGAAGGCGGCCCGCAAGGCAGCTGCCGCGGCAGCCGCGGCCGCGGCCGCGACGACGGCGAGTGCGGCGGAGGCCCCGGCGGCCGGAGCCAAGTCCGGCTCCGCAGGACCTGCTTCGGCCGCAGCCGCGCCCACCTCCTCGCTGCGGGTGCCGAAGGCCGTGGCCCCGCTGACGGATGTGATGCAGCGCCGCACGATCGCGCTGGCCATAGCAGCCCTGGTGGTGGTCCTCGCCGTGGTCGGATCGCTGGTCGTGTGGGCGTTCGGCGACGACGAGGACAAGGGCGGCAAGGACGCGGCCAAGGTCGGGAACCCGGGCACCCAGGTGTCCGGCACCCCGTCCCCCGGCAGCGGTACGGGCGGCGACGGCAAGGGCGGCAGCACCCCGGCGCCCGGCCAGAGTTCCGGCCAGGGGTCGGGAGACCAGGGCTCCGGATCCGGGTCCGGGTCCGGTACGGCGGGGAGTTCGGGAACGCCGGGGACGATTCCCGGTGGCCCCGGCGGGGCCGGCAGCGGCATGCCCGCCGGGTTCGTGGCGGTGATCAACGCCGAGTTCCACTTCGCCATGGCCATGCCGGAGGGCTTCGTGCAGACCGGCACGGCAGGCGAGAAGTCCGGTGCCATATACAGCAGGAACGGCGGATTCCCCCGCATCCAGGTCGACTTCAACAAGAGTCCGAAGGACGACGCCAAGCTGGCCTGGGTGAAGGCCGCACCGTTCGTGGCGGGCAGCAGCCGGGAGTACCGGCAGATCCGCATCGACCTGGTGGACTACCGCGGTTACCCGACGGTCGCCGACTGGGAGTTCGAGCGGAAGCAGAACGGGATGATGGTGCGGGTGCTGAACCGGGGCTTCAAGGTCGACGCCAAGCACGGCTACGCGATCATGATCAGCTGTGCGGCGGACCAGTGGGACGGCGCGGAGTGCACGCAGCTGCGGAAGGCCGCGTTCGACACCTTCCGGCCGGTGGACTGAGCCCCCGGCGACCTCCTTCAGGTCCGGGACGCGGGCGGGTTGTGCGACGTATCGTGTCCGGGGGACATCGGGGCAACGGGGGAGGCGGAGTGGAGGACTACGCGGGGCGCATCCTGGCCGACCGCTACCGTCTGCCGCTGCCGCCGTCCGACGCGTACGAACTGATCGAGACCCGGGCCTTCGACACCCGCAGCGGGCAGGAAGTACTGGTCCGGCAGGTCCCGTTGCCGGAGATCGTGGACGCGGAGCTGCTGGACGGCGGCGGGTCGGCTCCGGACCGCCGGACCCCGGCAGCGCTCGGGGAACTCCCCGCGGTCCGGCGTGCCATCGAGGCGGCCCAGGCGGCCGCCCGGATCCCCGACCATCCGCGGCTGGACCAGGTCTTCGACGTGTTCGCCGAAGACGGTTCGCTGTGGATCGTGAGCGAACTCGTCCCGGCGCGGCCCCTGGCGGCACTGATCGCGGACGAACCGCTGAGTCCGTACCGGGCCGCTGAGGTCGCCTCGGACGTCCTGACCGCGCTGCGCGTCCTGCACGCGCACGGCTGGACCCACCGCAACATCACGGTGCGCACCGTGTTGATATGCGATGACGGGCGGGTGGTCCTGACCGGCCTGGCCGCGGGCGCGGCCGAGGAGGCGCTCTGCGGCTACGATCCGGTCCCCTCGTTGGACCAGGGCGTCCCCGCGGCGGACTGGGGCCGTCCCGGTGCGCAGCAGTCTGCCCCCGTCCCGACCCCGGCTCCCGCCCGGGCACAGGCTCACGTCCCGGCCCCGGCCTCCATTCCGCCGTCCGCTCCCGTTCCGCCGCCCGTTCCCGTCCCCCCGGCCCGGTCCGGGCCGGGGGAGTACGGGGCGACCTCGGGGGCGGGACTCGCCGCGCTGTCCACCGGGACGCAGCGGCCGGAGCCCGATTCCTCGCAGGGGCCCGTCTACGCCGACCGGATCACGCCGGGACAGCGGGCCGAGGACCGGCCCGATCTGACGGCGGCCGCGCGCGCCGGAGCCGTCGCGGCCTACCGTGCCGGGACGCAGGCGGCCGCGCGGGTCACCGAGGAGCGCCGGGCCGTCACCCCGGGGCCGGTTCCGGAGCCGGAGCCGCGGCCGCGAGGGTCGAAGCTTCCGCAGGGGTACTCGTACCCGTACGGCGGAGGCCCGCAGACCACGGCCGGCAGCTGGCACGGGGCCACCCCGCGCCGCCAGGAGCTCCCGGCCACCCCCGAGGCGGAACCCGAGTCCCAGCCGGTGACCGAGGCCGGACACGAGGCCGGATACGAGGCCGGATTCGACGCGGGCCTCGAATCCGAGCCGGCGACGACGGCCCCGATCGCGGTGCCGCCCACCCCGTACGCCCGGCCCGCCCTGCCCGCACAGCTGGCCCTCCCGCAGGGCTACCGCCAGGCCGAGGACACCGCCCTGGCCGCCCCCGCCACCCCGCAGGCCCCGCCCGAGCCCGCCCCCGCCCCGTCCGCGCAGCCGGTCCAGCTGCCGCAGCCGGTGCAGCCGTACCCCGCGGCGCCCGGGAACGCCCAGGGCAGCGGCTGGGGTGCCGAGGCCCGGCCCGGTGCCGGGCTGGCGGCCGAGCGGGCCCGGCAGACCCGGATCGCCGTCGTCGGGGCCGTGACCGAGCGGTGGGCGCCCGAGCAGGCCCGCCCGGTGCACGGCACCTGGCAACTCGCCGCTCCCGTCGGGCCGGCCACCGACCTGTGGGCGCTCGGTGCCCTGCTGTACCGGTCGGTGCAGGGGCACGCCCCCTACCCGGAGGAGAGCGCCGCCGAACTGGTCGAGATGGTGTGCGCCGAGCCGCCCGCCTTCGCGGAGGAGTGCGGGCCGCTGCGGCCGGTCGTCGAGTCGCTGCTGCGCCAGGACCCCACCGAGCGGCCCGACTTCGAGGAACTGCGCGGCTGGCTGCGCTCCCTCGTCCGGTCCGCTCCCGAGCCCGAGGGCGCCGAATACCTGGTTCCGCTGCCCGCCACCGACCCCGCGCGGCTGCCCGTCGTACGCCGCCGCGGCGAAGTGCACCACGGGCGGCACCGCCAGGAGAGCGGCTCGCGCCGCCCCCGCAGCGCGCGTTCGCTCGGACGGAACCTGCTGCTCGGGATCCTGCTCGCGCTCGCGGCCGTCGTCGCGTACGCCGTGCTCTTCCTGCCCGAGGCCGACCAGGATCCGGCCGGCAACCCGGGCCCCGCCCCCACGAACCCGCAGAACCAGGGGAAGCCTTCGAGCCCGGGCAGCAGTCCCGCGCCGCAGGCCTCCGCCGGCCCCGAGGCCACCCCGTCCTCGCAGCCCACCCCGCCGCCGGGAACCGGCACGGGGACGGGTGCCGGGACCGGGACGGCCCCAGCGCCCCCCGGGTACACCGTCGCCCAGGACCCCGAAGGCTTCGAGGTGCTGGTCCCCAGCGGCTGGGAGCGGAGCGCCAAGAACGATGCCGGGCAGGTCCGTTACTCCGACGGGGACTACGAACTGATCGTCGTCCCCGGCCGGGACGCCGTCGCGGGCAGCCCCGACCCGCTCGCCTACCAGAAGGACAAGGAACGCGAGCTGGAGCCCTTCCGGTCCTCCACCTGGGCCACCTCCAGCGGCACCAAGCAGACGAAGGTGGGCCAGAAGCTGACCGCCGAGGGCACCTACACCTGGACGGACGCCAACGGCCGCAGCCTCTACGTCCGCAACTACGTCGCGGCGCTCGGCGGCCGGTACCACGTGGTCATGGTGCTCGGCCCGCAGGACGGCCAGGACAAGGTCACCGAGGTCCACGGGAAGGCCACGGGGAGTTACCGGCCCGGCCGTTGAGGGTCCTCGACCCTCCCGGAAACGCAGTCTGATCATCCGTCACTGCGGCAATTGCGTCACAGTGCTGTCTCACCGACCCCGCTTGGTTCCGGCCATGGCCGCGTGCTCCGTAACCTGGCGTCCGAAGTGCACAGAGCGGCGAGGTTTCGTGGAACACAGGACAGGCGAGGGCGACGTACTCGCAAACCGGTACCGGCTCGCCGAGCCCATCGGCCGCGGCGGCATGGGCAAGGTCTGGCGCGCCCACGACGAGTTGCTGCACAGGACGGTGGCCGTCAAGGAACTGACGGCCGGTCTGTACGTCGCGGAGGCCGACCGGGCCGTTCTGCACGCCCGCACCCAGAAGGAGGCGCGGGCCGCCGCGCGCATCGCGCACCCGGCCGTGGTGACCGTCCACGACGTGTTCGAACACGACGACCGGCCGTGGATCGTCATGGAGTTCATCGACGGCCCCTCCCTGGCCGACGCCGCCAAGGCGGCCGGCCGGATCGAGCCCCGCGAGGCCGCCCGGATCGGCCTGCACGTGCTGGGCGCCCTGCGCGCCGCGCACGCCGTGGGCGTGCTGCACCGGGACGTGAAACCGGGCAACGTGCTGCTCGCCAAGGACGGGCGGGTGCTGCTCACCGACTTCGGCATCGCCGCGATCGAGGGGGACACCTCGATCACCCGGACCGGCGAGCTGGTCGGCTCCATCGACTACCTGGCCCCCGAACGGGTCACCGGCGGCGCCCCCGACCCGGCCTCCGACCTGTGGTCCCTCGGCGCCACCCTCTACACGGCCGTCGAGGCCCGCTCCCCGTTCCGCCGCACCTCGCCGATCTCCAGCCTGCAGGCCGTGGTCAACGACGAGCCCCCGCCGCCGCGTCAGGCGGGCGCGCTGGGCGCCGTCATCACCGCGCTGCTGCGCAAGGACCCGGCGCAGCGGCCCTCGGCCGCCGAGGCCGAGCGGATGCTGCTGGAGGCGATGGAGGGCCGGGAGCCCAAGGCGGCCCACGCGTACGTGCCCACGCAGACGTTCGCCGCGCAGGAGCGCGCCGAGGCCGACCTCGGCCGGGCCGCCCCCGTACGGCCCGCGCCCGGCGGGACCGACCCCGGCGGCAGCGGTACGGCCCGGGTGCCCGGAGCGGGCGGTGCGGGGCAGGCCGGCCCGCCGGACCACCCGTCCGCCGCGGCCGCCCCCCGCGGCTCCCGCAAGGGCCGCCTCCGCCGCGGCGCGGTCGTGGCGCTGGTGGCGGCGCTGCTCGGCGGGGGCGGCGCCTTCGGCATCGGCAAGTACCTCGACGGACGGGGCGCAGCGGCCGACGAGGGCCGCCAGACCGCGAGCGGCGGCACGGGCGGCGCACAGACCGGCGGCGGTACGGCCGGTACATCCGGTACGGGCGGCACGCAGGCCGGAGACGGCAAGGCGGCCACCGTCCCGGCCGGCTGGCGCCAGGTCACGGACCCGGCCGGGTTCACCCTCTTCGTCCCGCAGGGCTGGAAGCGCCAGATGTTCGGGGACCAGATCGACTACACCCCGGACAACGGAAAGCACCGGATCCGGATCAGCATCGACCCGACCCCGGACTACCGGGATCCGTACGCCCACCTGCTCGACCTGGAGAAGCAGGTGAGCGCCCGGTCCGCCTACAACCGGGTGTCTCTGCAGCCGATCACCTTCCAGGGTCAGACCCAGGCCGCCCTCTGGGAGTTCACCTGGCAGGAGAAGAAGGACTTCCCGGGCCCGCGCCGCGCCATCGACCAGATGTACGTGGCCCCGAACGGCTCCGAGTACGCGGTCTACATGGCCGGCCCGGCATCGGACTGGTCCAAGACCCGTGCACAGTTCGACACGGTGCTCAGCGGCTGGCGGCCGCCCGCCGCCCGCTGATGCTGCCACCGATCACTGGCGGAAAACTCAAATTCCGGTTACCGGCGGGTACCCAAAGGGTTCGGCGGGCAATACGCTCACCCGCATGACGGACTCGCAGGCCCCGGCCACCGCCCCCGGCACCACGGCCACCCCCGACTTCACCAACCCGGTCGCCGCCGCCCCGGCCGGCGCACGCACCGCCGCCGACGTGGTGACCCCCGAGCTGGTCGCCCGGCTGACCCGCGGAGTGACCGGCTCCGGCCGCACCGCGAACCACACCCCCTTCACCGGGGACAAGCTGGCCGACCTCCCCGAGGCCACCCCGGAGGACGTCGCCACCGCCTTCGAGCGGGCCCGTGCCGCCCAGCCCGCCTGGGCGGCCGTACCGGTCCGGGCGCGGGCCGCCGTACTGCTCCGCTTCCACGACCTGGTGCTCGCCCGGCAGTCCGAGGTCCTGGACCTGATCCAGCTGGAGACCGGCAAGGCCCGTCTGCACGCCCACGAAGAGGTCCAGGCCGTCGCCGTCGCCGCCCGCCACTACGGGCGCAAGGCTCCCGCCTACCTCCGGCCCAAGCGGCACGCCGGGGCCATGCCCACCCTCACCAAGGTCACCGAGCTGCGCCAGCCGCGCGGGGTGGTCGGGCAGATAGCCCCCTGGAACTACCCGCTGGAACTGTCCGTCGGCGATGCGCTGCCCGCCTTCGTGTCCGGCAACGCGGTGGTCATGAAGCCCGACACCGAGACCGCGCTGACCGCCCTGTGGGCCCGCGACCTGCTGATCGAGGCCGGGCTGCCCGCCGAGGTCTTCCAGGTGGTCCTCGGCGAGGGCCCGGTGGTCGGCCCCGAGGTGGTCCGGCACGCCGACTACGTGTCCTTCACCGGCTCCACCCGTACCGGCCGCGAGGTCGCCCAAGGCGCCGCCGCCCGCCTGGTCGGCGTCTCCCTGGAACTCGGCGGCAAGAACGCCATGCTCGTGCTGCACGACGCCGACATAGAGAAGGCCGCCCAGGGCGCCGTCCGGGCCTGCTTCTCCTCCGCCGGGCAGCTGTGCATCTCCATCGAGCGGCTGTACGTCCACGCCTCCGTCGCCGACGCCTTCGTCGAGCGCTTCGCCGCCCGCACCAAGGCCATGCGCCTCGGTGCCTCCCTCGCCTACGGCGCCGACATGGGCTCGCTGGTCGGCGAGCGCCAGCTGGAGACCGTACGGCGGCACGTGGACGAGGCCGTCGCCAAGGGAGCGACCCTGGTCGCCGGCGGGGTCGCCCGCCCCGACATCGGCCCGCTCTTCTACGAGCCCACCATCCTCGACGGGGTCGAGGCGCCGATGGCGGTGTGTGCCGAGGAAACCTTCGGCCCGGTCGTCTCGATCTACCGGTTCACCGACGAGGACGAGGCCGTCGCGCAGGCCAACGCCACCGCGTACGGCCTCAACGCCAGCGTCTGGACCAAGGACGCCCGGCGCGGCCACGCCGTCGCCGCCCGGCTGCGCACCGGCACCGTCAACATCAACGAGGGGTACGCGCCCGCCTACGGCAGCGTCCAGTCGCCCATGGGCGGCATGAAGGACTCCGGCCTCGGCCGCCGGCACGGCTCCGAGGGCATCCTCAAGTACACCGAGGCCCAGACCGTCGCCCACCAGCGGCTGCTCCCGATGGCCCCCTCGCTGGGCATGAACGACGACGCGTACGCCGCGTTCATGACCCGCAGCCTCAAGGTCATGAAGGCCCTTCGCATGCGCTAGGAGTCGCTGCAGTGTCGTTCGACAAGGAGTACGACTACGACGTCATCGTCGTCGGGTCCGGTTTCGGGGGTTCGGTGTCGGCCCTGCGGCTGACCGAGAAGGGCTACCGGGTCGGAGTCCTGGAGGCCGGCCGCCGTTTCACCCGCGCCACCCTGCCCCGCAACTCGTGGGACCTGCGCAACTACCTGTGGGCGCCCGCCCTCGGGCTGTACGGCATCCAGCGGATCCACCTGCTGGGCAATGTGATGGTGCTGGCCGGCGCCGGAGTCGGCGGCGGCTCGCTCAACTACGCCAACACCCTGTACGTGCCGCCGCCGGCCTTCTTCCGGGACCGGCAGTGGTCCGCCATCACCGACTGGCAGGCGGAACTCGCCCCCTACTACGACCAGGCCAAGCGGATGCTGGGGGTGCGCCTCAACCCGACCATGACCCCCTCCGACGTGCACCTGAAGGCCGTCGCGGAGGAGATGGGCGTCGGGGACTCCTTCCACATGGCCCCGGTCGGGGTGTTCTTCGGAGACGGGGCCGACGCCGACGGCACCGCCACGGCGCGCCCCGGCGGGGAGGTCCCCGACCCCTACTTCGGCGGCGCCGGACCCGCCCGCCGGGCCTGCACCGAATGCGGCGAGTGCATGACCGGCTGCCGGCACGGCGCCAAGAACACCCTCAACGAGAACTACCTGCACCTCGCCGAGCGGGCCGGCGCCGTCATCCGACCGATGACCACGGTGACCGCCCTCTCCGAGCACCCCGACGGCGGCTACCGGGTGCGGACCGTCCCCACCGACCAGCGCCGCCGCGGCAAGGCCAAGATGCTGCGCGCCCGCCACGTCGTCCTCGCGGCCGGCACGTACGGCACCCAGACCCTGCTGCACACCATGAAGGACCGCGGGGAGCTCCCGCGGCTGTCCGCCCGGCTGGGCGATCTCACCCGCACCAACTCCGAGGGACTGGTCGGCGCGCAGACCGACGACCGCCGCTACCGGCGGCGGCACGGCAAGGACAAGCGCGCCGACTTCACCCGCGGCGTGGCGATCACCTCGTCCGTGCACCCCGACGCCGACACCCACATCGAGCCGGTCCGCTACGGCAAGGGCTCGAACGCGATGGGGTTCCTGACGATCCTCCAGGTCCCCTACGGCAAGCACCGGGTGGCGGCCTGGTTCGCCCGCACCGCCACCCACCCCCTCCAGCTGCTCCGCTCGCTGTCCAACCGGCGCTGGTCCGAGCGGACCATCATCGGCCTGGTCATGCAGTCCCTGGACAACTCGCTGACCACCTACCGCAAGCCGGGCGGCATAGGGAAGGGCCTGCTCACCGCCCGCCAGGGCCACGGCGCGCCCAACCCCACCCAGATCGCCGAGGCCACCCGGGCGGCGACGCTGCTCGCCGAGGAGATCGGCGGCTTCCCCGGCAGCAACGTCGGCGAGCTGATGGGCACCCCGCTCACCGCGCACTTCCTCGGCGGCTGCCCGATCGGCGCCTCCCCGGAGGAGGGCGTGGTCGACCCGTACCACCGGCTGTACGGGCACCCGGGCATCTCGGTGGTGGACGGTTCGGCGGTCTCCGCGAACCTCGGGGTGAACCCGTCGCTGACCATCACCGCGCAGGCGGAGCGGGCCATGTCGTACTGGCCGAACAAGGGCGAGGCGGACCCGCGGCCGGCCCAGGGCGCGGCGTACGAGCGGCTCGCGGCGGTGGAACCGGTGTCACCGGCGGTCCCGAAGGAGGCGTTCGGCGCGCTCCGGCTGCCGTTCCTGGCGGTCCCGGAGGTCCCGCCGAAACGGCCGCAGTGACCTGAGGCGGACGCGCGGGAGCCCCGGCAGGACGGATCCTGCCGGGGCTCCCGGCCGCCGCGTACGCCCGGGCGCATGCCGCTGGGCACGCCGCCGGCGTACGCCGCGGGGTACGTCGTTACGCGCGACCGGTGCGGCGGCGGAACACCACGAACAGCACGGCTCCGCCGGCGAGGACCGCGGCGGAACCGACGGCCAGCGGCAGCGCCGAGCTGCCGGTGTCGGCCAGGTCGCCGTTGGGCACGGCGGCGTTGCCGCTCGGGGTGGCGGTCGGGGTCCCGGAGGCCGAGGCGGTCGGGGTCGGGGTGCCGGTGCCCGAGCCGGCGCTGGGGCTGGGGGCGGGGCCGGACGTCGTGCTCGGGGACGGGGTGACGCTCTTCGGGTTCAGGACCAGCAGAGCGGTGTTGTTGACCGTGTCGGAGTCCCACGCGTGCGGCGTGCTGCCGGAGGACGTCCACGCGCCGACCCGGACCGTGCCGATGGCGTCCTGGACGACCTTCTCGATCTTCAGCTGGAAGCCGTGGAGGGCCTGCTCCCCGTCGAAGACGCGGGAGCCGATCTCGCAGAAGTAGCGGGGCGCCCCGAGCTGCTGCTCCCGGTAGCCGCCGTCGGCGTTGACGCCACGGCAGTGCTCGGGCTTCTTCGCCGCCTTCGCGCCGGCCGGGATCGTGATGTCGACCAGGCCCACCGGCTCACCGGAGTGGACGTAGCCGACCCAGGCGGGGCCGTTGTTGCGGAAGCCGAGGTCGACGCCGACGGTCTCGCCGGCCTTCGCGGTGGCGGAGTCGCCGAGGGCGATGAAGTCGGCGGTGTTCCGGACGGTGAAGCCGGCGCTCTGCGTGTTGTCCCACGGGTTGAGGTCCGCCGACCGCAGGGTGGCGGCCCGCGGCTTCAGGGAGAGCTTCCGGCCGGTGTGCGGCTTGGCGAGCGCCTTGGAGGCGGGCGCCTTGTCCGCCTCGAAGACGCTGACCTCCAGCGATTCCTGAAGGGCCCGGTGGGTGGCCTTCAGGGTCAGCGGCTCGACCGTTTCGTAGGCGAGGTCGGGTTCGAAGCTGCCCTCGAGGATGCACACGGTGGTGCCCAGGCCCTTGTCCGTCGGGCCGTCGCCGTCGGAGCTGTACGCACAGTTGTCGTACTTCTCCACGAACTCCATGCCGCGGGTGGTCCGCATGGAGAGGGCCACACCCTTGGCGGCGGTGGTTCCGTCGTTCGCGAAGACGATCGGGACCCGCTGTCCTTCGCCCACCGCGAGGCTGTTCCGCAGCCCGAGCTTGCCCAGCACCAGGTCGGGGCCGCCGACCTGGACCCGGGTGGTGAAGGGGGTGAAGGCGGCGCCCTCGGCCTTCGCGGTGACCGCGATGTCACCGGCCCGGCCCACCGTGCTGCCCTTCGCCGCGCTGACCTTCAGGTCGACGCTGAGCCAGCTGCGGGCCACGCAGGTCAGCGTGGCCGCGGCCACGGTGCACTGCTGCCGGTGGGCTGCCGCAGGGTCGGCGACCACGTCCGCGATGCCGCGCACCTTGCCCAGGTCGACCGTGAAGGTCACGTCCTTGTTCCACGACGTCGCGGGCCACTCGGCTCCGACGGTCAGGGAAGTCGCCTCGGCTGCGCCCGTCGCCGGGTGCGGCTGGAGGGCGAGGGCGGACGGGCCGACGAGGGTGTGTACGGAGTCCGCGGCGACCGCGGGGGTGGTCAGTCCCACGGCCACCAGACCGGCCGCGGCCAGCAGGGAGAGTCGCTTCTTCATGAAGAACCTGACCGCTGAGGCCGCACCGCAGTTGCGCCGTTCACCGTGTGACGGAGCCCACATCTCCGATTCCCGCCGGGAGGGCAACCTTCCGGGGTGATCGCCGGTCACTTAGGTGCGATCGACGGGGACCGCGCTCGGAGGGGGAGCGCGGTCCCCGTCCTCGTATGCAGGGCCGCAAACAGAACGGCCGGCCTCGGGCGTCCCCGAGGCCGGCCGTCCTTCATGAGGTGACCGGGCCGCTGTCCCCTGCCGTCCGGTCACGCGCCGGAACGAGGTCCCACGACGCACTTCCACGGGCCGTGCGTCTCATCGCTCCGGCGGAGCCACGCGTGACAACCTCACCAACGAAGGCCCCCGGGGGCGGTCACGGCCCGGACGGGTGACGAACAGGCGCCCGCGCGCGCCCGCCCGCGTGCCCGCACCCGCGTGGCCGTGCACCCGGTGAGGTTTCAGACCCGGCCGCGGCACAGCTCCAGCACGGTCATGGCCAGCGAGGTGCCGGGCTTGCCGAGCGCGTCGCTCCAGTGCTGGAGCACCTCCATCTCGCGCGAGAGGTGCACCCGGCGCCCGCCGGAGGAGACCCGGGCCTCCTGGATGACGGCCGAGACGGCCATCCGCTCCTGGATCAGCCCGATGATCCGGTCGTCGATGGCGTCGATCCGGTCGCGGGAGTCGGCGATCAGCTGCTCGGGGGCGGCGGCGGTGGTGGTGGCGGAGGTGGCGGTGGCGGTGCTCATGGTTTCTCCTGAAGGTTTGTGCCGACAGGAGCGGAAACGCAGAGCGCCCCGGTCCTGTCGGACCGGGGCGCTCTGGGAAGTCAGCGGCTCAAGCGAGCATCACGAGGACCCATGGCGACCGGACCGGCCGGTGCCATAGGTAAAGAGGAAGCTCAGCTGCTTGCGCATGGAACGAATTATTACCGTGCGTCCCGCCCCGGGCCAAGCAGGTTCGGATGGTGAGACGAAGACGGCCATGCGTCCCCCGTTAGAATCGACAACACACACCCTCTTTCCGCCGGAAGGCCGCCCCGTGCCAGTAGCATCCACCGCCGCACCGGACGTCGTCCTCGTTGTCGACTTCGGCGCGCAGTACGCCCAGCTCATCGCCCGCCGCGTCCGTGAGGCCCGGGTCTACAGCGAGATCGTGCCGAGCACGATGCCCGTGGCCGAGATGCTGGCCAAGAACCCCAAGGCGATCATCCTCTCCGGCGGCCCGTCCTCCGTGTACGAAGAGGGCGCCCCCCAGCTCGACCGTGCCATCTTCGAGGCCGGGATCCCCGTCTTCGGCATGTGCTACGGCTTCCAGCTGATGGCCACCACCCTCGGCGGCACCGTGGACAACACCGGTGCCCGCGAGTACGGCCGCACCCCGCTGTCCGTCAGCAAGCCCGGCTCGACCCTCTTCGAGGGCACCCCCGAGCACCAGTCGGTGTGGATGTCGCACGGCGACGCCTGCTCCGCGGCGCCCGAGGGCTTCACCGTCACCGCCTCGACGAACGTCGTACCGGTCGCGGCCTTCGAGAACGACGAGAAGAAGCTGTACGGGGTCCAGTACCACCCCGAGGTCATGCACTCCACGCACGGCCAGCAGATCCTGGAGCACTTCCTCTATCGGGGCGCCGGCCTGGCCCCCAGCTGGACCACCGGCAGCATCGTCGAGGAGCAGATCGCGGCCATCCGCGAGCAGGTCGGCGACAAGCGCGCCATCTGCGGCCTGTCCGGCGGCGTGGACTCCGCGGTCGCCGCCGCCCTGGTCCAAAAGGCCATCGGCAACCAGCTGACCTGCGTGTACGTCGACCACGGCCTGATGCGCAAGGGCGAGACCGAGCAGGTCGAGAAGGACTTCGTCGCCGCGACCGGCGTGCAGCTGAAGGTCGTGGACGCGCAGGAGCGCTTCCTCACCGCCCTCGCCGGGGTCTCCGACCCCGAGGAGAAGCGGAAGATCATCGGCCGCGAGTTCATCCGCGTCTTCGAGCAGGCCCAGGCCGAGATCATCGCCGAGGCCCCGCACGAGACCCCCGTCGAGTTCCTGGTCCAGGGCACCCTGTACCCGGACATCGTCGAGTCCGGCGGCGGCACCGGCACCGCCAACATCAAGTCGCACCACAACGTCGGCGGCCTGCCCGAGGACCTGGAGTTCCAGCTCGTCGAGCCGCTGCGCCAGCTGTTCAAGGACGAGGTCCGGATGGTCGGCCAGGAGCTCGGCCTGCCGGACGAGATCGTCCAGCGCCAGCCGTTCCCCGGCCCCGGCCTCGGCATCCGCATCGTCGGCGAGGTCACCAAGGAGCGCCTGGACCTGCTGCGCGAGGCCGACGCCATCGCCCGCCACGAGCTCACCGCGGCCGGCCTGGACCGCGAGATCTGGCAGTGCCCGGTGGTCCTGCTGGCCGACGTCCGCAGCGTCGGCGTCCAGGGCGACGGCCGCACGTACGGCCACCCGGTCGTGCTGCGCCCGGTCTCGTCCGAGGACGCGATGACCGCGGACTGGACCCGCATGCCCTACGAGGTGCTGGCGAAGATCTCGACCCGGATCACCAACGAGGTGCCGGACGTGAACCGGGTGGTGCTGGACTGCACCAGCAAGCCCCCGGGCACCATCGAGTGGGAGTAGTCCCCACCCGCCGTCCCTGACGCGAAGCCGCCGCTGCCACCTTGGAGCGGCGGCTTCGCCGTTCCTCTGGCCAGTTCGCGGGCCCGCGGGTACCTTGCGCCGCAGCCGCGAGTCGACCGAGGAGGGCCATGACCGACCAGCCGGAGCCGGTGCCCGTGGAGCGGCTGGCCTTCGAGATGCCGCCGCAGTTCGGCACGCCGCAGGAGGAGCGCGCGCACCGCAGGACGCGGCTCGCCGGAGCCCTCCGGCTGTTCGGGGAGCTCGGGTACGAGGACGGGGTCGGCGGGCACATCACGGCACGCGACCCCGAGTTCGAGGACTGCTACTGGGTGAACCCGTTCGGGGTGGCGTTCGCCCGGCTGACCCCCGAGGACCTGCTGCTGGTCGACGGGGACGGGCGCGTCGTCCAGGGCGGGCGGCGGGTCAACGAGGCCGCCTTCGCGGTGCACGCGGCCGTGCACCGGGCCAGGCCCGAGGTGGTGGCCGTCGCCCACACCCACTCCGTCCACGGTCGCGCGCTGGCCGCCCTCGGCGAGCTGATCGACCCGATCACGCAGGAGGCCTGCGCCTTTTACCAGGACCACGCCCTTCTCGACAAATACACGGGAGTGGCGTTCGACGCCGGGGAATGCACCCGGATCGCCCAGGCGCTGGGCCCGTACAAGGCGCTGATCCTGCGCAACCACGGCCTGCTGACGGTGGGCGGCTCGGTGGACGCCGCGGCCTGGTGGTTCATCTCGATGGAGCGTGCGGCCCAGGTACAGCTGGCCGCACGGTCGGCCGGCAAGCCCGTGCAGATCGACCACCGCAGTGCCGTCGCCACTCGCGTACAGCTCGGCTCGGACCTCGCCGCGTGGGTCAACTACCAACCCCTCTGGCAACGCGTGGCGTCAACATCATGAACGGTTAATCACCCGCTCTGACATCGTGCGCAGTCCGGAGCCCCGGTGCGGTGGTGCACAATTCGCGAGCATTGCACCGAAGTTCAGAGAGGCGGCACGCTCGTGGCTGTCCAAGAGATCCACCGAACCACCCACGGGGGCGGCTGCACCTGCGACGACTGCCCGCACGGGGCACGCGAGGGCCACCGCCGGGCCGCCCTCGCCTTCCAGGAGCAGCGCGACGAGTTCGCCGCCGGCCAGGGCCTGCCCGCCGCGGTGGCCCGCTCGGCCGGGGCCTCCCGCCAGTGGGTCTCCGACGAGCTGACCCAGTCGGCCCGCACGGTCGCCGACCGGGGCCGCGAAGCCGGCCACTCCTGGCTGTACCTGCTGTCCCGGCGGGCCGTGCTCGCGGTGTGGATCGCGGCCGGGCTGCTGCTGCTGGTGCAGGTCGGCACCGCGCTCGGCACCGGCTGGTCGGCCGCCCGTACCGCCGGGCTGCTGGCCGCGCTGCTGCTGGCCGGGCTGCTCACGGTGGCGGCCCGCGCGCAGACCGTCCGGGGCGGGCTGCTGGCGCCGCTCGTCGGGGAGGACAACCGGCTGTCCACCTCCAAGGCCGTGCCCTGCGCCTGGCTGCTGCTGACCGCGTTCGCCGCGCTGCTGCCGGCCCTGCGGCTGGCGGCCTCCGGGCCGGGGCCGGAACGGGAGGCGCTGTACCAGGGGCTGGAGCTGTGGCGGGCGGTCCCGCTGCTGGCCGTGGTGGCCCTGACCTCCGCGGTGGCGGTGCTGGTCCGCCGGGTGGTGTCCGTACGCATTCTCGGGCAGCGGCTGCAGAAGCTGCCGGCGGACCGGCCGCGCGGCGCGGACCTGCTGACCGACGACTCGGGGCGGGGCAGCTTCCCCGACGCGCAGTACGTCCTGGTGTCGACGGTGGTGCTGACGTACGCGGCGGTCTCGCTGGCCCGGTTCCCGGACCGGCTGCCGCGGCTGCCGTGGGCGCTGGCCCTGCTGGTCGCCCTGTCGGCCGCCGTCTATCTGGCCGCCAAGTACGCGGAGGGAAGCCGTCCGCTGGTGCTGTCGGTGGTCCGGACCCGGGAGCCGGGGGACCTGGACGCGCCCGTCCGCACGGGGGACGACATCGAGATCCGCGGAGTGGGTTTCGTGCCGCCCGGGGCGCACACCCCGGAGATGCTGGCGCGGCTGGTGGTGCGGATCGGGGCGGTGCACGTGCACGTTCCGCTGGTGCCGGTCGCGGGCGGGTTCACCAACCCCTCGGACACGGTCCTGGTGGTTCCGGTGCCCGCCGATGTGGAACCGGGGCGTACCGACGTGTCGGTGGTGACCGCCGCGGGGGTGGAATCCAACCGCTGTGCCATCGACGTTGCCGAGTGAACGGGGTAGACATGGGAGCGTGACCCGAACAGAGATGGGGGAGCAGCCCTCCCTCCGAACCGATCTGCGGGAGCGGGCCTCCCTGTACGCGCTGCTGCCGCTGCGCATCTTCCTCGGCGTGACCTTCGTCTACGCGGGTCTGGACAAGCTGACCGACTCCGCGTTCCTGTCCGCTTCCGGTGACGGCTCGATCGGCGACCTGATGCGCGGGGTGCGGGACACCTCGGCGATCCCGGGGCTGGTGGACCTGGCCCTGAAGTCCCCGGTCGGCTTCGCGGTGGTGCTGGCCGTCGGGGAGCTCCTGGTGGGCCTGGGCACCCTGGCCGGGCTGTTCGCCCGGGCCGCGGCCTGCGGCGGGGCGCTGATCTCGCTGAGCCTGTGGCTGACCGTCAGCTGGCAGGTCACCCCGTACTACTACGGCAACGACCTCATCTACCTGATGGCGTGGCTGCCGCTGATCCTGGCCGGGGCCTCCTACTGGTCGCTGGACGAGCGGATCTGGCCGCGGTCGCGGCGTACGGCATAGGTGGTCAGGCCGATCAGGGCGGCGAGGGACAGCCCGCCCGTGGTCATCGGGAGGACCACCCACCAGGCGAGGTCGCTCCCGCCGGTGGCGTCGACCAGATAGAGCACTCCCGCCACCAGCAGGACCAGGCCGGCGAGGAGCCGTCCGGGCTGGAACTCATGACGCCGCACGGGCCACCTCCACCTGTCCCACACCCGCGTTCAGGTGCAGTTCGATCGTCCCGCCGGCCTCGGTTCCGGGGGCGGGCGGCACGGTCGCCGTCCGGGTCTGGTTGCGGACGCCCTCGATGCGGTCCGCCCGGTCGCCCGGCATCTGTACGTCGCCCAGCCGGACGCGGACCTCGGCGCGGGCGGTGACCTCGCGGGGCAGGACCACCTTGAGCCGGCCGGCGTCGATGGACGCGGTCACGGCGAGGGTGCTGCCCTTGGCCACGTCGAGCCGGCTCAGGTCCAGGGTGGCGAGGCCGGTGCCGGCCTCGTAGGACGGCCGGACCTCGGCTACGGCGGCCGGCCGCCAGTCGACCTGCTTCCAGTCGGTGCCGATCTCCCGGGGCAGTGCGGCCGCCCCGGCCAGCAGCCCGGCGGTGAGCACGGCGAGCAGGACGGTGCCGATGCCGGTGCGGCCGCGGACCGAGCTGACCGCGAGGCCGAGGCCGAACACGGTGAGGGCGCAGGCGAAACCGACCTGGAGGGCGTGGCCCAGCGGGTGGCCGTGCCAGGCGGCGGCGGTCCCGATGGAGCCGCCGAGCAGGGCGAACAGGAAGACCCGGCCTCCGATCCCGCCGCGCGGGCGGCGCTGTGGAGGCGGCTGGGGTCCGGCTGCCGCAGGGGCGGACGGGTCGTCCTGGCTCTCCGGCGGGCCGGCGGCACCCTCCGGGCCCCACAGGTAGCCACTGCCCGGCGCCCCGGCCTTGACCAGCGGGTCCTTCCACCAGGAGGGGCTGCCCGGGGTGGGCGGGGCCTGGGTCTCCGGCGGTGCCTCGGCACGCGGGTGGGCCGGCTCGGCCACGGCGGCGGGCAGGCTCCGGCGGCGGTGGGACCAGTAGGCGGCGCCGGACACGGCCAGGATCACCAGGATCGAGAAGCCGCCCATGCCGCCGTTGTCCAGCAGCGACAGGAACACCGCGCAGCCGACCAGCGCCGCCAGGACCGCGGCCAGGGTGCCGCCCTCGATCCGGCCGGTGAGCAGCTTCTTGGCCTCGTTGTCCTCCTCGCCGTCCAGCGGCAGCAGCAGCCAGGCGAAGCCGTAGAAGATCAGGCCGACGCCGCCGGTGACCGCGAGGGTACCGAGCACGATCCGGAAGATCACGGGATCGAGGTCGAAGTACCGGCCCAGGCCGCCGCACACGCCCGCCAGCACCTTGTCGCGCTTGCTGCGGCGCAGCGGCGGGCGGTCGGCCTGGGCGGCCTCCGGGGCTGCGGGCGGAGACTCGTGGACGTCGGTCATGGCTCCATGGTGACGGCCGCCCCGAGCCGCCGGTATCCGGCCCGACCCTGGCGCAACCCTGAGAAACCCCCGAGGGCCGTTCCCACCGAAAACCGGGGGGCTGCCCTGATGTCCCCGCCCTCTCCCGCGTGTGACCATCGGGAACATGCCAGTGGTCGCCGCATCCAGTACCCCGCACGCCCCCGAGGCCGAAGAGCATCCGCAGCGCAAGCTCTACCGGAGCGCCGACGGGCGGATGCTCGGCGGTGTCGCGCGCGGCCTCGCCGGTCACCTCGGGCTGCCCGTGCTGTGGGTCCGGCTCGCCTTCCTCGGCATGTTCATGTTCGGCGAGGGGCTGGGGGTGCTGCTCTACGCCGCGTTCTGGGTCTTCGTACCGCTCGGGGTCGGCGGCAAGCCGGCCGGCCGCTCCCTCTACGAGACCATGCCGGACGGCCGGCGCCGGCTGCGCACCCCCGACACCGGGCAGGTCGTCGCGCTCGTCGTGCTGGCCGTCGGGGTCATCCTCTTCATCACCAAGGTGCAGGTGGGCGGCGAATCCGGCCGCTACCTGTGGCCCACGCTGCTGGTCGGGGCCGGCGTGGTGCTGGTGTGGCGGCAGGCCGACAACGCCCGCCGCGCCCACTGGACGGCGGCCGCCGGCCGGCACGGCCGGCTGCTCCAGGTGGGCCGGGCGCTCGCCGGAGTGGCCCTGGTCGGCGTCGGACTCACCGTGTTCATCGTCGTACGGGGCTCCGCCGCCCAGCTCGGCAACGTCCTCACGGCGAGCCTCGCCGTCCTCGTCGGCATCGCCCTGCTCGCCGGACCCTGGCTGATCCGGATGACCCAGGACCTCTCCGAGGAACGGCTGATGCGCATCCGCGCCCAGGAACGCGCCGAGGTCGCCGCCCACGTTCACGACTCGGTGCTGCACACCCTCACCCTGATCCAGCGCAACGCCGAGGACGTCGGCGAGGTCCGCCGGCTGGCCCGCGCGCAGGAACGCGAACTGCGGAACTGGCTGTACAAGCCGGAGGGGACCGGCAAGGACGAGGCGGAGGAGCCGGCCACCCTGGCCGAGGCCGTGAAGAAGACCGCCGCCGAGGTGGAGGATCACCACGGGGTGCCCATCGAGGTCGTGGTCGTCGGCGACTGCCCCCTGGACGAGAAGCTGGGCGCACAGATCCAGGCAGCGCGCGAGGCAATGGTGAACGCCGCCAAGTACGGTGGCGAGGGCGGGCCGGTGCAGGTCTACGCGGAGGTGGAAGGGCGGACGGTGTTCGTGTCCGTACGGGACCGGGGGCCGGGCTTCGACATCGACGCGGTACCGGACGACCGGATGGGCGTACGAGAATCGATCATCGGCCGGATGCAGCGCAACGGCGGAACCGCACGGCTGCGGGCCGCCGCCGGCGGGGGCACGGAAGTCGAGCTGGAGATGGAGAGGGCGAGCACCCAATGAGCGAGGTAGCGGACAGGCGGGTCCGGGTGGTGCTCGTCGACGACCACCGGATGTTCCGCACGGGCGTGCAGGCGGAGATCGGCGAAACGGACCGGACCGGCGTCGAGGTGGTCGGCGAGGCCGCCGACGTGGACCAGGCGGTCACGGTCATCACGGCCACCCGCCCCGAGGTGGTGCTGCTGGACGTGCACCTGCCGGGCGGCGGCGGGGTCGAGGTGCTGCGGCGCTGCGCTCCGCTGATGGCGGCGGCCGAGAACCCGGTGCGGTTCCTGGCGCTGTCGGTGTCGGACGCGGCCGAGGACGTCATCGGGGTGATCCGCGGCGGGGCCCGCGGCTACGTCACCAAGACGATCACCGGGGCGGACCTGGTCGACTCGGTCTTCCGGGTGCAGGACGGGGACGCGGTGTTCTCGCCGCGGCTGGCGGGGTTCGTGCTCGACGCCTTCGCCTCCACCGACGCGCCCCCGGTCGACGAGGACCTGGACCGGCTGACCCAGCGGGAGCGGGAGGTGCTGCGGCTGATCGCCCGCGGGTACGCCTACAAGGAGATCGCCAAGCAGCTGTTCATCTCGGTGAAGACGGTCGAGTCGCACGTCTCGGCGGTGCTCCGCAAGCTCCAGCTGTCGAACCGGCACGAGCTGACCCGGTGGGCCACGGCCCGCCGGCTGGTGTGACGGACGGGCACCGGGACAGGACCCGCTCAGGCGGGCCGGCTCGCGCCCGCCCAGGGCATCGAGTCGATCGGGGCGACGCGGACCGTGGAGCCGGGGCGCGGGGCGTGGATCATCTGGCCGTTGCCGATGTAGAGCCCGACGTGCGTCACGCCGGAGTAGAAGAAGACCAGGTCGCCCGGGGCCAGCCGGTCCCGGGAGATCCGCTGCCCGGCGTTGATCTGGGTGTAGGTGGTGCGGGGCAGGGAAACCCCCGCGGAGCGCCAGGCCGCCTGGGTGAGGCCCGAGCAGTCGAAGGAGCCGGGCCCGGTCGCCCCCCAGCCGTACGGCTTCCCGATCGCCCCGTACGCGAAGGAGACGGCGCGGGCGGCGCGGGAGCCGTCGGCGGGCGGCCGGGCCGGTTGCGCGGCCGGCCGGGCGGCGGTGGCGGACCCGCCCCGGGCGGGCGCTGCCGCGGGGCCGGAGTGCGGGTCCTGGGCCTCGTACCGGGCCCGCTCCTCGGCGGTGAGTTTGGCCAGCAGCCGCTTGGCGGCCTGGAGCTTGCCCTCGGCGGCCTGCTTGTGGCGGGCGAGTTCCGCCTGCCGGTCGCGCAGCTCGGCCAGCTTTCCGGAGGCCTGGGCGCGCAGGGTGTCGACCTCGTCGAGCTGGCGGCGTACGGAGGCGATCTCGGCGGCCTTGCGGTCGCCGGTCCGCTCCAGGAAGGCGGCCCCGTCCAGGTACTCCTGCGGGCTGTCGGAGAGGACCAGCTGGGCGGTCTGCCCGAGGGCGCCGCTGCGGTACTGGGAGGCGGCGAGCGAGCCGAGGGCGTTGCGGGCGGTGTTGAGCCGGTCGGCCTTGCGGGCGGTGCGGTCGCGCAGCTCGGCGAGGGACCGCTGGGCCTCGTCGGCCTTTTCCTTCGCCCCGTTGTAGCGCTCGGCCGCGGCCTCGGCCTCCTCGTAGAGCCGGTCCACCTCGGCCTTGACCTGGCCCGGGGAGAGCCGCGGCTCCGCCTGCGAGGAACCTTCGAACGCGGTGGCGGTGGCAGCGCCCGCGAGGGCGAGGGTGGCGGCCTTCCGGACGGTGCCGCCGGAGAGCGGGCGCTGCCTGGGCTTTCGATGACTGGCCACGGGGGGCGTCCTTCCGTTCGTCTTGGGGGAGGACGCTAGACCCGAAGGTAACGGGCGGATGACGAGATGATCCGAACTGATCTGATGTGACTGGATGTGGCCGAACTGGTGCCGGAGGGGGGCGTGTGGCGTCAGTTCCAGAGGACGGCGATGAAGATATTGGCCACGGTCAGCCCGCCGACCGCACCGAACAGCGCCTTGTCCACCTGCTCCTCGTCCCGCTTGACGTAGACCAGCGCCAGGATGACGAACAGGACGGCGAGCTTCACGCCGACCTTGATGTTGTTGACGCTGCTGCCGTCCATCTCGCGGAACCCGACCAGCAGCACCCCGGTGACCAGCATGGTCAGCGCGCCGTGCAGCATCGCCGGCACGAACCGCGCGGTGCCCGCGCTCATCGCCTTCATCTGGGTCAGGAAACCGCCGAGCAGCGAGGCGATTCCGATGATGTGCAGGCCGACGAAGACATCGATGAGTACGTCCATGCGAGGAGCGTACGGGGCCGCCGGAGACGAGATCCGGCGGGGGCGCCCGGCTGTCGGCGGGGAGCTCTAGACTCGGAAGGCGATGAGCAGCCTCTTTGACGACAGTTTCCTGGCGGACCTCACCCCCTCCCACGAGGAGCCGCCCCCGCCGCCCGAGGAGTACGCCCCCGAAGCGGGCGCGGACGACCTCTTCGAGGGGCACTTCGACGCGCCCATGAGCGGGGACCGCTACTACCGGGACGGCTCCCCGAAGCCCGTCATCGACCCGGCGTCCCTGCTGGACGGGCTGAACGAGCAGCAGCGCGCCGCCGTGGTGCACGCGGGCTCGCCCCTGCTCATCGTGGCCGGCGCCGGCTCCGGCAAGACCCGGGTGCTCACCCACCGCATCGGGCACCTGCTGGCCGCCCGCAACGTCCACCCCGGCCAGATCCTCGCGATCACGTTCACCAACAAGGCCGCCGGTGAGATGAAGGAGCGCGTCGAGGGCCTGGTCGGCCCGCGCGCGAACGCGATGTGGGTGTCGACCTTCCACAGCGCCTGCGTCCGCATCCTGCGGCGCGAGTCCAAGCGCCTCGGCTTCACCTCCTCCTTCTCGATCTACGACGCCGCCGACTCCAAGCGCCTGATGGCACTGGTCTGCCGCGACCTGGACCTGGACCCGAAGAAGTTCCCGCCCAAGTCCTTCAACGCCAAGATCTCGAACCTGAAGAACGAGCTGATCGACGAGGACGCCTTCGCGGCGCAGGCGGCCGACGGCTTCGAGAAGACCCTCGCCCAGGCCTACGCCATGTACCAGGGGCGGCTGCGCGAGGCGAACGCGCTCGACTTCGACGACATCATCATGACCACGGTGCACCTGCTCCAGGCGTTCCCGGACGTCGCCGAGCACTACCGGCGCCGCTTCCGGCACGTCCTGGTCGACGAGTACCAGGACACCAACCACGCCCAGTACACGCTGGTGCGCGAGCTGGTCGGGCCGGGCTACCCGGACCTGCCGCCGGCCGAGCTGTGCGTGGTGGGCGACGCCGACCAGTCGATCTACGCCTTCCGCGGCGCGACCATCCGCAACATCCTCCAGTTCGAGGAGGACTACAAGGACGCGACGACGATCCTGCTGGAGCAGAACTACCGCTCCACCCAGACGATCCTCTCCGCGGCCAACGCGGTCATCGAGCGCAACGAGAACCGCCGCGCCAAGAACCTGTGGACCGACGCCGGGACCGGCGTCGGCATCACCGGCTACGTCGCGGACACCGAGCACGACGAGGCGCAGTTCGTCGCCGACGAGATCGACCGGCTGACGGACGCGGGCGACGCGAAGGCCGGCGACGTCGCCGTCTTCTACCGCACCAACGCCCAGTCCCGCGTGTTCGAGGAGATCTTCATCCGGGTCGGCCTGCCCTACAAGGTCGTCGGCGGGGTGCGCTTCTACGAGCGCAAGGAGGTCCGCGACGTGCTGGCCTACCTGCGGGTGCTGGCCAACCCGGAGGACAACGTCCCGCTGCGCCGGATCCTGAACGTGCCCAAGCGCGGCATCGGCGAGCGCGCCGAAGCGATGATCGACGCGCTGGCGCTGCGCGAGAAGATCACCTTCCCGCAGGCGCTGCGGCGGGTGGACGAGGCCTTCGGGATGGCCGCCCGGTCCACCAACGCGGTCAAGCGGTTCAACGTCCTGATGGAGGAGCTCCGGACGATCGTCGACTCCGGCGCCGGGCCGGCCGTGGTGCTGGAGGCGGTGCTGGAGCGTACGGGCTACCTGGCCGAGCTCCAGGCGTCGACCGACCCGCAGGACGAGACGCGGATCGAGAACCTGCAGGAACTCGCGGCGGTGGCGCTGGAATTCGAGCAGGCGCGCGCCGAGGACAACCCCGGCACCCTGGCCGAGTTCCTGGAACAGGTGGCTCTCGTCGCCGACTCCGACCAGATCCCGGACGAGGACACGGAGGGGACGGGCGTCATCACGCTGATGACCCTGCACACCGCCAAGGGCCTGGAGTTCCCGGTGGTCTTCGTGACCGGCATGGAGGACGGGGTCTTCCCGCACATGCGGGCACTGGGCCAGACCAAGGAGCTGGAGGAGGAGCGGCGGCTCGCCTACGTCGGCATCACCCGTGCCCGCGAGCGGCTGTACCTGACCCGCTCCAGCATGCGCAGCGCCTGGGGCACCCCCTCCTACAACCCGCCCTCGCGGTTCCTGGAGGAGATCCCCGACCAGTACCTGTCGTGGAAGCGGACGGGCCCGGCGCAGAAGCCGGCCGGCCCGATCTCGGGCTCGGGCGGCGCGGGGAAGTCCTCGTTCGGGACCTCGCCGGAGGCGTTCCTGTCGTCCTCGCGGACGAAGTCCGGGCCGTCGGGGTTCGCGACGCGCCGGGCCGCCGACAAGCCGGTGATCTCCCTGGCGGTGGGGGACCGGGTCACCCACGACCAGTTCGGCCTGGGCACGGTCATGGAGGTCCGGGGAGCCGGCGCGGACGCGCAGGCGACCGTCGACTTCGGGGACGCCAAGCCGAAGCGCCTGTTGCTGCGCTACGCGCCGGTCGAGAAGCTGTAGCGGCTGCGGCTGCGGTTTGGGCTGCAGCCGGGGCCGGGGCCGGGGCCGGGGCCGGGGCTTGGGCCTGGGCTAGTTCGGGTTGAGGCCGTGGCGGCGGAGCCACGAGCTCGGGTCGATCGGGGCCCCGCCGCCGGGCCGTACCTCGAAGTGGAGGTGCGGTCCGGTGGAGTTGCCCGAGTTGCCGGAGTACGCGATGACGTCGCCGGCCTTGACCTTGCCGGACCGGATCTTGGTGGTGCTCAGGTGGCAGTACCAGGTCTCGGTGCCGTCGGGTGAGGTGACTATGGCCATGTTGCCGTAGGCGCTGTTGTACTGGGTGCGCACGACCCCGTCGGTGGCGGCCATGACCGGCGTGCCGTAGGAGACCGGGAAATCGATGCCGGTGTGCACGGACATCCACATGCCGCCGGACTGGCCGTAGCCGGCGCTGAGGCCGGCCTGCCTGACCGGGAGCGCGAACTTGGGGCGGAGCGCCTCCTTGCGGGCCGCTTCCTCGGCCCGCTTCTTGCGGTCCTCTTCCTGACGGACCTTCAGGTCGATGCGTTCCTGGGTGCGGCTCGCCCGGTCCGCGAAATCGCCGGCGTCCGCGCTGAGGGCGGCGAGCTGGGTGTCGAGCTTGGTGTTCGAGGCGGCCGGTTTGACCGAGGCCGGGTCGGGCGCGGCGACGGTGGTGATCTCGTCGTCCGGCTTCTCGCCGCCGCCGGTGAGCCCGCCGACGGAAGCGGCGGCGACACCCGCGACACCCATGACGCAGGCGGAAGGCACGGCCACGGTCAGCAGGGCGGAACGCTTCGCCGGGGTGCGGCGCCGACTGCCGGCGGCGGCCCGGGTGCTGCCGCCCTTGGCAGCGGAAGTGCCCTTGCCGGAGCCGCCCTTGGCCGTGCTGCCCTTGGCGGAGCTGCCCTTGGCGGCGGCGCGGCGCGCGGCGCGCGGCACGGGGGTCGCCTCCGGGGCCGGCTGCTGCGGCATGGTCTGGGTCTCGGCGCCGTGCACTCCGGTCGACGGGCCGGCCTCGGCCTCGGCCTGGGCTTCGGCGTCGGTCTCGTCCGGTCCGGCCGACTCGTCCTGCTCGGGCGGAATGACCTCGAAGGTGGCGGTCGGCGCCGGAACCTCGGTGGCGAGTTCACCGCTCTCGTAGCCCGTTGTGTAGCTCGTTGCGTAGTCCGCCGAGTACTCCGCCGCGTACTCCGTCGGGTAGTCGCCCTGCGGTTGCGCGTACTCGTACTCGTACGCGTACTGCTGGGGCGGTTCCTCCTGCGCCACGGTGTTCCAGGCGGTCGCGTCGTACGCGCCGGTCTCGGTCCCTATGGTGGTGCCGTAGCCGGGCATCGCCCAGTTGCCGGTCTGCTCGGCCGAGGTGTCGTAGCCGAAGGAGGTCGGCTGATACTCCGCCGCGTACCACTGGCCGGTGCCGTCCTGGGGAACGGACTGCGCGGGAATGCCCGTGGACCACGCGGTCGTGTCGTACACGCCGGTCGTCTCGTGGGAGGCGTAGGGAGTGAACCCGCCTGCGTAGTCGTACCCCTGGGCCTGCGTTTCAAAGGAACCGTAGGCCTGGTCGCCAGCGAAAGTGGTGGTGGAAAGGCCGTCGTACCCGAGATCGGGGTACTGGCCCGACGAGGGGCGGTCGTTCACCAACTTCTCTTTCGCCTCGGCAGTGGGGGCCTGGGTGGCCGGGGATGTGGTTACCCCGGAGGAGAGCAGTGGCGTGACTGTACCCGGCGGTTCCTGGCGGCGACAATCTTCGGCGGGTTTCGAGCCTTCAGGAACCGGGCATTCGGCCGCCTTTCGGTCGCGGGTAGGCAGACCCTTGGCCTTGAGTTCGAAATTCGTTCGACTTGCGGCGGGTTTTCGTTCAGGCGACGGACGCGGCCCCGGAGGCGCCCCGCACCGGCTGCACCGGCCCGTCGAGCACACGACGGACGGCGGCCAGTACTGCCGGATGCGCGGGCAGGGCGAGATGTCCGATACCGGTGACCTGTACGTTCTCCGCGAACAGGTCGGGGTGCTCGAGGCGGGCCGTGTCCGTCGGAGCCATCAGCTCGTCGAACTCGCTCCAGAACGCGACGAACCGGGTCCGGCAGCCGGGGGCGGGAGCGCGCAGCTCCGCCATCAGCTCCGAGTCCGGCCGCATCTGTCGGACCACCGGGTGGGCGTCCATGAACGGCGCGACCGTGGTGCCGGAGTGCGGGGTGCCGAGGGTGACCAGCGTCCGGACGCGGGCATCCCCGCCGAGGCACTGCACGTAATAGCGGGCGACCAGACCGCCGAGGCTGTGCCCCACCAGATCCACCCGGTCCTGCCCGGTCCGCGCGCACAGCTCCTCGACCCGGCGGTCCAAGCGGCGGGCGGCCTCGCGCAGATCGCGGGTCAGCGGCGAGTAGTTGTACGTCTCCACCCGGCGCCCGCCGTGCGCGGCGAGGGAGCGGCGCAGCAGGACGAAGACGGACCGGTTGTCGGTGAACCCGTGCAGCAGCAGCGCGGGCGGCCGCGCGCCGGGCGTATCGCCCCTCCCGGGCGGCGGGGTGCGCTCCTGGCGGATCCCGGTCGGGTAGAGGAGCAGATGTCCGGCCAGCACCACCAGCTCCAGCGCGGCGGCACGCAGCGCGGCACCGGAACGGGGCACCGGACCGGCGAGTAGAAGTGAAAGCCCCATCCGACGCCCTCCCCCGATGCGCCGGCAGCACCACCGTGCCGTGCGGCTGTCGGCACGGTGGCCCTGCGCCCCCGTACGGTGCTTGCTCTGTGATTTCCCCCTCGTGGTTGACCGCGAAACGGTGTCGTGCGGGATGCTGTACTTAACGTTCGTTCACTCGGGAGGCAGTGCGATGGGTGTGACCGGTCCGATCCGTGTGGTGGTGGCCAAGCCGGGTCTCGACGGCCACGACCGCGGCGCAAAGGTGATCGCGCGCGCGCTGCGCGACGCGGGCATGGAGGTCATCTACACGGGCCTGCACCAGACCCCCGAACAGATCGTGGACACGGCCATTCAGGAGGACGCCGACGCGATCGGCCTGTCCATCCTGTCGGGCGCGCACAACACGCTCTTCGTCCGGGTCCTGGAGCTCCTGAAGGAGCGCGACGCGGAGGACATCAAGGTCTTCGGCGGCGGGATCATCCCGGAGGCGGACATCGCTCCGCTGAAGGACAAGGGGGTGGCCGAGATCTTCACCCCGGGGGCCACGACGACGGCGATCGTGGACTGGGTCCGCGCCAACGTCCGCGCGGCGTAGTTCTGCGCGTTGCGCTGGGCGGCTGGGTGCGGCGCCGTTGCCGGGGGCCGGCCCCCGGACCCCCGCGCCTCAAACGCCGGCGGGGCTGAAAATGCCGCTGCGCGGCATTCCAGCCCGCGCGGCGTTTGAGCGCACCCGGCGCGAAGCGCCGGACGGGGGGCTGGGGGCTTGCCCCCAGTTTCGGGAAGGGGCGGGGAGGGGAACAGCCCCGCGCAGCGGTTCAGCCCGTCCCCGCCAGTTCCGTCAGCATCGCCGCGCGGAGCCGCAAAGTGGCGACCAGCCGCTGGAACGCCTCCGCCCAGTACGAGCCGGCCCCGGGCGACGCTTCCGAAGGGTCCGGCTCCGGCGCAGCGGCCAGAGCGGCCTCGAGCCGCCCCGCCTCCGCAGGGTCGAGGCACCGCTCCGCCAACCCCATCACCCCGCTGAAGCTCCACGGGTAGCTGCCCGCCTCCCGCGCCGCCTCCAGCGCGTCCACCACCGCCCGGCCCAGCTCCCCGGCCCAGGGGACCTCGCAGACCCCGAGCAGCTGGAACGCCTCGGACAGGCCGTGCGCCCGTACGAACTCCGCCACCCAGGCGGCCCGTTCCGCCTCGCTCAGGGTCTCCAGCAGTTTCGCCCGCTCCGCCAGGGACGCCGTCCCCGGCCCGGCGGCCGGGGGAGCGGCCGCCGCGCCCAGCAGGGCCTTCGACCACTCCGGGTTCCGCTGCCGGACGGCGGCCCGGCACCAGGCGGCGTGCAGTTCCTCCGCCCAGCCCTCCGCGACCGGTGCCGCCACGATCTCCGCCGGGCCCAGCCCGCCGAACCGGTCCCGCCAGCAGGCCAGCGGCGCCGCCTCCACCAGCTGGCCCAGCCACCAGGCGCGTTCCCCGCGGCCGGCCGGCGGGCGCCGGACCACCCCGTCGCGCTCCATCCCCTCGTCGCACTCGGCGGGCGGGGTCACCCCTTCGGGGCCGACGCATTCCAGCGCCCGCTCGGCCATCCGCCCGGCCAGCGCGGATCCGGGCAGGGCCGACAGCAGTTCCGCGGCCAGAGTCCGCACATTGCGGCTCCGGTCGCCCAGGGCCCGTTCCAGGAACGGCTCGTCCTGCTCCGAGAGGCCCGCCCGCAGCGAGTCCAGGAACATCAGCCGGTCCTCGGCCCTCTCGGTGGACCAGGTGGTCGACAGCAGGGCGGGCGCGGCCGCCGGGTCCTCCGCCCGTACGGCACCCAGCAGGGCGACCCGCTCCGCGAACAGTCCCTCCTCCCAGAGCCGCGTCACCCCGTCCGGGTCCGCCGGGTCCGGCAGTTCCGCGCCGCCCGCCCCGCTGCGCAGGGCGAACCGCCAGTCCGGGTTGAGCCGGGCCAGCCAGCGCCCCCGGGCGCCCGCCAGGGCCAGTGCCTGCGGCCGCAGGTCCGTGCGCGCCCGGGCGGCGTCCAGCAGGGCCGGAAGCTGGGCTGCCGGGGCCCGGTAGCCGTGCCGGCCGGCGGCGGCCAGCCACTGCGGCAGCAGCTCGGTGAGGTCCGGCGCCGAGCCGCGCCGCCCGCCGCCCGCCCCGGACCGCCCGGCGAGCAGCTGGGCCAGCCGCCGCCGGGCCGGCTCGGGCGGCTCGGGCCGCGGATCCTCCGCGGCCGGTTCCGGCCGCGGGCCGGCCTCGGCCGGGCGCAGTCCGGCCCGGCGCCGCACCGCCTGGACCGCCGCCGCGTCGAGCAGCGCCTCCGGTGTGCCGCCCTGTTTCCGGTCGGTGCCCAGCAGCGCGGCGCCGACCAGTTCCTCCCAGTCCCCGTACTCCTCCGGCCCGTTCATGGCCGCCCCTCCCTCTGTTCCGTGCCCGGCCCCGGTCCCGCCCCCTCCGCGGGACCGGGGCAGATCTCCTCGGCTGTCAGCTCACGTGGTTGTCGTCGTAGCTCACGCCAGCGATACCGGCTCCCCCGTCCCCTTCTGCCAGGCGGTCAGCGGCACGAAGCCCCGATGGCCGCACTCTCCGAACACCGTCACCGGCCCGCCCCCGGACAGCGCGGCCAGCTGCCACAGCCCGGACGCGCCCCGCCCCCCGGCGGTCCGCACCGGCAAGGCGTCCTTCCCGTCCGCGTCGGCCAGCTGCCAGCCCAGCTCGCCCGGTATCGGCACGACCGGGCCGAGCACCACCGGCCAGGACTCCAGCCAGGGGTCCTCCCGCAGGGCCGTCCCGTACCCGTCGAGCGCGGCCCCCGCGCTCATCCCGGCGGGCGGCCGCCGATGCGGGGCGGGCGCGGCGTACCGGTCGCCGAGATCGGCCCGGAGGCCGGCCGAGCCGGGCCGGAACCTGGCTTCCGCCTCGAGGACCAGCCCGACCGGTATGGCCAGCTGTGGCGGCCGGCCTGGCGGGCCGAAGTCCATCACCAGGGCGGTCCGGCCGCTCTCCAGGCCCTGCAGCCAGATCCGCCGGGTGGTCAGCCGGCCGTCCGCGGAGACCGAGTCGTACTGCGCCAGCACCAGCCAGCGGTCCCGCACCGCGGCCGCCCCCTCCGCGGCCGCCGGCAGTCCCACCCTGGTCCGCACCGTCGCGGAGAGGGGTTCCGGAAGCCCGGCGACCCCCAGCCAGGCGCGGTCCAGGAGGTGCAGCAGGCCGCACTCCTCCAGCATCCGGCCCGGCCAGCCCGCGCCGGAGCTCGGTATCGTCCCCAACTCCCTCACCCGCGCGGCCAGTCCCGGCGCCTGCGCGTCGACCATCCGGGCCGCGGTCTCCTCCCACACCCCGTATCCCGCCTGTTCCTGTCCGGCCAGCCCGCCGCGCAGCAGATCGGCGAGCCGCCGCTCCAGTTCGGTCACACCCGCGCCGATCCGGGCGGCCCGCCGCTCGGACCGCCTGCGGGCCGCCTCCGGGTCTGCGGGCTCGGCCGGCCGGGCCGTCCGGGCGGCGGCCTTCGCGGTCCGCTCGGCGAGCCACTCCGCCGCCCAGTCCGGCGCCTCGGCCGGTTCGCCCAGTCCCTCCGCCGCCCAGAGCAGCAGAAGTCCCAGGGCGTGCTTGCACGGGAACTTCCGGCTCGGGCAGGAGCACTTGTACGCCGGTCCGGTCAGGTCCACGACCGTCCGGTACGGCGTGCTGCCGCTGCCCTTGCACAACCCCCACACCGCACCGGAAGCGGAACCTCCGGTCTGCGACCACGGACCCGCCCCGCCGAACTTGCCTCCCGCCTTGCGTGATGCATCGTCAGGAGCCAGAGTCAGTACCTGTTCCGCTGTCCAGCGGACCCCCTGCTCAGTCATGGAAACCACCGTAGGGACCCCCACTGACAATCGCCCTGACCTGCAACGACGTGGAGAACAGGGGGCGTTGTCAGTGGGGTGGTGCACGGTGGTGAACAGCAGCCGGAAAGGGCTGCCGAGCCTGGAGGGGGACCCATGACCACACCCGAGAACGGCACCGCCGCCGAAGTGCTGCGCCCGCACGCCGAGGACGCCTTCGCGCACGAACTGAAAGCCCTCGCGGCGGCCGACGACCGGCCCCGCCCGGCCCGCTGGAAGCTCTCCCCGTGGGCCGTCGCCACGTACCTGCTCGGCGGCACCCTCGACGACGGCACGGTGATCACCCCGAAGTACGTGGGACCCCGCCGGACCGTCGAGGTCGCCGTCACCACCCTCGCCACCGACCGGGCCCTGCTCCTGCTGGGCGTCCCCGGCACCGCCAAGACCTGGGTGTCGGAACACCTCGCCGCCGCCGTCAGCGGAGACTCCACCCTGCTCGTCCAGGGCACCGCCGGCACCCCGGAGGAAGCCATCCGGTACGGCTGGAACTACGCCCGGCTGCTCGCCCACGGCCCCAGCCGCGAGGCCCTCGTCCCGAGCCCCGTCATGCGCGCCATGGCCGAGGGGATGACCGCCCGGGTCGAGGAGCTCACCCGCATCCCCGCCGACGTCCAGGACACGCTCATCACCGTCCTGTCCGAGAAGACCCTGCCCATACCGGAGCTGGGCGAGGAGGTGCAGGCGGTGGGCGGCTTCAACCTGATCGCCACAGCCAACGACCGCGACCGCGGGGTCAACGAACTGTCCAGCGCCCTGCGCCGCCGCTTCAACACCGTGGTCCTGCCGCTGCCCGCCACCGCCGACGCCGAAGTCGACATCGTCGCCCGCCGCGTCGACCAGATGGGCCGGGCCCTGGACCTCCCGGCCGCCCCCGAGGGCCTGGAAGAGATCCGCCGGGTCGTCACCGTCTTCCGCGAGCTGCGCGAGGGCGTCACCGGCGACGGCCGGACGAAGGTCAAGTCGCCCAGCGGCACCCTCTCCACGGCCGAGGCCATCTCGGTGGTCACCAACGGCCTCGCCCTCGCCGCCCACTTCGGCGACGGCGTGCTCCGGCCCTCCGACGTGGCATCCGGCATCCTCGGCGCGGTCGTCCGCGACCCGGCGGCCGACCGGGTCGTCTGGCAGGAGTACCTGGAGGCGGTCGTCCGCGAGCGGGACGGCTGGAAGGACTTCTACCGCGCCTGCCGCGAGGTGACGGTATGACAGTGACCCCGACCGCGTCGGCGACCGCGACCGCCAAGGAGCCGCTGCTGCTCGGAGTACGGCACCACGGGCCCGGCTCCGCCCGCGCCGTGCGGGCCGCCCTCGAGGCGGCCCGGCCCGCCGCCGTTCTGATCGAGGGCCCGCCCGAGGGGGACGCCCTGCTGCCGCTGGCCGCCGACCCCGGCATGCGGCCGCCGGTCGCCCTGCTCGCGCACGCGGCCGCGGACCCGGGCCGGGCCGCGTTCTGGCCGCTGGCCGAGTTCTCCCCCGAATGGGTCGCGATCCGCTGGGCGCAGGAGGCCGGCGTACCGGTCCGGTTCATCGACCTGCCCGCCGCGCACTCGCTGGCCGCCGAGGACGACCCGCGCCCACCGGACTCGGACGGGCCGGGCGGGCCGGACACGCCGGACGCCGTACGGCTCGATCCGCTCGCCGTGCTGGCCGAGACCGCCGGGTACGAGGACCCGGAGCGCTGGTGGGAGGACGTGGTCGAGCACCGCGGCACGGGCACGGCCGACCCGGTGGCCGCCTTCGAGGCGCTCGGCGAGGCGATGGCCGCCCTGCGCGAGGCCTACGGGGACGGCGGCCACGCCCGGGACCTGCTCCGCGAGGCCTACATGCGGCAGAAGATGCGGGCCGCCCGCCGGGAGTTCAGCGCGGGCTACGCGGTGGTGTGCGGGGCCTGGCACGTTCCGGCGCTGCGCGCGAAGACCACCGCGGCCGCCGACAGGTCACTGCTCGCCGGACTGCCCAAGGTGAAGGTGGAGACCGCCTGGGTGCCCTGGACGCACCGCCGCCTCGCCCGGGCCGGCGGGTACGGGGCGGGCATCACCTCCCCCGGCTGGTACGGGCACTTGTTCGGCGCCGTGGACCGGCCGGTCGAGCGCTGGCTGACCAAGATCGCGGGTCTGCTGCGGGCGGAGGACCGGCAGGTCTCCTCGGCGCACGTGATCGAGGCGGTGCGGCTGGCCGACACCCTGGCCGCGATGCGCGGGCGGCCGCTGCCCGGCCTCTCCGAAACCCTGGAGGCGGCCCGGGCGGTGATGTGCGACGGCTCCGACGTACCGCTGGCCCTGATCGAGGACCGGCTCGTCGTCGGGGACGTGCTCGGGGAGGTCCCGGAGACGGCACCGGCGGTCCCGCTGCAGCGGGACCTCACCCGGCTGCAGCGCTCGCTCCGGCTGAAGCCCGAGGCGCAGGACCGGGAGCTCGAGCTGGACCTGCGCAAGGACACCGACGCGGCGAAGAGCCGGCTGCTGCACCGGCTGCGGCTGCTCGGCGTCGACTGGGGCCGGCCGGCGGTATCCCGCGGCAGCACCGGCACCTTCCGGGAGACCTGGCGGCTGCGCTGGGAGCCGGAGCTGTCGGTGCGGGTGGCAGAGGCGGGCATATGGGGGACCACCGTGGCGGCCGCCGCGACCGCCCGGGCCGAGGCCGACGCGGCGGCCGCGGGGGAACTGGGCGAGGTCACCTCGCTCGCCGAGCGCTGCCTGCTCGCAGGGCTTCCGGAAGCCCTGCCCGCGGTGTTGAAGGCCCTCGCCGACCGGGCCGCGCTGGACACCGATGTGGCCCGGCTGGCCAGGGCCCTGCCCGCGCTGGCCCGCTCGCTGCGGTACGGGGACGTGCGCGGCACGGACACCGCGGCGCTGGGCACGGTCGCGGCGGGGCTCGCCGAGCGGATCTGCGTCGCCCTGCCGCCCGCCTGCGCGGCGGGCCTCGACGCGGACGCCGCGGCCGAGCTCCGCGACCATGTGGACGCGGTCCACGGGGCGATAGCCCTCCTGGGCCCGGCCCGGCCCCCGGCCGCGGAGGCCGCCCCCGAAGCCCAGGCGGGCGGGCCGCCCGCGGAGCTGCCCGAGCCCGGAGCCCCGATGGCACCGGATGCCGAGCCGCCCGCCGGGCCGGCAGACGGATCCACGGCCGGCGGATCCGGGGCCGTCGGCCCGGCGGATCCCGGGCTGCGGGGTCGGTGGGCCGCGGTGTTGGGCACGCTGGCCGGGCGGGAGGCGATACCCGGCCTGATCCGCGGCCGGGCCGCCCGGCTGCTGCTCGACGACGGCCGGCTGGCACCGGAGGAGACCGCCCGGCTGATGGGGCTGGCCCTGTCCCCGGCGGCCGGACCCGTCGACGCGGCCGGCTGGATCGAGGGCTTCGCCGGGGGCGGAGCGGGCGGCGGCACCCTGCTCGTCCACGACGAGCGGCTGCTCCGCCTGATCGACACCTGGCTGACCGGGATACCGGCGGGCGCCTTCACCGACGTACTGCCGCTGCTCCGGCGGACGTTCGGGGCGTACGAACCGGGCGTCCGCCGCTCCCTGGGGGAGCTGGTGCGGCGCGGTCCGGGCGGCACGACCGCGGGTTCCGGCTCCGGCCAGGCCCCGGAGGGCTTCGCCCCGGAGCTCGACCGGGCCCGCGCGGACGCGGTGATACCGCTGGTCCGGCTGCTGCTCGCGGCCGGAGCCGGGGCTGGCAGTGGGGCAGGGGCAGCGGTACCGGCGGCGGCAGCGGGCTGAGGCCGGCATCCGGGCAGCGGCCGGGACACGGCCGCGGCCCGGACCACGGGCCGCGCGCCCGGCGACAACAGAGGACGACGCCCAGAGGGGGACGGACAGATGACGGGTACGGACACGGCCGCGGTCGAGCGGCTGCGCAGGTGGCGGCTGGTGCTGGGCGGGGGAGAGGCCGACGGGACCGGCTGCGCGCTCGGCGGGCGGGACGCGGCCATGGATGCCGCGCTCGGCGCGCTCTACGGCGGCACCGGCGGCGGGAACCGCAGGAAGACGGGGGAGCGGTCGGCCGGCCTCGGCGGGTCGGCGCCGTCGGTGGCGCGCTGGCTCGGGGACATCCGCGAGTACTTCCCCAGCTCGGTCGTCCAGGTGATGCAGCGCGACGCCATCGACCGGCTCGGGCTGTCCTCGCTGCTGCTGGAGCCGGAGATGCTGGAGGCCGTCGAGCCCGACGTACACCTGGTCGGCACCCTGCTGTCCCTCAACAAGGCGATGCCGGAGACGACCAGGGAGACGGCCCGGGCGGTGGTCCGCAAGGTCGTCGAGCAACTGGAGAAGAAGCTGGCGAGCCGCACCCGGTCCACGCTCACCGGCGCCCTGGACCGGTCCGCGCGGATCAGCCGCCCCCGGCACCGGGACATCGACTGGGACCGCACCATCCGGGCGAACCTGAAGAACTACCTCCCCGAGTACCGCACGGTCGTGCCCGAGCGGCTGATCGGGTACGGCCGGGCGAGCCAGTCGGTGAAGAAGGAGGTCATCCTCTGCATCGACCAGTCCGGCTCGATGGCCGCCTCCGTCGTCTACGCCTCCGTGTTCGGCGCGGTGCTGGCCTCCATGCGGTCCATCGCCACCCGGCTGGTCGTGTTCGACACGTCCGTGGTCGACCTGACGGATCAGCTCGACGATCCGGTGGACGTGCTCTTCGGCACCCAGCTCGGTGGTGGCACCGACATCAACCGGGCCCTCGCCTACTGCCAGTCGAAGATCACCCGGCCCGCCGACACCGTGGTCGTCCTGATCAGTGATCTGTACGAGGGCGGCATCCGCAACGAGATGCTGAAGCGGGTCGCGGCCATGAAGGCCGCCGGCGTGCAGTTCGTCGCCCTGCTGGCCCTCTCCGACGAAGGTGCCCCTGCCTACGACCGCGAGCACGCGGCGGCCCTGGCCGCCCTCGGTGCCCCCGCCTTCGCCTGCACCCCCGACCTGTTCCCGGAGGTGATGGCCGCCGCGATCGAGAAGCGGCCCCTGCCACTGCCCTGACCACCCTCCCCCGAGGAATGGTGAGATCCCACGAATTTCCAGCTCAGCCGTGAGGCGATCTGTGACAGGTATCACCGCTCAGGTGTGATCTGCGATTTAGGGACCTACGTCCCACGGGGATAACCTGCGGGACGGACATGCCGCGTCCACGGTCACCGTGTGCGCTCCCCTTGTGACAGCGCCGTCACGTTGCCCTCGCGGCACGCCCACGCAGACAACCGCGAACACTGCGAATCTTTGAAGACAAGGGACGGACGCGCGTGGACCTGTTCGAGTACCAGGCGAGGGACCTCTTCGCCAAGCACGGTGTACCGGTGCTGGCCGGTGAAGTCATCGACACGCCTGAGGCGGCTCGCGAGGCCACCGAGCGGCTGGGCGGCAAGTCGGTCGTCAAGGCGCAGGTGAAGGTCGGCGGCCGCGGCAAGGCCGGCGGCGTGAAGCTCGCCGCGACCCCGGACGAGGCCGTCGCCCGCGCGACGGACATCCTGGGCATGGACATCAAGGGCCACACGGTCCACAAGGTGATGATCGCGGAGACCGCTCCCGAGATCGTCGAGGAGTACTACGTCTCCTACCTGCTCGACCGCACCAACCGCACCTTCCTGGCCATGGCCTCGGTCGCGGGTGGCATGGACATCGAGCAGGTCGCCGAGGAGACCCCCGAGAAGCTCGCCAAGGTCCCGGTCAACGCCAACGAGGGCGTCACGATCGAGAAGGCCCGCGAGATCGTCGCCCAGGCGAAGTTCCCGGCCGAGGTCGCCGAGCAGGTCGCCGAGGTCCTCGTGACCCTGTGGGCCACCTTCATCGCCGAGGACGCGCTCCTCGTCGAGGTCAACCCGCTCGCGAAGGTCGCCTCCGGCGAGGTCATCGCGCTCGACGGCAAGGTCTCGCTCGACGAGAACGCCGAGTTCCGCCAGCCGGGCCACGAGGAGTTCGTGGACCACGCTGCGGCCAACCCGCTCGAGGCGGCCGCCAAGGCCAAGAACCTCAACTACGTCAAGCTCGACGGCGAGGTTGGCATCATCGGCAACGGCGCGGGTCTCGTCATGAGCACCCTCGACGTCGTCGCCTACGCCGGCGAGAACCACGGCGGCGTCAAGCCCGCCAACTTCCTCGACATCGGCGGTGGCGCCTCCGCCGCCGTCATGGCCAACGGCCTCGAGATCATCCTCGGCGACCCGGACGTCAAGTCCGTCTTCGTCAACGTCTTCGGCGGCATCACCGCCTGTGACGAGGTCGCCAACGGCATCGTCCAGGCCCTGCAGCTGCTCAAGGACAAGGGCGAAGAGGTCACCAAGCCGCTCGTCGTCCGTCTCGACGGCAACAACGCGGAGCTGGGTCGCAAGATCCTGTCGGACGCCAACCACCCGCTGGTCCAGCGCGTGGACACCATGGACGGTGCGGCCGACAAGGCCGCCGAGCTCGCGGCTGCGAAGTAAAGGGACGAGGTCACAGACTCACCATGGCTATCTTCCTCAACAAGGACAGCAAGGTCATCGTCCAGGGCATGACCGGTGCCACGGGCATGAAGCACACCAAGCTGATGCTGGCTGACGGCACCAACATCGTCGGCGGCGTGAACCCGCGCAAGGCCGGCACCACCGTCGACTTCGACGGCACCGAGGTCCCGGTCTTCGGCTCGGTCGCCGAGGCGATGGAGAAGACGGGCGCCAACGTCTCCGTCCTCTTCGTCCCGCCGGCCTTCGCCAAGGCCGCCGTCGTCGAGGCCATCGACGCCGAGATCCCCCTCGCCGTCGTCATCACCGAGGGCATCGCGGTCCACGACTCCGCCGCCTTCTGGGCGTACGCGACCGCCAAGGGCAACAAGACCCGGATCATCGGCCCGAACTGCCCCGGCCTGATCACCCCCGGCCAGTCCAACGCCGGCATCATCCCGGGCGACATCACCAAGCCCGGCAAGATCGGTCTCGTGTCCAAGTCCGGCACGCTGACCTACCAGATGATGTACGAGCTGCGTGACATCGGCTTCACCTCGGCCGTCGGCATCGGTGGCGACCCGGTCATCGGCACCACGCACATCGACGCCCTGGAGGCCTTCGAGGCCGACCCGGAGACCGAGCTCATCGTCATGATCGGCGAGATCGGCGGCGACGCCGAGGAGCGTGCGGCGGACTTCATCGCGAAGAACGTCACCAAGCCGGTCGTCGGCTACGTCGCGGGCTTCACCGCCCCCGAGGGCAAGACCATGGGCCACGCGGGTGCGATCGTGTCCGGCTCTTCCGGCACCGCACAGGCCAAGAAGGAGGCCCTCGAGGCCGCCGGCGTGAAGGTCGGCAAGACGCCGACCGAGACCGCGAAGCTGGCGCGCGAGATCCTGAACGGCTGATCTCCCACACGGCGCACGGCGTGGCCCGCACCCCTTCGGGGGTGCGGGCCACGCCCGTTTCACCGCGGACGAGCGGATGAGCAGCTGATCGTGCGGCCGGACTACCGGACTACCGGACCACCGGACCACCGGATGAGCGGATCAGCCGGTCTTCGGTACCAGCCGTGCGGGCCCGGTGGCCGGTTCGGAGCGGAGCTTCTCGCGCAGCTGCCGGTCCTCCTCGGTGAGCGGCTGCGGGCCGTGGTGCGGCGGCACCCCGGACACGCTGGCGCCGGGGGCGATCGGCGGGTGGTACTGGGTCGGAGCGGTCGCCGCCGTGTAGGTGGCGGCGACGGCGATCACCGCGGTCAGGCCGATCGCGGCCCTGGCCCAGAACCGGTTGCGGTGCTCGCAGGCCAGCCGGACCACCGACGCAGGGCGCGGCTCCAGGCGCACCGCCGGGGTGAGCGTGCCCAGCCGGTCGTGCAGCAGCGCGGACTGCTTCTCCTCCGGTACGCCGTCCAGCTCGGGCAGCCGGTCGGCGAGGTGCGCGTGCGCGTGGACGAGGCGGTTGCCGGCGGTGGGGGTGCTGGCCTCGGTCTCGGCGGCGGTGTCGGGCAGGTCGAGCCCGATCCCGTCGTAGAGCAGGACCGTACGGCGGTGCGTGGGCGACAGCGCCAGCATCGCGTCGAGCAGGATCCGGTCGGCGGGGTCGGCCGGGGCCCGGTCGGGGTGCTTCCGGCTGTGCCGGTGCCAGGGGGAGAGCGCGTACTCGTACGCCGCTGCCCGCACCCAGCCGACCGGGTCGGGGTCGGTGGCCACCTTCGGCCAGTGGTTCCAGGCCCGCTGGAAGGCCCGCTCCACGGCATCGCGGGCGAGCCCGCGGCGGCCGGTGAGCAGGTAGGTCTGCCGGAGGAGGGCGGGCGCCGCGTACCCGTAGAGCGCGTCGAAGGCCTCGGCGGCGGTGGGCGGCGGCTCGCCCGGGGCCGGCTCCGGGTCCGGCGCCTCCTGCCTGGCCCTGTGCCGTGGCTCCGGCTGCTGTACCGGCGCGGCGGCGGTGGGCGCTGACGCGGGGTCATCGGCGGTGCCGTGCGGGCGGCCTGACGTGCCGCCGTCCGTGGCGGTGGCGGCGGCCTCGGCGGCAGCGTCCTGACGATCCGTCGGGGACGGTGCGGCGGAACCCGCCGGCCGCCCGGCCGCGGTGCCGGTGTGGGCCGAGCCGGTGACGCGCCCGCTGCCGGCCCCACCCGCCGGGGGCTTGGACGCCCGCTTCGCGGCGGCCTTCGGCCGGGTGCCGGCCGGCGCGGCGTGCCCGCCGCCGCCCTTGGCGAAGGCGCGGACGGCGCCCGCCACCCGCAGGGCCGTACTGCCGGCCGGGGACTCCTCGGCTGAGGCGGCCTCAGCTGCGCTGTCCGGGGTGTCGGTGCCGGTGCCGGTGCCGGTGCCGGTGTCGGTGTCGGTGCTCGTGGCGTCCTCGCCCGCGGCCTTGGCCGGGTTGCCGAGTTCGACCAGCAAACGGGCGTAGACCTCGCGGTTCCGGCCGCGGGGTTCGGTGCGGCCCGACTCCCAGGAGCGGACGGTGGTGGCGGTGACGCCGACCGCCGCCGCGATCTCATCGTGGGTCAGCTCACCGGATTCGCGCAGTCTGCGGCGTTCCTTGGGCGACGGGAGGGCAGTCGGCTCCGCGGCCGTGTCCACACTCTGGGTCATGCCACACCCCGGCAGGTCTGGGCGAAAAAGTACATAACCGTATATTGGGCGACACCACGGTCATTCGCCTGTTACGCGCCCACAGCGCGTGTCGTTGGGACCATGGCGGGGTGACCCAAGTGACCGAACGCGAGACGTCGTTGCCGGCACCCCCGCGGGCCCCCGTCCGCCGTCGCACACCGGCGGCCGCCGCCTGTGTACTGGGCGGCGCCATGGCGGCCGGACTGGGGCTCGGCTCCCTGGCCGTGCTCGTCATGGTGCTGTGGATCAGCTCCCCCTATCCCGACAGCGGGCCGGGCGGTGCCCTCCATGTGGCGGCCGGGCTGTGGCTCCTCTCCCACGGGACAGAGCTGATCAGGTACGACACGCTGTCCGGCGTGCCCGCGCCCGTCGGGCTGACCCCCCTGCTGCTGGTGGCCCTGCCCGTACTGCTGATCCGGCGAGCCGCCCGGCTCGCGGTGGAGGACGGGGGGCTGCCCGGCAGTGCCGTGTTCTCCGCCGTGACCTGCGGATACCTGATCGTGGGGGCGGGCGCCACGGTGTACGCGGCGGGCGGGCCGATGCCGGCCGATCCGCTGAGCGCGGCCTGGCACGTACCGCTGGTGGCCGCGGCGGCCGCCGCCAGCGGGGTGTGGGCGTCCGTGTCCGCCTCGCTCCCGTCCCTGCTGCCCGGGGGCGTACGGAAGGCACTCGCGCGCCCCCGTTATGCGCTGGCGCTGCGTGCGGGCGGCGCGGGGGCGCTCACCCTGTTGGGTGGCGGGGCGCTGCTGCTCGGGGCGTCACTGGTCTGGCACGGCGCGGCGGTACAGCACTCGTTCCTCCAGCTGACCGGGGTGTGGTCCGGGCGGTTCGCGGTCCTGCTGCTCGCCCTGGCGCTGATCCCCAACGCGGTGGTGTGGGGCGCGGCCTACGGGCTCGGGCCCGGCTTCGCCCTCGGCGTCGGCGCCACGGCCACCCCGCTGGCTTTCGCGGGTTCACCCGCGCTGCCCCGTTTCCCCCTGCTGGCGGCCCTGCCGCCGGTGGGGCCGGGGTCGCCGCTGACCTGGGTGGCGATGGGGGTGCCGGTGGTGGCCGGGCTGATCGTGGGCTGGTTCGCGGTCCGGCGGGCGCGGGACGTGTCGTACGGGGAGACGGCGTTGACGGCGGCGCTGGGCGGGGTGGTGTGCGGGGCGCTGATGGCCGTGCTGGGCTGGGCGGCGGGCGGGCCGCTGGGGAGCGGGGCGCTGGCCCGGTTCGGGCCGGTGTGGTGGGAGACGGGCGCGGCGGCGACGGCGTGGGCGGTGGGGGTGGGGGTGCCGGTTGCCGTTGCGGTGCAGGGGTGGCGGACTCGGCCGGGGTGGGGGGGTGGGGTGGAGCCGGAGGGCGGGGAGGAGTGGCATGTGAGTGGGGTGCGGGAGTTGAGGTGGGCTGCATTGCGGCAGAGCTCGGGGACGCTGATTCCGCCCTTCCCCGAGCCACTCCCGGCCCCGGCCTCTGCCCCGGCCTCGGCTCCGGCCCCGGCCTCTGCCCCGGCCTCGGCTCCGGCCCCGGCCTCTGCCCCGGCCTCGGCTCCGGCCCCTGCCCCTGTCTCGGCTCCGGCCCCTGTCTCGGCTCCGGCTCCCGCCTCGGCTCCGGCCCCTGCCCCGGTCTCCGTCTCGGCGTCGGGCCAGGCTTCGGCCCCTGCGGAGCCGCTGCTGCCGGTGGCTCCTGCGTCGGCCCCGGACGCGGACCCGGCCTCGCCCTCGGTCCCGGCTCCGGCTCCGGCCTCGGCTCCGGCTCCCGTCCCTGGGGAGCGGATGCTGCCGGTGGCTCCTGTTCCGGCTCCTGGCGAGCGGCGGGGCCCGGTGGCTCCTGGTCAGGCGTTGGTGCCCGGGGTGGCGGGGGCCAGGGTGGTGGTGCGGCGGGAGCGGGGGGTGTAGGGGGCGGGTGGGCCCTGCGGGCGGCCTTTCCCCACCCCGCCCCTTCCCGTAACCGGGGCTCCGCCCCGGACCCCGTTCGGGGCAGCTGTACCGGGAGGGCAGGCTGCTGCTGGACGTACTGG
>NZ_JBFBAV010000043.1:0-59122 GCF_040689505.1 Streptomyces sp. NPDC051211
GGGGAAGTCGAAGCCGGCGGCCTTGCGGACGCTGCTCTGCCCGCCGTCGGCGCCCACCAGGTAGGCGGCGCGCAGCTGCTGCACCCCGTCCGGGGCCGTCCCTAGCGTCAGCCGAGGTCGTGGACGTAGCCCCAGCCGCCGGTCCCGACCTTGACGGGTGCGGCGAAGCCGGTCCCGGTGGCGGCCCGGAACACGAGGTCCCCGGCCTGGGTGGTCCAGAGGTCGGGGCGGCCGTCCAGATCGCCGTCGCCCACGGACACGGCATGTTCCCCTGCCGGGAGGGTCAGGCCCGCGTCGAGGACGGACCCGGCGTCCAGCTTCCCGTCGGCGGTGGCGAGGTACTGCGTCAGCCCGCCGGGCCCCATCGCCCACAGGTCCGCCCGGCCGTCACCGTTGACGTCTCCGGGCGCGATGAGGGTCAGTCCCTTCCAGCCGGTGGCAGCCAGCTGGACGGCCGGGTGGGGCAGGGCGGGCTGCGGGCCGGCCGCGCCCCGGTGCAGGTACAGTCCGCCGCTCGCGCCCACGGCCACGATGTCCGGGTTGCCGTCCTTGTCGAGGTCGCCGACGCTCACCGGGGTCGTGGTACCCCAGTTTTCCGGACGGTTGCCCATGGCCAGGGGGGCACCGAGGCCGCCCTTGCCGTCGCCGGGGTACACCCGCAGGCCGTCCCCGATCCGTGCGACGGCGTCTTCGTGCCCGTCACCGGTCCAGTCGCCACGGTGGCTGACCAGGGCGTCGGTCCAGTCCCCGCCGAGGGTCGTGGACGGCCCGAAGGCGCCCCCGTACGCACCCGGGTAGGACCGCAGCTGCCCGTCCTTGCGGATGGCGAGCAGGTCGGGGCACCGGTCGCCGTCGAAGCCGCCGGAGACCGCGGCGGGCGTGCGGTCCACCGGCTCGGCCTCCGCCCACAGCAGCTTGTGGTCCTCCACCGGGGTGAGGTCGATGTCGGCGACCTTGGCGCCGATGACCTTGAAGTCCCGGCTGCCGAAGAAGGCGTGGTCGAACTTGTTCTGGTACCTGCCCTCCGCGCCCCACGCCGTCCTGTTGCCGGCACGGTCGGCTTCTGCGAACGGGCCGGCCCCGCACAGGCCCCTTTCCACCGGGTCGAGGGCCGAGTTGGAGGGAACGGCGTTGAAGTCGCCGGTGAGGATGACCGGGTCGTCCGCGGCCCAGGCCGCGATGTTGCGCATGACCTCGGGCGTCCAGTTGCCGTACTCGGCCAGGGTCTTCTCCAGGTGCGTGCCGCAGGCGAGCGTGGTCCGGCCGCCGACGGGGCCCTTGGCGCACAGCACCCGGCGCTTCTCGGAGGCACCCGCGTCGGCACCGTTCACCACCGCCGAGTACGCGGTGAACGGCGCCTCGCCCTTGACGAACAACGCCTGGCCGAAGCCGTTCGTCCCGCCCCAGCGTGCGGTGCAGCGGTTGTCCGCCAAGCTGTCCGCGGCCCGCACCGGGACGTAGCCGACCAGCTTCTGCTTCAGCGCCTCGTACTGGCCGTCGCACAGCTCCTGGAACGCGATCACATCGGCGGGACCGGCTTCGGAGGCGGCGCGGGCACGGAACTTCTCCGCCCACTGGTCGGCGGTGTCGACGGTGTTCCGGCATGTGGAGACGGCGCACGCGTTGTACGTGATGGTCCGGACCCGGACCGGTTCCTCGGCCGCGACGACCGGGGTGGCTCCGCCGGACAGCAGTCCGGCCAGCAGAGCCAGCCCGCCGGCCGCCCCCGTCCCCCAGCGCTTCCGTTCCCGTGGCATGGGCCTCATCCGGCTCCCCCCTCGTTCAGATGACGAATGAGCTGGTCAGCCTATCCGGGGCGGGTTTCCGCCAAGGCCCGCAGGGCCTCCAGGACCCGGGCCACCGCCGGGGCGGCATCGGCGCCGCGGCGGGTCGCGGCGATGACGTGGCGGATCGGGCGGTCGTGCGGGAGGGCGCGGATGGTGACGCCGGTGGCGCGGCTCGCCGCCATGCGGGGGATGAGGGCGACGCCCATGCCCGCTTCGACCAGGGCGAGGATCGCGGTCCAGCCCGCCGCCGAGTGGGCCTGTTCCGGGACGAAGCCGGCCGCCTCGCACGCCGTGCGGGTGATCTCCGACCAGGGGCCGGAGCCGCCGTAGATCCAGGGCTCCGAGGACAGGTCCGCCAGGTGCAGGTCGGGGGCCGTGGCGAGCGGGTGGTCCGGGGGCAGGGCCACGTCCAGCGGGTCGGCGAGCAGGGGGATCCGGGTGAAGCGGGGGTCGCGGGCGGTGGGGGCGTGGGCCGCCAGGGAGAGGGCCAGGTCCACCGCGCCGGCCGAGAGCAGCTCGTACGCCTCCCCCGCGTCGGTCTCCCGTACGCGGACCTCCACGCCGGGGTGGGTCAGCCGGAGGGCGGCGACGGCCGGGACCACCAGGGCGGGGACGGCGGTGGAGAAGGCGCCGACCCGGACCTCGCCGGCCTCCCCGGCCAGGTAGCCGGCCAGTTCCGCGTCGGCCCGCTCCAGTTGGGCGAAGACGGCTTCGGCGTGCCGCAGGACCAGGTGTGCGGCGCCGGTGAGGCGGACCCGGCGGCCCTGGGCTTCCAGCAGGGGGACGCCGAGCTGCTTGGCCAGGTTGGTCAGCTGCTGCGAAACGGCCGAGGGCGTCATCATCAGCGCCTCGGCCGTCGCGGTCACCGTGCCCTGCTCGTTGAGCGTGCGCAGGATGCGGAGTTTCTTGATGTCCCATTCGGTCGTGGCGGTCACGGGGAGAACCTACCGGCGGGCGCCCAGCGCGACGCCGCCGAGGATCAGCGCCATGCACAGGAGCTGGGCGGGGCCGGTCTGTTCCCCGAGGAGCAGGAAGGAGAGCAGGGCCACGCAGACGGGCTGCAGGTAGTAGACGACGCCGGCCCGGGCCGCGCCGATCATCGAGACGGCCTTGTTCCAGGCGAAGAAGGCGACGGCCGAGGAGAACACGCCGACGTAGAGCAGCGGGCCGACGGTGCCGGCGGAGACCTGGAAGCCGCCCTGGACGGCGACCGAGACGGCGTAGGCGGGGGCGAGCATCAGGGCGCCGAGGACGAAGGTGGTGAGGAGGAAGGTGAGGCCGGAGAGTTCGGCGGGCTTGCGCTTGAGGAGCGCGCTGTACGAGGCGAAGGACAGGGCGGCGCCGAACATCCACAGGTCGCCGGCGGCGAAGTCCATGGTGAGCGAACCCTTGCCGACGAGCAGGAGCACTCCGAAGGCGGCGAGCAGCATCCCGAAGGTGCGGACGGCGCCGAGCTTCTGGCCGCCGAGACGGGCGAAGCCGGCCATGACGACTGGCGAGGCCGCCATGATCATGCCCATGTTGGAGGCGGAAGTGGTCAGTCCGGCCTGGTGGACGAGGGTGTTGTAGAGGGCGATGCCGAAGAACGAGGCGAGCGAGACGTAGCCGAGGTGGCGGCGGATCAGGTCCCGCTGCCGCCAGGCCTCCCGGGCGGCGAGCGGGGCGACGGCGGCGATCGCGATGATCCAGCGCCAGAAGACGGCCTGCACGGGCGGGACGCTGTCGGCCATGCCCCGGGTCGCGACGAAGCTGCCGGACCAGACGACCGTGGCCACGAGGGCGAGCAGGACGCCGAGGCCGGCGGCTCCCTTCTTCGCCTGCGCGGTGCGGGTCTCCGGCTGGTGCGGAGCGGTACGGACGCGGTCCAGGACGGCCACGGCTATCTCCCCCTCGGGTGGTTGGAGCGGTGTGAGGGACCTACCGTCGCACCTCGTCATTGGTCAGGTCCATCGAAAACTTTTGATCGATCTGTTTAGTTTTACTGAACGATTCTTTGGCCGACCGGGGCGGCTTGGGCGGCAGCTGACCCACCACGGTCGCGGCGAAGGCGATCGCCATACCCGCCAGCTGCACCGGCGAGAGCGCCTGGCCGAGCGCGGCCCAGCCGATCACGGCGGCGGTGAGCGGGGAGAGCGGACCGAGCAGGGTCACCGAGGTGGCGCTGAGCCGGCCGATGCCGCGGAACCAGAGCCAGTACGCGGCCCCGGTGTTGAGCAGCATCATGTAGCCGAAGCCGAGGTAGGCCCGGCCGTCGAGGGCGGGCGGGGCGCCTTCCAGCAGGGCGGCGACCGGCAGGATCAGCAGGCCGCCGGCGGTGAGCTGCCAGCCGGCCAGGGCCAGCGGGCCGACCCCTTCGGGGCGCCCCCAGCGCTTGGTCATCACGATGCCGGCGGCCATCGACGCGGTGGAGGCGACGCCGGCCAGGACGCCGACCAGGTCGAGCGCGGCCCCGGCCTTCAGCACCACCATGCCGACGCCGAACGCCGCGGCGATGGCGGCGAGCAGCGAGCGGCTGCTCGCCTTCTCGCCGAGCAGCAGCGCGGCCAGCCCGATGACCAGCAGCGGGCCGAAGGCGCCGAGTACGGCGGCGACTCCGCCGGGCAGCCGGTAGGCGGCGAGGAACAGCAGGGGGAAGAAGGCGCCGATGTTGAGGGCGCCCAGCACGGCGGACTTCCACCACCAGGCGCCCTTGGGCAGCGTGCGGGAGGCCGCGACCAGCAGCAGTCCGGCGGGGAGGGCTCGCATGACCCCGGTGAACAGGGGCCGGTCGGGCGGCAGCAGTTCCGTGGTGACGAAGTAGGTCGAGCCCCAGGAGACGGGCGCGAGCGCGGTCAGGGCGATGGTGGCGGTGCGGTTCACGGCGCGGCTCCTCCGATGGTGAGGAAGATCAGGTGGCAAGCCTCGGCGGGGAGACTCAAACGGCGGCAGGGGCGGGGCTGCGCGGGCCGTCGGCCGCCGCCGGGGCGGGCGGCTCGGCGTGCACGGCCTCGGCGGGCAGGTGCGGCTCGAGCCGGATCAGCGCCAGGGCGGCGCCGAGGGCGGCGACGGTGAGCAGCGCCCAGGGCAGCCGGCCGTCGACGGAGAGGAGGGCGGTGAACAGGGACGGGGCGAGGGCGGTGGCCAGCGAGTAGGAGAGCTGGTAGGTGGCCAGGTAGCGGCCGCGCACCGGCTCGGGGGCGGCGGAGACCGACAGGGCCCCGCCGGAGGGGCTGTGGATCAGCTCGCCGACGGTGTAGACGACCACGATGGCGAGCAGGGCGATCAGCAGACCGGTCTGGCCGGGGCGGACGGTGCCGAGCACGATCTGGCCGGCGAAGGCGGCGGCGAAGAGCAGGGAGCCGAGGGCCGCCGAACGGGTGCGGCGGGCGCCGGAGCGGCGCACCCGGCCCGCGACGAGCACGCCGATCCCGGCGCACAGGGCGGTGTTGACGGTGAAGGCGGCGCCGGTCAGCGAGTCGGGGCCGTGCAGCCAGGTGGCGATGTACAGCGGGAAGAGCACGGAGAGGGCGGAGTAGCCGAGCGCGGTCAGGAAGTTGGCGGCGGTCAGGCCCAGGAAGGGGCGGTCGCGCAGCACCATCCGGTATCCGGCGGGCGGCCGCTTGGCGGAGCCGGTCGCGCCGTCCCGCACCGGGCGAACCCGGCTGACGAGCAGTCCTGCGAGGGCGAAGGCCAGGGAGTTGCCGAGGGCGGTCCAGGTGAAGCCGTCGGTGCCCCACAGGGCGAGGACCCCGGAGACCAGCAGGGCTCCGGCGCCCATGCCGGCGTTCTGCAGGGCCCGCAGGGAGGCCTGGAGCCGGTCCCGGGCGGAGCCGTGCGCGACCTCGCCGATCAGGGACTGCTGGACCACCGGGAAGGACCGGTCGGCCAGCGCGGTGATCAGGGTGACGGCCGCGAAGGCGGGCAGCGAGGTCGCGAGCGGGTAGAGCGCGAAGCCGACGGCCCGGACGGCGTAGAGGACCAGGTTGGCCCGCTTGGCGCCGAACCGGTCGACGGCCGAGCCGGCCAGCGGCATGAAGGCGAGGCCGGTCAGGCCGGTGGCGGTGAGGACCATGCCGACCACGGCGAAGGAGAGGCCGGTGACGTGGTGGAAGAAGACCAGGGTGAACGGAACGTACATGCCGATCCCGACCGCGCTGACCCCGGCTCCGACGAGCAGGGACCGTTCTCCCTCGATACGCGCCATCACAGTTCCCCCTGAACCCCTGAAGTAGATCGCTCGCAAGTAGCTTATCGCTAAGCTACTTTCTGGCAAGCGAATTTCTGGGATACTGGGAGACATGAACAAGGACGCGGACGCGGTGGACGCGATCACCGCCCAGTGGAACGCGGTACGCCCGGAACTGGACGTCGCCCCGATGGGGGTCTTCGGCCGGATCTACCGGATCGGCCGGGCCATGGGCGACGCAATCGAACGCACCTACGCCCGGTACGGGATCTCACGGGGCGAGTTCGACGTCGTCGCCACCCTGCGCCGGTCCGGGGAGCCGTACACGCTCTCGCCCCGCCAGCTCTCGGCGACGCTGATGCTCACCACGGGCGGGATGACGGGACGGCTGGACAAGCTGGAGAAGGCCGGGCTGCTCTGCCGCAAGCCCGATCCGCACGACCGGCGGGGACTTCAGGTCACCATCACCGAGAAGGGCCTCGCGCTGGTCGACGAGGCGGTCGTGGCCGGCCTGGAGGTGCAGCGGGCGGCACTGTCCGGACTGACCGAGGAGGAGGCCGAGACGCTCAGCGGCCTGCTGCGGAAACTGCTGGCCGGGGTCTGAGCATCCGGGTGGTGCGGGCCCGGGTCCGGGAGCCGCACCACCCGGACGGGAACAGGGCAGGCGGACGGGCCGGGCACGCGGACGGGCCGGCCCGCGCGGCAGTGCCGCCCGGACCGGCCCAGCCGTCGGAAACCTACTTGGACTCCTGCTTGCGCGACTTGTCGCCGACCATCACGAGACCCGCGATGACCAGGAACAGCACGATCGGCGCGGCCACGTACAGGCCGAGCGTGTCGGCAATGCTCAGGCCCGGACCCGGGTCGTCACCGTCGTCACGCGTCAGCGCGAGCGCGGGAGACGTCATCAGCAGCATCATCAGCGTCGTTCCGGCCGTGACGGCGCCGGCGCGCAGAGCGTTCTTCTTGTCCACGGTGCAAACGTAGCGAACACCTAAACGAGCCGCGCGCCCGGGGGTGCCGTACGGGGCTCCGCCTGCTCCCGCACCGCCCTGAGCAGGGCCTGCGCGCGGGGCGAGGCCGCCAGCCGCTCCAGCGTCACCGGCCGCCCGGAGCCGTCCGCGACCGGCAGCCGCCAGTTCGGGTACTGGTCCCAGGTCCCCGGCAGGTTCTGCGGCCGCCGGTCCCCCACCGCGTCCGGCAGCCACACCCCGACCAGCCGGGCCGGCGTGCCGAGCAGGAACGCGTACAGGGCGTGCACGGCCTCCTCCTCGGTCTTGGTGTCCAGGCCGAGCCCGGCCAGTACGCCCAGCCACTCGGCGGTGTCGGCGGCGTCCGCCGCCCGCTCCTCGGCCGCCGGGCGGGTCAGCAGGCCCAGCCGGTCCCGCAGTTCCACGTGTTCCCCGGCCAGCTTGGCGGCGGAGGGCGGCAGATCGTGGGTGGTGGCGGTGGCCAGGCAGTCGGCCCGCCAGGCCGCCGGGTCCAGCGGGCGTCCGCCGCCCGTCCAGTCCCGCTCGAACCACAGCACCGAGGTGCCGAGCACCCCGCGCCGGGCCAGCGCCTCGCGGACCCCGGGCTCGACCGTCCCCAGGTCCTCCCCGATCACCAGCGCACCCGCCCGGTGCGCCTCCAGCACCAGGATCGCGAGCATCGCCTCGCCGTCGTAGCCGACGTACGTGCCCTCCGCGGGCGGGCTGCCCTCCGGGATCCACCAGAGCCGGAACAGGCCCATCACATGGTCGATGCGGAGCGCGCCGGCGTACCGGAACACGGAGCGCAGCAGCTGCCGGTAGGGGCCGTACGCGGCCTCGGCCAGCCGGTCCGGCCGCCACGGGGGCAGGCTCCAGTCCTGGCCGCGGGCGTTGAAGGCGTCGGGCGGGGCGCCGACCGTCGTGTGCCCGGCGTACAGGCCGGGCTCGGCCCAGACGTCCGCGCCCTCCGGGTGCACTCCGACCGCCAGGTCGTGGACCAGACCGACCGTCATTCCGGCGTCCAGGGCCGCCTGCTGGGCCGCGACCAGCTGGGTGTCGGTCAACCAGGCCAGCCAGCGGTGGAATTCCGCACTGCCGGGCCCGGCTTCCCCGGCTTCCTCAACTTCCCCGTCGGCCTCGGGGTGCGCCGGCCACCCGGACCGGTCGGGGCCGTACCGCTCGGCCAGCGCGGCCCATTGGGCGTGCCGGTCCAGGGCGGGGCCCCCGGCGGCACGGAACCGGGCGTACTCGGCCTCGCGCCGCGGGCTGCGCGGGACGGCGTACAGGCGTTCCAGCGCGGCCCGTTTCAGCGCCCAGACCGCGTCGCGGTCGATCAGCGCACCCTTCTCCAGCACCTGCCGGTTCAGCTCCGCGCCCTGCTGGGCCAGGCAGGACAGCACGTCCCGGTCCGGGCAGTCGGCGTACTCGGGGACGTCCTCGATGCGCAGGTGCACCGGGTCGGGGAAGCGGCGGGAGGAGGGCCGGTACGGGGACGGGTCGGTCGGGGTGCCCGGCACGGCCGCGTGCAGCGGGTTGACCTGGATGAACCCGGCCCCGTGGGTGCGGCCGGCCCAGCGGGCCAGCGCCGCCAGGTCGCCGAGGTCGCCCATGCCCCAGGACCGTTCGGACAGCAGCGAGTACAGCTGGACGAGCAGCCCGTACGTGCGGCCGGGCGCGGCCGGGGCCCGGTCCGGGGCGACGATCAGGGTGGCCGCGCCGGTGCGGCCGTCGGGGGCCGCGGCGGTGATCCGGTGCACTCCGTACGGGAGTCCGGGCGGCAGCGGCGTACCGGGGGCGGCCGCCCACTCGACGGGCTCGGGGGCCTCCCGGCCGGCCCGGCCGACCCGGTCGTCCCGGTCGTCCCGGTCGTCCCGGCCGACCCGGCCGACCCGGTCGTCCCGGTCCTCCGGTTCCACCCGCAGCCGGGTGCCCGGCGGCAGCTCCGCGAGGGCGGCCGCCGCCGCACCGCCCTCCCAGTGGACCAGGGTCGGGGGCAGCAGCCGGGCCGCGGCCTCCCGTACGGCCTCGGCCAGCCGAACGGTGACGTCCTCGGCCGTGTCGGCGACCGCCCCGAGGAGCCCGAGCACCTCCCGGACGGTCCGCTCGGGCACCCGGACGGTGACGTCCTCGGCCGGCCGGTAGGAGGTGGCGACGCCGTAGAGGGCGGCGAGCCGGGCGAGGTCGTCCATGGGGTCGGGTCCTTGTCGTCCGCTAGAAGCCCGCCGCGGCGGCGGGCGTGGTGGGCTCGCTCGTCAGCGGGGCCTCGTCGGTGAGCGGGGGTTCGCTGGTCAGCGGGGCGTGGGCGGTGTCGGCGAGCGGGGGTTCGCTGGTGAGGGGGCCGGCGGCCTGCCGGGGGAGCCGGAAGTGCAGCGGGGCGGCGGGGCGTTTGGAACGGGGGCGGGCAGGCATCGGGGCACTCCTTCGTGCGGATCCTCGGGTGCGGGGTTGCGCGGCGCCGGCACAGCACGGGTTCGCGCCGCGGAACGCAGAACACCGCAGCCCTACCCATCCCGGTGCCACACATTCCTGGGGCATAACGGTCAGAACACTCGCGTGCATTGACACTTGAGCCGCACGGGTGGTGGGCTCGGGCTCATTCGTACGAGCGGGGGGGCCGACTCGGAACGAGGAGACAGCGTGCAGCTCAGCGGGAGGAAGCGGGCCACGGCCGTGGCGGTTGCCGTGGTCGGCACCCTGCTCGGCGGCGCCACCGCCGGACCACCGGCGGCCTTCGCCGACCCTTCCCCGCCCTCCCCGACGGCCCCGGACACCGACCCCGCCGCCCCGGCGACCGGCCCGGCGACCGGTCCGGCAACGGCTCCGGCGACCGGCCTGGCCAGCGGCCCCGCCGCCGATCCGGTCGGCGCCCCGCAGGGCCCCGCCGTCTGGCCGCGCCCGCAGTCCCTGACCGCCGACCGGTCCCGCGAAGTCCCGCTCGGCGCCGAGGCCGTACTGGTACTGCCGCCCGGGGCCGATCCGCACGCCGTCGAGGTGATCCGCACCGCGCTGCGCGCCGCCGGAGTGCGGACCCTGCGCGAACAGGACGCGTACGCGCCGCTGCCCGCGCGCGGCACCGTCTTCCGGGTCCAGGGCGCGGACGCCGAGGCGGCCCTGCGGGCGCTCGGTGCCGGCCCGGCCGAGGAACTGCCCGCCGGCGGTTACCGGCTGGCGGTCGGCCGGGACGGCGGGCGGGACACGGTGGCCTTGGCCGGAGTCGGCGAGGACGGGCTGTTCCACGCCGCCCAGACCCTGCGTCAGCTCCTCGCGGCCACCCCGGGGAAGATTCCCGGCGCGGTGGTCCGGGACTGGCCGGCCGCCCCGGTGCGCGGCATCACCGAAGGGTTCTACGGGGAGCCGTGGAGCTTGGAACAGCGGCTGGCGCAGCTGGACTTCATGGGCCGCACCAAGCAGAACCGGTATCTCCTCGCGCCCGGCGACGACGTGTTCCGGCAGGCCCGCTGGCGCGAGGACTACCCGGCCGCGCAGCGCGAGGAGTTCGCGGCGCTGGCCTCCCGGGCGGCCGCGAACCGGGTGACCCTCGGCTGGGCGGTGGCTCCGGGTCAGTCCATGTGCCTGTCCTCGGCGGGCGACCGCAGGGCGCTGCTGCGCAAGCTGGAGGCGATGTGGGAGCTGGGCTTCCGCGCCTTCCAGCTGCAGTTCCAGGACGTGAGCTACACGGAGTGGGGCTGTGCGGCGGACCGGCAGCGGTACGGCAAGGGCCCGGAGGCGGCGGCACGGGCGCACGCCGAGGTCGCCGGTGAGCTCGCGGCCGGGCTGGCCCGGCAGCACCCGGGCGCGGCCCCGCTGTCGCTGATGCCCACCGAGTACTACCAGGAGGGCGCCACCGCCTACCGCAGCGCGCTGGCCGCCGCCCTGGACGGCCGGGTCGAGGTGGCCTGGACGGGCGTCGGCGTGCTGCCGCGCACCATCACCGGCAAGGAACTGGCCGGGGCCCGCGCGGCCTTCGGGCATCCGCTGGTCACCATGGACAACTACCCGGTCAACGACTGGGAGCCGGGCCGGATCTACCTGGGCGCGTACGCCGGCCGCGAGCCGGCCGTGGCCAACGGTTCGGCGGGGCTGCTGGCCAATGCGGCCCAGCAGGGCACCCTGTCCCGGATCCCGCTGTTCACCGCGGCCGATTTCGCGTGGAATCCGCGCGGGTACCGGGCCGGGGCGTCCTGGGAGGCGGCCGTCGCCGAGCTGGCCGGCGGGGACGCGCGGGCCCGCGAAGGGCTGACGGCGCTCGCCGGGAACACCGCGTCCTCGGCGCTGGGCCAGCCCGAGTCCGCGTACCTGCGGCCGCTGATGGACGAGTTCTGGCGGGCCCGGGCCTCCGGCGACCGGGCGGCCCTGGACCGGGCCGCGGACCGGCTGCGGGCGGCCTTCACCGTGATGCGGCAGGCCCGGGAGCGGCTGGGTGAGCAGCTCGCCCTGGAGGCCGGCCCCTGGCTGGACCGGCTGGCGCAGTACGGGACGGCCGGCGAGCTGGCCGTGGACACGCTGCGGGCCCAGGCGCACGGGGACGGTGCGGCGGCCTGGCGGGCGTACCTGGCGCTGGGTCAGGCCCGTACGGCGGCGACGGCCGGGCCGGGGGCGACCGTCGGCAAGGGCGTACTGGACCCGTTCCTGGCGAAGGCGGCGGCCGAGGCGGACACCTGGACGGGCGCGGGCCGGCCGGCGGCGGGCCCGGTCAGCAAGGAGGCCGGCTCCTGGACGCTGCGGCTGGACCGGCCGCGCCCGGTGTCCGCCGTCACGGTGATGACGGACCCGCTGACCCCACAGGTCCGCGGGGCCTCGGTGGAGGCGCACGTGCCCGGTGAGGGCTGGCGCAAGCTCGGCGAGGCGGCTGGCTCCGGCTGGACCCAGGCGGACGCGGCCGGCCTGCGGGCGGACGCGGTCCGGCTGGTGTGGGCCGGCGAGGCGCCGGCGGTGCGCGGGCTGGTGCCGTGGTTCGCGGACGGGCCGCAGGCCCGGTTCGAGTTGGGCGGCGGCGGGCGGGCGGACGCGGAGATCGGCGGCCGGCCGCAGCGGGTGGCGGCGGAGCTCTCCGCGCTGCGGCCCGGTGAGGTGCGCGGCTCGCTGTCGGCCAAGCCGCCGGAGGGCATCAAGGTGGAGGTGCCGGCGGAGACGACGGTGCCGCGGGGGACGGCGGTGGCCGTCCCGGTCGAGGTGACGGTTCCGGAGGGCACGCCGGCGGGGGTGTACGAGGTCCCGGTCAGCTTCGGCGGGGAGTCCCGCACCCTGACGGTGCGGGCGTTCCCGCGCACCGGCGGGCCGGACCTGGCCCGGACGGCCGGTGTGAGCTCCTCGGGTGACGAGACCCCGGACTTCCCGGCCTCGGCGGCCGTGGACGGCCTCGCCACGACCCGCTGGTCCTCGCCGGCGGAGGACGGGGCGTGGTGGCAGGCGGAACTGGCGGCGCCGGTGCGGCTGGGGCAGGTGGTCCTGCACTGGCAGGACGCGTACCCGTCGGCGTACCGGGTGGAGACCTCGGCGGACGGGGTGACGTGGCGCACGTCGGCGACGGTGGCCGGGGCGGGGCCGGGCCGGGAGCCGGTCCGGATGGATGCGGCGGACACGCGGTTCGTGCGGGTCGTGTGCGATGCGCGGGCGACGGAGTACGGGTGTTCGCTGTGGTCCGCGGAGATGTACGCGGTGGTGCCGTAGCCCGGCGAGGCCGGCAGTACCCGCCGCGGGCTGGGTTGCCGCGGGGCGGCAATTCCAGCCCCGCCGGCGTTTGAGGCGCGGAGGTCCGGGGGCCGGCCCCCGGCGACGGCGCCGCGGCCGGCCACCAACCCTTCGCAAGCGGGGCTTCGCCCGAGCACGCGGGGCCTTGCCCCACACCCCGCGCCTCAAACGCCGGCGGGGCCGGGTGGGGCTCCGGCCCCGCCGGGGGGTCGGGGGCGCCCAAAACGCCGGCGGGCCGGAAATGCCGCTGCGCGGCATCCCGGCTCCGCCGGCGTTGCGGTCAGGAGGCGGCGGCTCCGATGCGGTCCAGGGCGTCGTCGGCGCCGTACGGCTGGAGGTAGGGCATCCAACGCGGGTCGCGGTGGCCGGTGCCGATGATGCGCCAGGCCAGGCCGGACGGCGGGGCCGGCTGGTGGCGGAGGCGCCAGCCGAGGTCGACCAGGTGGCGGTCGGCCTTGACGTGGTTGCAGCGGCGGCACGCGGCGACGACGTTGTCCCATACGTGCTGGCCGCCCCGGCTGCGCGGGATGACGTGGTCGACGCTGGTGGCGACGCCGCCGCAGTACATGCAGCGGCCGCCGTCCCGGGCGAACAGTGCTCGCCGGGTGAGTGGAACGGGCCCCCGGTAGGGGACCCGCACGAAGCGCTTGAGCCTGACCACGCTGGGAGCGGGGACGGCCCGTGTCGCGCTGTGCAGGAAGGCGCCGGATTCCTCCAGGGAGACGGCCTTGTTCTCCAGGACGAGGACGAGCGCGCGGCGGAGCGGTACGACGCCGAGGGGCTCGTACGACGCATTGAGGACCAGGACGTGTGGCACGCGGATGCCTCCTTGTACGCCGGCGGCGCGTGGCTCGCGCCGGGACGATCTGCTCTCAGTCTCTCCTCACGGCTGGCCGAAGCGCCACCACGTGCCCGTAACGGGTCGGAAGTGTTTTCAACCACACCTGGTACTTCCCCAGGTGAGTCTGGTCTCTCCCTCGAACATGGCAACAGAGTGGAGCCGATGCCCCGTTAGTGTGGAAGGCCTGCCCGTACACCCCTTTCCTCGGGCAGGTCGCTACACCTGGAGGTTCCTGTCGTGCCCTGGCCCGCCACTCTGCTACCCCTGGCAGCCGACGTCCCGGACGCGCCGACCAGCGTCCAAGAGGCTCAGGAAAGCGTCACCAACGCCGCGAGCTTCCTCGAGGAGAACTGGGCCACCTGGCTGAGCGTCGGCCTGCGGATCCTGCTGATCGTCGTGATCGCGGCGGTGGTCCGCTCGGTGGTCCGCAAGGCGCTGACCAAGCTGATAAACCGGATGAACACCAGTGCGGAGGCCGTGGAGGGCACGGCGCTGGGCGGGCTGCTGGTGAACGCCGAGCGGCGGCGGCAGCGCTCGGAGGCGATCGGCTCGGTCCTCCGTTCGGTTGCTTCCTTCCTGATCCTGGGTACGGCCGCGCTGATGGTGCTGGCCGCCCTGAAGATCGATCTGGCGCCGCTGCTGGCGAGTGCCGGTGTGGCCGGTGTGGCGATCGGTTTCGGCGCCCGGAACCTGGTGACGGACTTCCTGTCCGGCGTGTTCATGATCATGGAGGACCAGTACGGGGTCGGCGACAAGATCGACGCGGGGGTGGCGTCCGGCGAGGTGGTCGAGGTCGGCCTGCGGGTGACCAAGCTGCGCGGCGACAACGGCGAGGTCTGGTACGTGCGCAACGGCGAGATCAAGCGGATCGGCAACCTCAGCCAGGGCTGGGCGACCGCGATGGTCGACGTGCAGGTCAGGCCGACCGAGGACCTGAAGAGGGTCAAGGAGATCATCCAGGGGGTCGCCGACACCATGGCGAAGGAGGACCCCTGGGACGAGCACCTGTGGGGCCCCGTGGAGGTACTCGGCCTGGGCGAGGTGCTGCTGGCCTCGATGACCGTGAACATTTCCGCGAAGACCATGCCGGGCAAGCAGTTCGCCGTGCAGCGCGAGCTGCGCTGGCGGATCAAGGAGGCCTTCGACGCGGCCGGGATCCGGATCGTCGGCGGCCTGCCCGCCGGGGACGAGGAGGAGGCTGCGGCCCCGGACCTGGCGGCGACCGTGGCCCCGCCGTCGGCGCTGGCCAACCCCACCTCCCCGCAGTCCCTGGCGGCCACCCCGATCCCGCAGCCGGTCCCGCAGCCGGCCCTGGACCGGCCGCGCTTGACCAAGTAGCCCCCGAACACCGGCAACCGCTGCCCCGCAGACCTCCAGGTCTGCGGGGCAGCGGCATTGACACGCCCCGAGCGCTGATAGGAAACTTCCCTAACAGTTCACTCCGGTACGCCGGTACGAGAGAAAGCCCGGTCCCTTGGCCAGCATCACCCCCGGAACCCCCAGCCTGCTGCGCGCCATGAACGACCGGGCCGCGCTCGAGCTCCTGCTGGCCCACGGCCCGCTCTCCCGCACCAGGATCGGCCGGCTGACCGGCCTGTCCAAGCCCACCGCCTCCCAGCTGCTGGCCCGGCTGGAGGCCGCCGGGCTGGTGATCGCCACCGGCACGGCGAGCGGCCGCCCCGGCCCCAATGCCCAGCTGTACGCGCTGAACGCCGCGGCCGCCCACGTGGCCGGGCTCGACGTCACCCCCGACCGGATCCGGGCCGCCGTCGCCGACCTCGCCGGGGAGGTCGCCGGCACCTTCGAGCTGCCCACCCCGGGCCGGGCCGGCCGGGTCGTCGACCAGGTCACCCGCGCCCTCGACGGAGCCGTGCGGGCCGCCGGACTGGAGACCTCCCACATCCACCGGCTGGTCATCGCCACCCCCGGCGCCTTCGACCCGCACACCGGCGCCCTCCGCTACGCCAGCCACCTCCCCGGCTGGCACTCCCCCACCCTGCTCGACGAGCTGGCGGCCGCCCTGCCGATGCCCGTGGAGTACGAGAACGACGTCAACCTCGCCGCGGTCGCCGAGCAGCGCCTGGGCGCCGCCCGCGGCCACGAGGACTTCGTACTGCTGTGGAACGAGGACGGTCTGGGCGCCGCCCTGGTGCTCGGCGGCCGGCTGCACCGCGGCTGGACCGGCGGCGCCGGCGAGGTCGGCTTCCTGCCGGTCACCGGCCACCCGCTGGTCCGGCAGGTCACCCGGGTCAACTCGGGCGGCTACCAGGAGCTGGCCGGCGTACAGGTGGTTCCGGTGCTCGCGGCCGAGCTCGGCATCGAAGCACCGGAGCCGGCCGAGGAGTCCTCCGCGTACGGTGCCGAGGTCGCGGCCGCCGTGGCCCTGCTGAGCCGGGCCGCCGCCCGGCCGGAGGGCGCCCACCTGAAGCTCCTCCGGTCCTACGCCACCGCCCTCGCCACCGGCCTCGCCTCCCTGGTCGCCGTACTCGACCCGGAGATCGTGGTGCTGTCCGGCGCCGTGATCGGCGCCGGCGGCGAGCCGCTGCACGAACTGCTCACCGCCGAACTCGCCGACCTCGCCCCCTCCCGGCCCCGCCTGGTCACCGGCGAGGTGCGGGAACTGCCCGTGCTCCGCGGGGCGCTGGAGAGCGCCCTGGCCGCCACCCGCGACGAGGTGTTCGACACCACGCGCCGCTGAACCGCTCCACGGCCGGACCGCTGAACCGCTCCACGGCCGGACCGCTGAACCGCTCCACCGCGTTTCCCCTGCACCCCTCAGGAAGATCCCCGCGCAGAGAGTGACACCGCCATGCCCAGAATCTCCCGCCCGACCGCCGCCGCGGCCCTGGCCGCCGCGATATCCGTGCTCGCCACCGCCTGTACCGGCTCGGCCGGGAACAAGGCCGACGACGACCCGGCCGCGGACGTCACGCTCACCTTCTGGCACGGCTGGTCCGCACCGAGCGAGGTCAAGGCCATCGAGGAGAACATCCGGCGGTTCGAGGCGGCCCACCCCAACATCAAGGTCAAGGTCACCGGCAACATGACCGACGACAAGATCAACCAGGCGCTGCGGGCGGGCGGCGACAAGGCACCGGACGTGGTGTCCTCCTTCACCACCGACAGCGTGGGCAAGTTCTGCAACTCCGGCGCCTTCACCGACCTGAACCCCTTCCTGGCCAAGTCGAAGATCGACACGGCGAAGGTGTTCCCGCAGTCCCTGCTGAACTACACCCGGTTCGAGGGCAACCAGTGCACCCTGCCGCTGCTGAACGACGCCTACGGGCTGGTCTACAACAAGGATGCCTTCAAGGCGGCCGGCATCACCGCCCCGCCCAGGACCTGGAGCGAGTTCACCGAGGTCGCGCAGAAGCTCACCAAGCCCAAGGGGGACGGTTACGAGCAGGTCGGGCTGATGCCGACCTTCCACGGCTACGAGACCACCCCGATGCGGCTGGCAGCGCAGTGGAGCCCCACCTACTTCACCCCGGACGGCAAGTCGAACCTCGCCCGGGACCCGGCGTTCGCCAAGATGCTGACCGCGCAGAAGGACCTGGTGGCCAAGCTGGGCGGGTACGAGAAGCTGGAGAGGTTCCGGGCCTCCTTCGGTGACGAGTGGGGTGCCGAACACCCCTTCCACAAGGGGCAGGTCGCCATGCAGATCGACGGCGAGTGGCGGCCCTCCATGGCCGAGGACGCCGGGGTGGCGTTCGAGATCGGCACCGCGCCGCTACCGGTCCCCGACGAGCAGGCCGCCGACTACGGCAAGGGCTACGTCTCCGGCACGATCATGGGCATCGCCTCGGTCAGCACGAAACAGAACGCGGCCTGGGAGCTGGTGAAGTACATGACCACCGACACCGAGGCGGTGGTGGCCTTCGCCAACGCCATCCACAACGTGCCGTCCACGATCGAGGCGCTGGCCTCGCCGAAGCTCCGGGTGGACGAGAACTTCAAGACGTTCCTGGAGATCGCCAAGCACCCCAAGTCCTCCACCACCCCGCCGCAGGCGGACGGCGGCACCTACCAGCTGACCTTCCAGGACCTGGGCTACGCGCACGAGAAGGGTGCTGTCGCCGACCTGCCGGCGGCCCTCGCCAAGGCGGACGCGCAGATCGACACGGACATCGCGAAGGCGAAGTAGCCCGAGCCGATGCCCTCGACGCACACGCACACACTGCGGGCGAAGCGCCGCCGGTCCGCCCTGCGGACCGCGGCGTTCATGTCGCCCTGGCTGATCGGGTTCGGCGTCTTCTTCGCCTACCCGCTCCTGTCCACCGTCTACTTCTCCTTCATGAAGTACGACGGCTTCCGGCCGCCCGTCTTCAACGGGCTGGACAACTGGACGTATGTCTTCAGCCAGTACCCGCTGTTCTGGCCGGCGATGCGGAACACGCTGTGGCTGGTCGTGGTGATGGTGGCCTGCCGGGTCGTCTTCGGCCTCGGCGTGGGCCTCCTGGTCACGAAGCTCAAGACCGGCAGGGGGGTCTTCCGGACCCTGTTCTACCTGCCCTATCTGGCCCCGCCGGTGGCCGCCACCCTCTCCTTCGTGTTCCTGCTGAACCCCGGCACCGGCCCGGTCAACGCCCTGCTCGACGGGATGGGGCTGCCGCAGCCCGGCTGGTTCACCGATGCCGGCTGGTCCAAGCCCGCGCTGACCGTACTGGCCGTGTGGGGGGTCGGCGACCTGATGGTGATCTTCATGGCGGCGCTGCTCGACGTACCGAAGGAGCAGTACGAGGCGGCCGAGCTGGACGGCGCCGGCTCCTGGCAGCGGTTCCGCCACATCACGCTGCCGAACATCTCGCCGATCATCCTGTTCGCGGTGGTCACCGGCGTGATCCAGGCCATGCAGTACTACACCCAGCCGCTGGTCGCGGGGAAGGTGGCGGCCGGCGTGATCGGCGGCTCGGGCCAGCAGTTCGAACCCGGCTACCCCGACAAGTCCACCCTGACCCTGCCGCAGATCGTCTACAACGTCGGCTTCCAGCGCTTCGACTACGGCACCGCCTGCGTGCTCGCCCTGGTCCTGTTCGCCCTCTGCATGGCCTTCACGGCCCTGCTGATGCGCCGCCGCGGCGGCCTGATCGGAGGTGGGCGGTAGTGCTCCACCGCAAGGCCGTGCTCCGCTGGATCGCCGTCCACTCCCTCGGGGTGGCCGCGGCCCTCTTCTTCGTCCTGCCGTTCGTGTTCGTCCTGCTCACCTCCCTGATGACCGATCAGCAGGCCCTCACCCGGGACCTGGTGCCGGACACCTGGGTGTGGGAGAACTACGCCGAGGTGTGGAACACCCCCGGCTTCCTGACCTGGTGGCGCAACACCCTCCTGTACGCGGGACTGGGCACCCTGCTGACCGTGGCCTCCTCCGTCCCGGTGGCGTACGCCCTGGCCAAGTTCCGGTTCCGCGGGCAGCGGATCTCCCTGCTGCTGGTGATCGCCACGATGATGCTGCCGCCGCAGGTGGTCGTCATCCCCATGTACCTCTTCTGGGCGAAGCAGCTGGACCTGTCCGGCACCCTGTGGCCGCTGATCATCCCGCTGGCCTTCGGCGACGCCTTCTCCGTCTTCCTGCTCCGCCAGTTCCTGCTGACCATCCCCGACGAGTACCTCGACGCGGCCCGGGTCGACGGCTGCGGCGAGTTCCGCACCCTGCTCCGGGTGGTCCTGCCGATGGCCCGGCCGGGCATCGCCGCGGTCGCCCTGTTCTCGTTCTTCTGCCTCTGGAACGACTACTTCGGCCCGCAGATCTACGCCTCCGACAACCCCGCCGCATGGACCCTCAGCTACGGCCTGGAGTCCTTCAAAGGAGCGCACCACACCGACTGGAACCTCACCATGGCCGCCACGGTGCTGGTCATGGCCCCGGTGATCGTCCTCTTCTTCTTCGCCCAGAAGGCGTTCGTGGAAGGCGTCACCCTGACCGGAGTGAAGGGTTAGGCATTCATGAAACTCGCAGTGGTGGGCGGCGGTTCCACCTACACGCCCGAGCTGGTCGACGGTTTCGCGCGGCTGCGCGACACCCTGCCGGTCGGTGAGCTCGTCCTCGTCGATCCGGCCGCCGAGCGCCTGCGGCTGGTCGGCGGACTGGCCCGGCGGATCTTCGCCAGGCAGGGGCGTCCGGGGGTCGTCACCACCACCTCCGACCTGGAGGCCGGGGTGGCCGGTGCCGATGCCGTGCTGCTTCAGCTGCGGGTGGGCGGGCAGGCGGCCCGGCAGCAGGACGAGACCTGGCCGCTGGAGTGCGGCTGCGTGGGGCAGGAGACCACCGGCGCCGGGGGCCTGGCGAAGGCGCTGCGCACCGTGCCGGTGGTGCTGGACATCGCCGAACGGGTCCGGCGGGCCAGCCCGGACGCCTGGATCATCGACTTCACCAACCCGGTCGGCATCGTCACCCGCGCCCTGCTGCAGGCCGGCCACAAGGCGGTCGGCCTGTGCAACGTGGCCATCGGCTTCCAGCGGAAGTTCGCGAAGCTGCTGGACCTGGCGCCCGCCGAACTGCACCTGGACCACGTCGGGCTGAACCACCTCACCTGGGAGCTGGGCGTCCGCCGGGGCGGGCCGGGCGGCGCGGACCTGCTGCCGGAGCTGCTGGCCGGGCACGCCGACGCCCTCGCCGCCGACCTGCACCTGCCGCGGACCGTGCTGGACCGGCTCGGCGTCGTCCCCTCGTACTACCTGCGGTACTTCTACGCGCACGACGAGGTGGTCCGGGAGCTGGGCGAGAAGCCCTCGCGGGCCGCCGAGGTCGCCGCGATGGAGCGGCAGCTGCTGGACATGTACGGCGATCCGGCGCTGGACGAGAAGCCGGAGCTGCTGGCCCGGCGCGGCGGGGCCTTCTACTCGGAGGCGGCCGTGGACCTGGCCGCGGCCCTGCTCGGCGGCGGCTCCCCCGTGCAGGTCGTCAACACCCTGAACCGGGGCACCCTGCCGTTCCTCGCCGACGACGCCGTCATCGAGGTGCAGGCCGAGGTCCGCGGCGGTGACGGGTCCGGTCCGGTGCCTCTGGCCGTGCCGCCGCTCGACCCCCTGTACGCGGGGCTGATCGCGCACGTGTCGGCGTACGAGGACCTGGCGCTGGACGCGGCGCTGCGCGGGGGGCGGGAGCGGGTGTTCAGGGCGCTGCTCGCGCACCCACTGGTGGGGCAGTTCGACCGGGCCGAGGGCCTCACGGACCGGCTGCTCGCGCACAACAAGGAGCACCTGGCATGGGCGTGACCCGTCCCCGGCAAGCGGCGGTCCTGGCGATCGACGCGGGCAACAGCAAGACGGACGTCTCGCTCCTGGATGCGGACGGGTCGGTGCTGTGCTCCGGGCGGGCCGGCGGCTTCCAGCCGTCCCGGACGGGGCCGGCGCAGGCCGTCGACGTGCTGGCCGAGGCGCTGGCCGCCGCCGGGATGCGGGACGGGGACCGGGCCGCGCCCTGGGCCGAGCACGTGTCGGCCTGCCTGGCCAACGCCGACTTCCCGGTGGAGGAGCGGCAGCTGGCCCGGGAGATCCGGCGCCGGAACTGGGGCCGGGTGACAGCGGTGCACAACGACACCTTCGCGCTGCTGCGGGCCGGGCTGCCCACGGGCACCGAGCCCCGCGGCGTCGCCGTGGTGTGCGGGGCGGGCATCAACTGCGTCGGGATGACCCCGGACGGCCGGACCGCGCGCTTCCCCGCGGTCGGCCGGATCTCCGGCGACTGGGGCGGCGGGGGCGGACTGGCCGAGGAGGCCCTGTGGTGGGCGGCCCGGGCCGAGGACGGGCGGGGGGAGGCGACGGAGCTGGCCCGTGCGCTGCCGGCGCACTTCGGCCTCGATTCGGTGTACGCGCTGATCGAGGCGCTGCACCTGGGCCGCATCCCGGGCGGGCGGCGGCACGAGCTGGCGCCGGTGCTGTTCGCGGTGGCGGCCGCCGGGGACCTGGTGGCGCTGTCGCTGGTGCACCGGCAGGCCGACGAGATCGTGGCCATGGCGTCGGTGGCGCTGGACCGGCTGGACCTGCTGGACGAGGAGGTTCCGGTGGTGCTGGGGGGCGGTGTGCTGGCCGCCCGGCATCCGCAGCTCAACGACCGGATCGCGGCGGGCCTCGCCGAACGGGCCCCGCTCGCCCGGATCTCGGTGGTCCTGGCACCGCCGGTGCTCGGCGCGGCCCTGCTGGGGCTGGACGCGGTCGGTTCGGCGCCGGCGGCGTACGAGAGGCTCCGCACCCAGTTCCCGGAGGGGTCGCGCGTCCCGGTGTGAAGGGGGAACCACGAAGCGGAACCGCGGGGCCGACCGCGGGGCGGAACCGCGGCGCTCGTGCGGACGTATTTGCCGGTGAAGGGCGGCGGGGGCGGATCGACGGAGATCCGCCACGATCGGCCACGATCCGCCACCTGATGCTGTGCACGGCCGTCGGTACGGCCATACTGCTGCGACGACAGCAGTAGTCCGCGACCAGGGGGAGGTCAGGTGGCCACGATCACCAGCGCGCCCGCGCCGGAGGGCGGCACCGCCGCGCCCCCGCCGCGGCCGCGCCGCACCGCGTGGGCGGAGGGCGTGGACCGGGTCCGCGGGGCCGCCACGACCGAGCCCGGGCGGCTGCGCATCATCGGGGCCGTGCTGGCCGTGCTGGTGGTGGCCTTCGGCGCGGTGACGGCCTGGCAGATCGCGGACCGGACCGCGGCGGCCGACGACGTGGTGCACCGCAGTCAGCCGCTGAGCGCGGACGCGGCCAGCATCTACCGTTCCCTCGCCGACGCCGACACCACCTCGGCCGGCGGGTTCCTCGCGGGCGGGCAGGAGTCGCGGGCGGTCCGCGAGCGGTACGAGAAGGACATCGCGAACGCCTCCCGGCTGCTGGTGAAGGCAGCCGCGCACGCCGGTGCCGGAGCCGAGTCCCGGCGCGAGATCGCGCTGCTCGGCGAGCAGCTGCCGCGCTACACCGGGCTGATCGAGCAGGCCCGCGCCACCAACCGGCAGGGTCTGCCGCTCGGCGGGGCCTATCTGCGGTACGCCAACGAGCAGATGAGCAGCCAGCTGCTGCCCGCCGCGCAGCGGCTGTACGAGGCGGAGACCCGCCGGCTGTACGCGGACCACGACGCGGCCCGGTCCTGGCCGCTGGCCTCGCTGGGCACCGGCGTGCTGGCCCTGGCGGCCCTGGTGTGGGCGCAGCGGCGCAACTACCGGCGGACCAACCGGGTGTTCAACCACGGGCTGCTGGCGGCGACCGCGGCCTCGACGGTGGTGCTGCTGTGGCTGGCGCTCGGCCACACCATGGCCCGGTCGGGGCTGGACGAGGCGCGGGCGCACGGCCAGGAGTCGCTGAAGGTGCTCAACGACGCCCGGATCGCCTCGCTGCAGGCGCGGGCGAACGAGAACCTGACCCTGATCTCGCGGGGTGCCGTCCTCGCCGAGGACGGCAAGTCCGACCGGTACGACGTGGACCACGTGCGGAACATGAAGGATCTGGACGCGGGCCTGACGGCGGCCCTGCGGCTGGCCGACGACGGCGCGGGCCGCACCCCGGTCGAGCAGGCGGCACAGGGCGTGAAGCAGTGGCGGGAGCGGCACGCGGCGGCCCGTGAGAGCGATGTGAAGGGCGATTACGAGCTGGCGCTGCCCCAGGTCATCGGCGGCCTCGACAAGAACAGGGTGTCCTGGGACCGGACCAGCAGCGGGGCCTCGTTCGACACCGTGGACGCCAGCCTGGAGCAGGCGGTCGCCCACGAGCAGCGGGAGTTCACCGAGGCGGCCCGGGGCGGTCTGGCCGCGCTGGGCGGGCTGGTGACGGGTGCGGCGGCCCTGGCGGTCGTGGGCGCGGTGGCGGCGCTGCTCGGTATCGGGCGCAGGCTTTCGGAGTACAGGTGATGCGGATGCGCACGGGGCGGTACGGGAGCGAGGGCGACGGCGGCGAGGTCGTGCGCCCGGCCGGGCGAGGGCACCGGAGCCGGCTGCGCGGCTGGGGCGGGGTGACCGCCATGGCCGGGGCCTGTGCGGTGACGGCCGCGGCGGTGCTGCTGCCGCTGGCCCACGGCGCCCCGGGCGCCGGCGGGCCGCCCGCCGGGCAGACGGCCGGCCGGTCGGCCCGGCTGCCCGCGGTGGCCCCGGCGCTGCCGGGTGCGGACACCTGCCGGGACCCGGAGGCGAGCCTGCGCCCGAACGGCCTGGACGGCGCGGCGATCCAGCGGATCAAGGCGGCGAAGAAGCTGGTCGCGGGTGTGGACCAGAACAGTTTCCGGTGGGGGTACCGGGATCCGGCGACCGGTCAGCTGACCGGGTTCGACATCGATCTGGTGCGGGCGATCGCGCAGGACATCCTGGGCGACCCGGACGCGGTGATCTACCGGGCCATTCCCACCAGCCAGCGCGTCCCGGCACTGAAGGAGGGCCGCGTCGACATCGTGGTGCGGACCATGACCATCAACTGCAAGCGGCTGGAGGAGGTGGCGTTCTCCACCGCCTACTTCGAGGCCGGGCAGCAGGTGCTGGCCCCGAAGAACTCCGGGATCACCGGGTACGACGGCACGCTGAAGGGGAAGCGGATCTGTACCGCGGCCGGGTCCACGGCGGAGGCGGCGCTGAAGAACGAGTCGTACGGTTCGGTCCCGGTGAGCGTGCCCAACCAGCTGGACTGCCTGGTGCGGCTCCAGCTGGGCGAGGTCGAGGGGATCGTCACGGACAACGCGCTGGCGGCCGGGCAGGCCGCCCAGGACCCCTCGGTGGAGCTGGTGGGCAGTCCGTTCACCAAGGAGTTCTACGGGGTGGCGATGAACCGGGACGCGACCGATCTGGTACGCCGGGTCAACAAGGTGCTGGAGAACTACCGGGCGGGCGGCGGGAGCAGTCCCTGGATGACCTCGTACGACCGGCATCTGAAGGCCGACCTGCGCGGCGTCGGCGCGCCCCCGGCACCGAAGTACCGGGACTGAGCGGGGTGACCGGAACGGAGGCGGTGATGGACCGGGACGAGGTCGACCGTGCGCTGGCCCGGCTGGGCGCGGAGCACGAGGCGGTGGAGAGCTCGCTGCTGGCGCTCCAGGACCATGCCGGCCGACGGCTGCTGGAGGGGGCCGGGCTGACCGGCGTCACCAAGGAGCGGTGGGCGGCCGCGGACGCGGCGATCGGCCGGCTGTGGACGTACTTCGACGCGTACAGCGGGGCCCTGTCCGCCGCCCGGGAGATCCGGGACCGGCGCCGGTGGCCGAACCGCGAGGAGCTGATCGAGCTCACCGAGCGGCTGCGCGGCCCGGGGGTGCTGATCGCGGGCGGCACGGTGGAGAGCAACCGGCTCGCGGAGCGGCTGTCGCTGGCCGAGCTGGTGGCGCGGATGAACGAGTTGTACGCGAGCTCGCTGGACGTGGTGGTGGCGGCCGACGCGGTGTGGTCGGCGCTGCCCGCCCGGATCGACCTGCTGGCCGCCGAACTGCACCGGACCCGGTCGCTGGCGCACTCGGTGGGGGTGCGGCCGGGCGAGCATCCGGCGGGCGACGACCTGGCGGAGATCACGGCGGAGCTGACCGCGCTGCGCGCGGAGGTGATCGCCGATCCGCTGGCCTTCTGGGTGCCCTCGTCGGGCAGTTCGGCGCCGGGCGGCGGCCGCCCGGACACCGTCCGGTACGACCGGGCGGCGCTGGCGCTGGAGGACGTACGGCGGGAGGTGGAGGCGGTCCTGGACGTGCGGCAGGACTCCGAGCAGCGGCTGATCAGCCTGCGGGACGTGCTGTCGCGGGCGGACCGGACCCTGGCCGAGGCGCGGACCGCGCGCGGCGAGGTGCTGGCGAAGATCGCCGCCTCCGAGGTCCCGGCGGTCAGCGGCCCGCCCATCGCGCTCCAGGAGCAGCTGGCGGCGGCCGCCGACTACCGGCGCAACGCGCAGTGGCACCGGCTGTCCCCGCTGCTGGAGTCGTTGGAGGAGCGGGCGGAGGACGAACTGCGCCGGGCCCGCGCCTCGTTGACGGCGGTGACCGCGCCGCTGGCGGTGCGGGCGGAGCTGCGCGGCCGGCTGGACGCGTACCGGGCGAAGGTGGCCCGGCACGGGATGGCGGAGGACCCGCTGCTGACCGAGCGGTACGACACGGCCCGGCGGATGCTGTGGAGCGCGCCCTGTGACCTGCGGGCCGCCGAGCAGGCGGTGCTGCGCTACCAGCAGGCGACGGCCGAAGCCCTGACGCCGAGAGAGGACACGAGATGAGCCTGGCCGGGACTGCGTGCCGGCGGCCCGACTGCCCCGGTGCGTACGAGGACATGGGCGGCGGGGAGCTGTACTGCGACACCTGCGGGATCGCGCCGGAGGCGGCGGCCTCGGAGGTGGTGTCGCCGCCGACCGGGATGACGAGTGCGGCGCGCGGCGGGTCTGCGGGGTCGGGGCCGTCGGCGCGGTCCTCGGGCTCGGCCCGGTCGGCTTCGTCCTCGCGGGCCTCGGCGCGGTCCTCGCGGTCGTCGTCCTCGCGGCGGTCGGTGTCGGGGCGGCTTTCGCGTGCGCTGTCGGGGACCGTGTCCACGCGGTCGGTGTCGGTGCGCAGTTCGGGCTCCGCGTCCGCGGCGTCGGGGCGGAACCGGCTGGGGGCCGGGCTGGTGACCGTACCGGATGTTCCGCGTCCGGATCCTTCGGCGGCGGTGCTGGAGAATCCGGAGGTGCCGGAGCGGAAGCGGTTCTGCTCGCGGTCGGACTGCGGGGCGCCGGTGGGGCGTTCGCGCGGCGACCGGCCGGGCCGGACCGAGGGCTTCTGCACCAAGTGCGGCCACCCGTACTCCTTCGTGCCGAAGCTGCGCGGCGGTGACGTGGTCCACGGCCAGTACGAGGTGGCGGGCTGCCTGGCGCACGGCGGTCTGGGCTGGGTGTACCTCGCGGTGGACCGGGCGGTGTCGGACCGGTGGGTGGTCCTGAAGGGCCTGCTGGACACCGGGGACCAGGACGCGATGGCGGCGGCGATCTCGGAGCGGCGGTTCCTCGCGGAGATCGAGCACTCCAACATCGTGCGGATCTACAACTTCGTGGAGCACCTGGACCAGCGGACGGGCTCGCTGGACGGGTACATCGTCATGGAGTACGTCGGCGGGAAATCGCTGAAGGAGATCGCGAACGAGCGGCGCCGGCCGGACGGGCGGCGGGATCCGCTGCCGGTGGAACAGGCCTGCGCCTACGGCATCGAGGCGCTGGAGGCGCTGGGGCACCTGCACAGCCGCAACCTGCTGTACTGCGACTTCAAGGTGGACAACGCGATCCAGCAGGCCGATCAGCTGAAGCTGATCGACATGGGCGCGGTGCGGCGGATGGACGACGAGGAGTCGGCCATCTACGGCACGGTCGGCTACCAGGCGCCGGAGGTGGCGGAGGTCGGGCCGTCGGTGGCGTCCGACCTGTACACGGTGGCGAGGACGCTGGCCGTCCTCACCTTCGACTTCCAGGGCTACACGAACGTGTTCGCGGACTCGCTGCCGGATCCGGAGCACATCGAGGTGTTCCGCCGGTACGAGTCCTTCTACCGGCTGCTGGTACGGGCCACCGACCCGGATCCGGACCGGCGGTTCGCCTCCGCGCAGGAGATGGCGGACCAGCTGACGGGGGTGCTCCGCGAGGTGGTCGCGCTCCAGAGCGGCCGGCCCCGCCCGCACCTGTCCACGCTGTTCGGCCCGGAACTCCGCGTCCCGGACACGCTGCTGTTCGCGGACTCCCCGGACCGCGAGGTCTCCCACCTGGGCGCCCGCCCCGCCTCGGGCCGCAGCCGGGGCCGGGGCCGGGGCCGTGCGGTGGGCCCGGCCGTGCCCTCGGCCGGCGGGCCTGCCTTGGGCGCGCCCGGGTCTGCCGGGCCGGGCCACGGCCCGGCGGCGGGCGGCGCGGTGCCGCCGCAGGCAGGCCCGTGGGCCGGTGCCCCGGCGAACGGTGTTCCGATGCCCAACGGCCACGGCCTGCCGGCCGGCACGCCGCCGGGCGGAGTGCCGGTGCCCGGGCCCAACAGCCACGGCCTGCCCGTCGGTACGCCGCCCGGCGGGGTGCCGGTGCCCGGGCCCAACGGCCACGGCCTGCCCGTCGGCACGCCGCCCGGCGGGGTGCCGGTGCCCGGGCCCAACAGCCACGGCCTGCCGGTCGGTACACCGCCCGGCGGGGTGCCCGTCGCGGCAGCCGGGGCCGGTCCGGCCGGTGGGGCCGTTGTCGGGATCGGGACGACCGCCACGCACGTGGCGGGCGGGCCGGCGCCGGCCGCGGCACCGGCACCGCTCCCGGCCGCACCGGCCGGGACCGCCCGGGTGCCCGCGCCCCGGCAGGGGGAGGCCGGGCCGGAGGGACTCGCCCGGCTCGCCACGCTGGACGCCAGGGACACCGCGCTCGCGCTGCCCGTGCCGCTGGTGGACTCCACCGACCCCAACGCCGGGTTCCTCGCCGGCCTGCTCGCCTCCGCACCCGGCGATCTGCTCGGCGCCCTCGGCTCCGCGCCCGCCGACTCCGCGGAACTGCGGCTGCGGGAGCTGCGGGCGCGGCTGGAGCTGGGTGAACTGGCCGTGGCCGGCCCGGCGCTGGCCGAGCTGGAGGCCCGGCACCCGGACGACTGGCGGGTGGTCTGGGCGCGCGGCATCACCTCGCTCGCCACCGGCGACAACGAGGTCGCCGCGCTGTCCTTCGACGCGGTCTACGACGCCTTCCCGGGCGAGCCCGCGCCCAAGCTGGCGCTCGGCCTGTGCGCGGAGATCCTGGGCCAGCTGGACAACGCCGCCGAGTACTACCGGCTGGTCTGGCTCACCGACCCGGGGTTCGTCAGCGCCGCCTTCGGGCTGGCCCGGGTGCAGCTGGCCACCGGGGACCGGTCCGGAGCGGTGCGCACGCTGGAATCCGTACCGGAGTCCTCGATCCACTACACCGCTGCGCGGGTCGCGGCGGTACGGGCACGTCTGCGCGAACGGTCCCCTGTGGAGCCGCTGCTGGCCGATCTGTCGGCCGCCGCCGGGCAGGTGGAAGCCCTGCGGCGGTTCGGCCTGAGCCCGGAACGGCACGAACGGCTGTCGACCGAGGTTCTGGGCTCGGCCCTGGACTGGGTACTGTCGGGTAGCCGGGGTGCGGACCCCGGTCGGACCTCGCTGCTCGGCAGTCAACTCGACGAGCGGGGGCTGCGCTTCGGCCTGGAACGCTCCTACCGCGTCCTGGCCCGGCTGGCGCAGCGGGGCGAGGAGCGGATCGAACTGGTGGAACGGGCAAACCGTTTCCGTCCCCGGACGTGGGTGTGAGTGATGGAGCGGATGCAACAGCCGTCGGGCTGCCCCAGCTGCGCGGAGCCGTTGGAAGAGGGCGACCTCTTCTGCGGCCGCTGCGGACACGACCTGTCCTCCCCGCCGCCACAGGCCGACCGTCCCACCCTGGCCGTGTCCGTGCAGCCCCCGGCACAGGGCTACGCGCCGACGGCGCCGGCGCCCGCGCCGGGCGGGTTCGGCCCGGCGGGAGCCTTCGGATCGGCCGCGCCGGCCCCCGGCCTGCCCGCGCCCGGCTGGGAGGGCATGGCGGGTGCCGCGGCGGCGGTGCCGCAGGCGGCCGGTGATTCGGCCGGCCGGCCCGGCACCGAGGCCACCGCCCCGGACGGCTGGGAGCAGCACCGGCCCACCCGGTACGACGGCCCGTCGCAGGACCCGTACGGGGCCGCCGCCCGGCACAACACCCCGGGCGTGCCCGGACCGTACGACGGCGCTGCCGCCGGTGCCGGCGGGCACGCCAGGCACGACGCCCACGGGGCCTCCGCCGGTGGCGCCGATCACGGCGAGGCGGCCGGCCACGGCGAGCACGGCCGCTACGACACGCCCGCCCCGGCCGAGCCGGCGGCCTCGCCGGCCCCCGCCCCCGCCCCCGCGGCCCCCGCCCCGGGCGGGAAGGCCTGTGTCGCCTGCCGGGCCGGCCGGGTCGACACCGACGGCTACTGCGAGAACTGCGGGCACGCCCAGCCCCGCGAGCGCGACCACGTCGAGGAGGAGCTCGGCAGCGTCGCCGCCGTCAGCGACCGCGGCCTGCGGCACCACCGCAACGAGGACTCCTTCGCGGTCTCCGCGACCGCGCTGCCCGACGGGTCCGCCGCCACCATCGCGATCGTCTGCGACGGCGTCTCCTCCGCCAGCCGCCCCGACGACGCCTCCGCCGCCGCCGCGGCCGCCGCCAACGAGGCCCTGCTGGACGCCCTGCCGCGCGGCGCGCACCCCCAGGAGGCCATGCACTCGGCCATCCTGGCCGCGGCGAACGCCGTCAACGCGCTCGCCCCGGAGGTGCCCGGCGCCCAGAACGCGCCGGCCTGCACCCTGGTCGGCGCGGTGGTCAGCGGCGGCCTGCTCACCGTCGGCTGGGTCGGCGACAGCCGGGCCTACTGGGTGCCCGACGACCGCGCCGCCCTCCCCCACCGGCTCACCGAGGACGACTCCTGGGCCGCCCAGATGGTCGCGGCCGGACTGATGGGCGAGGCCGAGGCCTACGCCGACGTACGCGCCCACGCGATCACCGGCTGGCTCGGCGCCGACGCGTACGAACTGGAGCCGCACACCAAGTCCTTCCGGCCGGACCACCCGGGCGTGGTGATCGTGTGCACCGACGGGCTGTGGAACTACGCCGAGTCGGCCGCCGAGATGGCCTCCGTGGTGCCCGTCGACGCGTCGTCGCGCCCGCTGCACAGCGCCCAGGTGCTGGTCGGACACGCCCTCGACGGCGGCGGTCACGACAACGTGACCGTGGCCGTCGTGCCGTTCGCCGTGCCCCCGTCCGCCACCCCGCAGGCCTGATCCGCAAGGAGACCGTCCCGTGGCGAACTTCGCCAAGCCGAGCGCCCCGCGGTTCACCGCAGAGGTCTACCAGAACGAGTTCCTGCCCATGGGCGGGCGGGACGTCCACGCCATCGTCACCGTCACCTCCACCGGCGGGGCGATCGCGACCCGGGCGGCGCTGCCCGGCTCCGCCGCCGTCGTGATCATGGTCGACTGCTCCGGGTCGATGGAGTACCCGCCGGCCAAGATGGAGGGGGCCCGGCAGGCCACCGCCACCGCCGTCGACGCCCTGCGCGACGGCACCTCCTTCGCGGTGATCGCCGGCACCCACGTGGCCAAGGAGGTCTATCCCGGCCAGGGCCGGCTCGCGGTCGCCGACGCGGCCACCCGCGCCCAGGCCAAGGAAGCCCTGGGACTGCTGCGGTCCGGCGGCGGCACCGCCATCGGCACCTGGCTGCGGCTCGCCGACGGGCTGCTGCGGGGCAGTTCCGCCGCCATCCGGCACGGCATCCTCCTCACCGACGGCCGCAACGAACACGAGGAGCCGGAACGGTTGCGCGCCACCCTCGACGCCTGCGCCGGCCGGTTCACCTGCGACGCCCGCGGGGTGGGCACCGACTGGGAGGTGAAGGAGGTCACCGGGATCGCGAGCGCCCTGCTCGGCACCGCCGACATCGTCGCCGACCCGGCCCACCTGGCCGGGGACTTCCGGCACATGATGGAGGAGGCCATGGGCAAGGAGGTCGCGGACGTCAGCCTGCGGCTGTGGACCCCGGTCGGCGCGGAGATCCGGTACGTGAAGCAGGTCGCCCCCACCGTGCTGGACCTGACGGACCGCCGTACGGAGACCGGGCCGCGGGCCGGGGACTACCCGACCGGGTCCTGGGGAGACGAGTCCCGCGAGTACCACGTGTGCGTCCGCGTGCCGGAGGCCGGCGTCGGCCGGGAGATGCTGGCCGCGCGGGTCTCGCTGGTGCTCCCCGACCCGGCGGGCCAGGCGCCGTCGGTACTCGCTCAGGGACTGGTCCGGGCCGTGTGGACGGACGATCTGGCCGCTTCCACCGCGATCAACCCCCAGGTGGCCCACTACACCGGGCAGGCCGAGCTGGCCCAGGCCATCCAGCAGGGACTCGAAGCTCGCAAACTGGGTGATACCGGTGGCGCCACGGCCAAGCTGGGTCGTGCCGTACAGCTGGCAGTTGCGTCCGGGAACGAGGACACTGCCAAACTGCTGGCGAAGGTGGTCGACGTCGTCGATGCGGCTGCAGGTACTGTGCGGCTGAAGGCAAAGGTTGCGGACGCGGACGAGATGACCCTCGAAACGCGTTCCACCCAAACCGTACGAGTGAAAAAGACCTGACGAGGACCTGCCGTCTTGACGCAGGGAGAAGGGGGACGGGCCGACATGCCGACCTGCCCGAACGGGCACCAATCGGTCTCCGACGACTGGTGCGAGGTCTGCGGCCACCGCATGGCCGCCCCCGCGGGCGCGCCCGCGGCGCCCTCCTACGGATACGGCTACCCGCCCTCCGGCGGCGACGCGACCGCCCAGGCCGAACTGTGCCCGCAGTGCCGGACCCCGCGCGAGGCCATGGCCCCGTTCTGCGAGGAGTGCCGGTACAACTTCCTCACCCGTACGGCGAGTTCGTACACCCCGGCGGCGCCCCCGCAGCCCATGGCCCCGGTCCCGCCGGCCCCCGCCCCGCCGGCGCCCGCGCCGTTCGCCCAGGACCCGTACGACTACCAGGGCTCGCGGCCCTCCCAGGTCAACCGGCCGGCCGAGGCGCTGGGCGGCGGGGACGACTGGATGCTTCCGCCGCCGTCCCAGCAGGCGCAGCAGCAGTACCAGCAGCAGCCTCCGCCGCCCCCGCAGCAACACCAGCAGCACCCTCAGCAGCAGCACCAGCAGCACCAGCAGCACCAGCAGCAGGGGTACCCGGGCCAGGGCGGCCCCGGCCCCCAGGGCGGCGCCTGGACCGCGACGGTCGGCCCGGACCGCTCGTACTTCATGGCGATGATGCACCGCAGCGGCCCCGAGGCGGCCGGGCTCAACCTGCCCGCCTACTCGCCGGAGCAGCACCTTCCGCTGTCCGGCGGCCAGATCACCATCGGCCGTCGCCGCGCCTCCACCGGTGAGTCCCCGGACATCGACCTGTCGGTGCCGCCGGAGGACCCGGGCGTCTCGCACCAGCACGCCGTCCTGGTCCAGCAGCCGGACGGCAGCTGGGCGGTGGTGGACCAGAACTCCACCAACGGCACCACCATCAACGGCGGCGAAGAACCCATCCAGCCGTACGTGCCGGTCCCGCTGAACGACGGCGACCGGGTGCACGTCGGCGCCTGGACGACCATCACCGTCCGCCGCGGCTGACCTCCCCCTTCACCCCTCCCCCAGGGGCCACACGTACGGCCCCTGGGGATCGTCCAGCCAGCACCACTGGCCCGCGCCGCTGACCGTCACCCCGAACCGCTCCCGGGCCGGCCTCCCCTCGGTGCGCCACAGGTCCAGCGCCTCCCGCGGGTGCAGCGCGCCCGCCGTGAGCACCAGCATGAACTGGAAGCGCTCGTTCTCCAGCAGCTCGTACGGCGGCCCGCCCCCGACCCCCTGCGGCGCAGCCTCGGCTCCGCGCAGCGGCACGAAGTACGCCGAGGTGTGCAGGAAGCGGCCCTCGGCGAAGTCGGCGTCCTGCACCCGCAGCGCGATCAGCCCGGTGGCCAGGGGTGCCAGGATCCGCGCACCCGGCCGGCACTGGCCCAGCCAGGCGTGCGGGATCTGCGGCAGCGTGCAGGTCACGATGATCCGGTCGAACGGGGCCCGGCCCGGTGCCCCGCGCGCTCCGTCCCCGGTGATCACGGCGGGGTGGTAGCCGAGCTGCGCCAGGTGCGCCCGCGCGGATTCCGTGATGTCCGCGTCCAGGTCGACCGTGGTGACCCGCTCGTCGCCGAGCCGGTGGCAGAGCAGGGCGGCGTTGTAGCCGGTGCCGGCGCCGATCTCCAGCACGTTGTCGCCGTCCCGGACGTCGAGGGCCGCCAGCATCTTCGCCATCAGCGAGGGCTGGCTGCTGGAGGAGACGAGTTCGCCGTCGCGCAGCCGGGTGGCCAGCGGGGTGTCGGTGTACACCCCGCGCAGCCAGCGGGCCCGCTGGGCGGGATCGGGGTCCTCGCCCCAGACCCGCTCCTGGCCGGCGCCCCGGCCGGTGAAGTAACAGGGGACGAAGACGTGCCGGGGCACCGCCGCGAAGGCCGCCCGCCAGGCCGGATCGCGCAGCACCCCGGCCGCGGTCAGCTCCCGCACCTGCGCGGCGTGCGCGGCCTCGGGGTCCACGGTGTGCACGGCGTGCACCTGGTGTGCGCCCATGCCTCCACTGTCCTGCGCGCGGGGCGGGGAGGCGAACGGTCCTAGGACTCCCGTCCTCCGTCCGGGCGTCTGAGACGATGGTCGGGTGAATGAGATTCCGCGGGGCACGCTTCAGGAGCAGACCTTTTACGAGCAGGTGGGCGGCGAGGAGACCTTCCGCCGTCTGGTGCGGCGTTTCTACCAGGGGGTCGCGGAAGACCCGTTGCTGCGTCCGATGTACCCGGAGGAGGACCTGGGTCCGGCCGAGGAGCGGTTCGCGTTGTTCCTGATGCAGTACTGGGGCGGGCCCACCACCTACAGCAACCACCGGGGCCACCCGCGGCTGCGGATGCGGCACGCCCCGTTCCAGGTGGACCGGGCGGCCCACGACGCGTGGCTGCGGCACATGCGGGTGGCGGTGGACGAGCTGGCGCTGGCCCCGGAGCACGAGGCGCAGCTGTGGAAGTACCTGACGTACGCGGCCGCCTCGATGATCAACACCGGCGACTAGGTCCTGCCCGCCCCGGCCGGGGCCGTACCGGTCAGACGGGGCGGACCTGGAGGGAGCCCAGGCCGCCGCCGGGGCGCCGGGTGGCGACGGACCCGTACGGGGTGCGCAGGCGCAGCCAGCTCCCGGAGGCGAACAGCGCCACCGGTTCGGGGGCGCCGGGCGCGGGGGTCCGGGCCGGCACGGTGGACCGTATCGGCCTCAGGAAGCCGAGCGACTGCGCGGCATGCACGGCACGCAGCGGCAGTTCGGTGTCGCCCAGGGTCCGGGACCAGATCTCGCGGCCGATGCGGTCCCGCTCGGCCCGGGTGCGCCGGTCCTCCGGCAGGGCCTCGTCGCGGGAGCGGAACTCGGCGACGGCGGCGGCGACGGCCGCGCGCATCGCGTCGGGTCCGGGCAGTCCGGGCACCTGGCGCCAGCCTCCGCGGGGCGGCAGGACACCGGCCCAGGGCGGCCCGGTGACGGGCCCCGGGACGGCGGCGGTGCCGGCGGTCTCGTCGACGGACTCCAGGAGTTCACCGGCGGACACGGTGAGGTCCAGGGTGACCGGCTCGGCGAGCCGGGCGGTGCGGATCGCGAGGACCTCGAAGGACGGCGGGCGGCCGAAGACGGCGAGCGCGCCGCCGCCCGCCTGGAGGCGGACCGCGGCGGCGCGGTCGTAGTGCACGAGCCGGCCCAGGAAGGCGGCGAGGTCCGCCGCCTCCCCGGAATCGGCGAAGCGCAGCTGTCCGGTCATGCGGCCCGGGCCGAGCCGGCCGACGGCCCCGACGTCGCCGAGTCGTCGACGTACTCCTGGAGGAACCGGCGCTCCTCCTCGGTGATCCGGCGGGGCCGCTGCGCCTCCAGGTCGAAGGGGACGACGACCGTGGACGCGCTGACGTACACGACGTCGGCGTCCTTGACCTCGTAGGCGATGGTCAGCGACGCCGCGCCTATCTTCGTCACCCAGGACTCGATGGTGACCGGCTCGTGCCGGTGCACGAGCGGCCGCTTGTAGTCGATCTCGTGCCGGGCCACGACGGACCCGCCCTGGAAGGACTGCGAGCCGTTCCCCGGCGCCAGCCGGAACATGAAGTCGATGCGGGCTTCCTCCAGGTAGCGGAGGAAGACCACGTTGTTGACGTGCCCGAAGGCGTCCATGTCCGACCAGCGCAGGGGGCACCGGTAGATGTGTCTGGCCACGCTGCTCAGCCTCGCGTGAGCTTCTTGTAGGTCGCGCGGTGCGGACGGGTGGCGTCCGGGCCGAGGCGCTCGACCTTGTTCTTCTCGTACGACTCGAAGTTGCCCTCGAACCAGAACCACTTGGACTCGCCCTCGTACGCCAGGATGTGCGTGGCGACTCGGTCCAGGAACCAGCGGTCGTGGGAGACGACCACGGCCGCACCCGGGAACTCGAGGAGCGCGTTCTCCAGCGAGGACAGGGTCTCGACGTCGAGGTCGTTGGTGGGCTCGTCGAGGAGCAGCAGGTTGCCGCCCTGCTTGAGGGTGAGCGCCAGGTTCAGGCGGTTGCGCTCACCACCGGAGAGCACGCCGGCCGGCTTCTGCTGGTCCGGGCCCTTGAAGCCGAATGCGGACACGTACGCCCGCGAGGGCATCTCGACCTGGCCGACGTTGATGTAGTCCAGCTCGTCCGACACGACCGCCCAGAGGGTCTTCTTGGGGTCGATGTTGGCGCGGCCCTGGTCCACGTACGAGATCTTGACGGTCTCGCCGACCTTGATCTCGCCGGAGTCCGGCTTCTCCAGGCCCTGGATCATCTTGAACAGCGTGGTCTTGCCGGCGCCGTTCGGGCCGATGATGCCGACGATGCCGTTGCGCGGCAGCGTGAAGGACAGGTCGTCGATGAGGACCTTGTCACCGAAGGCCTTGGAGAGGTTGGAGACCTCGACCACGATGGAGCCCAGGCGCGGGCCCGGCGGGATCTGGATCTCCTCGAAGTCCAGCTTCCGCATCTTGTCCGCCTCGGCGGCCATCTCCTCGTAGCGGGCGAGACGGGCCTTGGACTTGGCCTGGCGGCCCTTGGCGTTGGAGCGGACCCACTCCAGCTCTTCCTTGAGGCGCTTCTGGCGCTTCTCGTCCTTCTTGCCCTCGACCTTGAGGCGCTCGGACTTCTTCTCCAGGTAGGTGGAGTAGTTGCCCTCGTAGGGGTGGGCGCGGCCGCGGTCGAGCTCGAGGATCCACTCGGCGACGTTGTCCAGGAAGTACCGGTCGTGGGTGACGGCCACGACGGCGCCCTTGTACTGGGCCAGGTGCTGCTCCAGCCAGTTCACCGACTCGGCGTCGAGGTGGTTGGTGGGCTCGTCGAGGAGCAGCAGGTCGGGGGCCTCCAGCAGCAGCTTGCAGAGGGCCACGCGGCGCTTCTCACCACCGGAGAGGTTGGTGACCGGCCAGTCGCCGGGCGGGCAGCCCAGGGCGTCCATGGCCTGCTCCAGCTGGGCGTCGAGGTCCCACGCGTTGGCGTGGTCCAGGTCGTCCTGGAGCTTGCCCATCTCCTCCATCAGCTCGTCGGTGTAGTTCGTCGCCATTTCCTCGGCGATCGCGTTGAACCGGTTGAGCTTGCCCTTGATCTCGCCGACACCGTCCTCGACGTTCTCCAGGACGGTCTTGGACTCGTCGAGCTTGGGCTCCTGCATGAGGATGCCGACGGAGTACCCGGGAGACAGGTACGCCTCGCCGTTGGACGGCTGCTCAAGGCCCGCCATGATCTTGAGAACGGTGGACTTGCCGGCGCCGTTCGGGCCGACCACACCGATCTTCGCGCCGGGCAGGAAGTTCAGGAAGACGTCGTCAAGGATCACCTTGTCGCCGTGCGCCTTGCGCGCCTTGCGCATGGTGTAGATGAACTCAGCCAAGAGAAACCGTCCGGCAGATCGATGGTGGGCAGATACACCCCATAGTGCCTGACGTCCACCCCACGGGGGAAACCCGTCCGGCCCCGCCGGGCCTCCCCGGGGCGCCGCAACCCCGTGCCGGGCGGCCTTGCGGACGGGATCGCGGCGGGACGGCCGGGAGGTGGGGAGCGGGGGGTCAGCGGGGGCGGTAGACGGTCAGGGCGGAGGGGAGTTTTTCCAGGGTGCAGGCGCTGGGGGCCTGGGCGTACTCGCCGTCGTAGGCGACCGGGGTGCCCGGGGGGATGTCCTCGAGGTGGAGGGTGGTCAGGCGGGTCGCGACGTGGGCGGGCGAGCGGGTCAGCGGGCCGGCCAGGGCGGCGGCGAGGAGGCGGATGCCGGGGCGGCCGCCGCCGTGGACGAGCCGGATGTCGAGGTGCGGCTCGCGCAGGCTGAGGCGGCGGCGCGGGGTGGGCCCGGTGCCGTGGTAGGTGCCGTTTCCGGCGAAGAGGAGCCACACCTTGCGGGGCCGGCCGGCCAGCCGGAGCCGGAGGGGGCGCTCGGTGCGCAGGACGTGTACGGCGGCCAGCACGGCGGCGGGGCCTCCGCCGATCCGCGGGGCCCAGCGGAGCCGGCGGCCCAGCAGCTGGGGGTAGACGCCGAGGCTGAAGGTGTTGAGGAAGTAGCCGGGCTCGGCGGAGCCGTCCGGGCCGGGGGTGAAACGGCCCACGCCGACGCGGACGGCCTGTCCGGCCTCCACGGCCCGGCAGGTGTCCTCGGGGCCGACCAGACCGAAGTCCTGGGCGAAGTGGTTCAGGGTGCCGCCGGGGAACACGGCCAGCGGGATGCCGGCGCGGAGGGCGGCGGAGGCGGCCGCGTTGACGGTGCCGTCGCCGCCGCACACGCCGAGCGCGGTGGACCGGGCGGCGGCCTCGGCGAGGACGGCGGGCAGTTCCGATCCGTCGACCTCGACCACCTCGGCGGCCGGGAGTGCCTCGCGCAGGGCCTGCGCGCCGCCGCTCCCGCCGGATCCGGTGTTGACGACCACGGTCAGACCGGCCCCGCCGGGCAGGGCCGGCGCCGGTGCCGGGTGCTCGTCACCCGGGGTGGTGCGGGCCCGCTCGGCGTCGAGCACGAGCCGCCGTACGACCAGGCCCGCACCGACCCCGAGGGCCGAACCGGCGAGCACGTCGGTCGGGTAGTGCGCACCGGTGTAGACGCGGGAGAAGGCCACCGACGCGGCGAGCGGGGCGACCGCCAGGCCCCAGCCGGGGGCGACCGTGGCGAGCCCGGTGAGGAAGGCGAAGGCGGAGGCGGAGTGCCCCGAGGGGAAGGAGGTGGTCCAGGGCTGGCGGGCGGGCAGCCGGACGGCCGGCACCCCCTCCAGCAGCGGCCGGGCCCGCCGTACGGACCATTTGCCGACGGTGTTGACGGTCGCGGAGGCCAGCGCCAGCGAGGCGGCCCCGTGCAGCGCCGCCCGGCGAACCCCGGCCGACCCGAACACGGCCAGCGCCGCACCGATCCCGCCCCACAGCAGCCCGTGGTCGGCGGCCCGGCTCAGCCGGGGCAGCACCCGGTCGCCGCCCGGCCAGTGCCGCCGGGCGACCGCGTCGAAGAGCGCCCGGTCCCACTGGGCGACCGCGCCCCGCCAGGTCAGCGGCCCGCCGTGGGCATCCGTGGCGGTCCGCTTCCGTCCGTCGTTCCGTTCCATCACCATTTGCTGCCCCTACCCGGCGACCGCGCCGCGAATCGGCCCGCCCCGCCGGGCGCCGCCCGGACCCCCGTGAGGGGTCCGGCTCGATCGGCCGGGCGGCCTAAGGCGCGTCCGCCCCGGCCGGCGGCTCGTCCTCGTCGAGGGGGCGCTTGCGGAGCAGCAGCACGACCATGCCGCCGAGGACGACCAGGCCGACCGCCAGGGAGGCGATCACCGGGGTGGCCGCGGAGCTGCCGCTGGCCGCCAAGTGGTCCTCGGGCTGTTCCTCGGCGGTCGGGGTCATGGCGGCGGGCGCGCCGATCGCCGTGCCGGGTGCGCCCTGCGCGGCCAGGTCGCGGGGCGTGGGTGCGGGCCAGACCGCTGCTGCCCCGGCGACGGCCGCCGAGTCGCTTGAGCCCGCCACGATCTGGGCCTGGCTGGGCCCGCCGCTGGTGAAGACCCGGCCGACCGGGACCCTCGTGGCCCCCTGGACGGTCACCGAGGCGGTGCCGTCGGGGGTGCCCGCCGGGACCTCGAAGTACAGCCGGGTGCCGTTCCCGGCGGTGGTGACCGGCTGTCCGTCCTCGCCCAGTACCCGCACGCCCATCCGCTCCGCCGCCGCGTCCGGGGCGACGGTGACGCTCTGCGCCCGGGTGCGGACGGTGACCGGTCCCAGCCGGCTGCCGGCCGGCCCGGACGCCTCGGCGGGCTGAAGGCTCAGCGAGGCGGGCGGTTCGGGCAGCCGCCGGGACGCCCGCTGGAGGTAGTCGGCCAGCTTCTCCGCAGCCGGGTCGGCCGCCTCCACGTTCACCCCGTCGGTCAGCCGCCAGATCGCCACCTGGGTGCCGGCGGCCGCGCTCTCCGCGGTGAGCGCGGGGGCCCCGGCCGCCTTCGCGAGCCCGGCGAGATCGTTGAGCTGGGGGTAGGAGTGCTCCAGCACCCACCGGATCCGGCCCGCCTCGCCGTTCCCGCCGAGCGGGCTGCCGCTCCACGGGGTCTCGGTGTACCGCTCCTCGGGCTGCGCGAAGCCGGCCACCCCCACTCCGTAGGTCTGCAGCATTCCGCCGCCGTCGACCCGCATCTCGTACAGCCCGGCGGGGATGTGCCGGACGGCCCCGTCCGTGCCGCGCAGCACGGCCTGGCCGTAGGTCTTCAGGCCGTCGAGCACGGCGCTCGCGCCTTCCGGGGGCCGGGACCTGCCCGGCCCCTCGGAGGCGGAGGCGGCACCCGGTGCGGCGGCGAGGGCGGCGGCGAGCAGCGCGACGGCCAGCGGCCGCCGCCGCGCCCCGGCGGACCCGGCGGCCCCGGCAGCCCCGGCAGGCACTGCGGACTCGGCACCCCCTGTGGACCCGAGGGCCCCGGCGGAGCCTGCCGAGGCGATGGAAGCGGAATGAGCGGGAACGGCAATAGACACAGTCTTCCCCTTCGGGCCAAAGACCCTGGTGCCCGTGAGTACCGGGGAATCCTAGCGGCCTCGAACACCTAGACCACCGCCGCCTTCTGAGAATCCGTCAGCATCGGCCCCGCCTTGACGATCCGGCGGAACGCCGCGGTACCTCGGGTGAGGTCGTGACCGATGGCCACGGCCTCGATGTCGGCCGAAAACCACTTCCGGCCTTCGCGCTCCTCGTCCCGCACGCGCAGTCTGCCGTGCACCACCAAGGGCTCGCCCACCGAGACGGAGCCGGCCAGGTTGGCCGCGAGCGAGCGCCGCGCCCACACGGTGTAGAAGCTGGTCGGTCCGTCGGCCCAGGCTTCCCTCTGCCGGTCGCGGAACCGCGGGGTCACGGCGAAGCGGAATCTCGCCGATGCTCCGTTCGGTGTTTCCCGGTAGTCGACCTGTGTCGCCACATGGCCCACCAGTGTCACCAGGGTCTCGTTCATCCCGGTCGTTCCCCTCCCCGTTGAGCGCGGGTCCCGCGCATGCTCGACACTTCTGCGATCGCGTACCGCCATGCTGCGCCCGGCCGCCCCCGACCCGCCCCGCCCTGTGGATTACTGACGGGTTGTGGACAACCTGTTCCCCCCTGCGGCGACCACCGCGTACTGCTCCCGCACCTCCCGGTAGCGCAGCAGTTCGGCCGCGACGGGTTCCAGCACCCGGGCCCGGCCGCAGCCGGCCGCCGCCTGCCGGAGCCGCCGCTCGGCGTCCTGCCCGTACCGGCGGGCGGGTCCGCGGGCCGTGATCACGCAGGTCCACTCGACCAGCGGCCCGCCCACGATCCCCGCCACCATCAGCATCACGGGCGGCAGCAGGCTCGGTTCCAGCAGTCCGGCGATCTGCCCGACCAGCCACAGCCCGCCGAAGATCTGCAGCAGGGTCATGGCCGCCTGGCCCAGCACGGCGGCCGGCCACCACGCGGGCCGCGGCGGCTTGCCGGTGGGCACGCCCACCGTGACGGCCAGTTCGTCCAGCGCCTCCGGCAGCCGTTCCGCGCCGCGCACCGCGGTCTCGCGGACCGCCTGCGCCCAGGGTTCGGGCAGTCCGGCGGCGGCCTCGTCGGCGACCGTGCGTACGGCCTGCTCCACCCGCTGCCGGGCGGTCACCTCCGCCTCGGGCGGCGGTTCCGGTTCGGCGCCGAAGGTGCGGCCGCCGAGGGCGGCCAGGGCGGCCAGGCCGCCGAGCCGCCGCGGGGCGCGCCGGCTCTCGTACCAGCGCCACAGCCGCAGCCAGGGCGTTCCGCAGGCCTTGCCGGCGTTGCGCCGCCAGGCCCGTTCGGCGGCGAGCCCCGCCGCGTACGCGCCGACCGCCTCGGCCAGCCGGTCCTCGAATTCGGCGCGGGCCGCTTCCCCGATCTCCGGCCCGGCGTGGCCGTCGGCCACGTACAGCGAGCGCAGCCGGGCCGCGGCGCGGTCCACGTCGGCGGAGATCCGCCGGGTGGCGGCGCCCCGCTCCTGGGCGAACTGTCCGAGCAGTTCCCGCAGCTCGCCGACGCCCTCGCCGGTGAGGGCGGACAGCCCGAGCACGGTGGCGCCCGGTTCGCCGTGTTCGCCGAGGGCCATGCCGTCCTCGTCGAGCAGCCGCCGCAGGTCGTCGAGGACCAGGTCGGCGGCCTCGCCGGGCAGCCGGTCGATCTGGTTGAGGACGACGAAGGTGATCTCGGCGTGGCCGGAGAGCGGCCGCAGGTAGCGCTCGTGGAGGACGGCGTCGGCGTACTTCTCCGGGTCGACCACCCAGACCACGGCGTCGACCAGCGCCAGCACCCGGTCCACGTGCGCGCGGTGCTCGCGGACGGCCGAGTCCAGGTCGGGCAGGTCCACCAGGACCACCCCTTGGAGGGATTCGGCGGCGACCGACCCTTCCCGGGGGCGGCGGCGCAGCCGGCCGGGGATCTCCAGCCGGTCCAGCAGCCCGGCCGCCCCGTCCGTCCAGGTGCACGCGATCGGCGCGGCGGTGGTCGGGCGGCGCAGTCCGGTCTCCGAAATCTGCACTCCGGCGAGTGAATTGAAGAGTGTGGACTTGCCGCTTCCGGTGGCACCGGCGATGGCGACGACGGTGTGCTGCGGGGACAGTCCGCGCCGTGCGGCGGCCTCGTCCAGGACCCGGCCGGCTTCGGCGAGGGTCTTGCCGTCGAGGCGGGTGCGGGAGAGGCCGACCAGCTGGCGGAGGGCGTCGAGGCGCATCCGCAGGGCCAGCCCCTCGGGGCTGAGGGGCGGTGCGGCGGGGGTCTTTCCGCCGTCGTTGCCGGCGCCGGAGACGGCGCGGACGAGTGCGTCGTCGGTGCCGTCGTCCTCCTGGTCCCCGTCCTCGGCGACCCGCCGGGCGATCAGCCCGTCGTCCCAGCGGTCGTCCCAGCGGTCGTCGGTGTTCTCGGTGAGGGCGGTCACCCGCGTCACCTCTCCTTCTGCAGTACGGAGAGCGCGGCGATCAGTTCGGCCTGCGGCTCCGGGGTGACTTCGAGTGCGTCGAGGGGGGCGAGGCGGCGGTCGCGTTCGGCCCTGAGCACCTCGTCGAGGTGTTCGCCGACGAGTTCGGCGCCCCGGTCGCGCAGTCGCAGCGCGGCCTGGGCGCCAATGCGCTCGGCGAGTTTCTCGCCGGCCACCCGGGCCCGCTTGCCGCCGAGCAGGGCGGCGACGAGCAGTGCGGCCACCCCGTCGGGGTCGGGCGCGGGCTGCCGGTCGAGCCGGGCGACCTCCTCCTCGGCCAGTTCTTCCAGCACCCGCCGCCAGCGGCGGACGGCCATTCCGATCCGTTCGGCGGCCTCCCGGTCGGGGGCGGGCAGGGTGACGGCTCCGGCGGCGGGTTCCCGCCGCCAGGCCGCGGCGATCCGTTCGTCGGCGGCGGCCACGGCGCACTGGAGGAGGGCGGCGAGGCTTTCGGCGAGGGAGTCGAGCAGTTCGTCGGCGGTGGTGTCGAGGGGGTAGCCGCGCCAGCGGGTGAGGGCGTCGCCGGCGAGGACGGCACCCTGGTTCAGCCGGTTGCGGACCCGCTTGCCCTCCCTCCTGTACGCGTCCTCGACCGCTCCGGTGAGCCGTACGGCGGCGGCGTGCTGGGCGGCGACGGCGGAGGCGAGTGCGGGAATCCGGCGGCGCAGGGAGTCGAGCACTCCGGTCGCAGTACGGGCGACCGCCTGCTGCCGGGCGGCGGGGTCCTGGGTGTGGTGGATGAGCCAGGCGGCCAGCGGGGCGACGGCGGTGGCGGGCAGCAGTCCGCCACCGCCGGCGGATTCGGGCAGCTCGGGCACGGTGAAGCGGGGTACCTCGCCCAGTCCGGCGCGGGTGAGCAGGGCCCCGTACTGGCGGGAGACCTCGGCGAGCACCTGGTGCGGCACCCGGTCGAGCACGATGATCAGGGTGGCCTTGTACTCCTTGGCGGTGCGCAGCAGGTGCCAGGGGACGGCGTCGGCGTAGCGGGAGGCGGTGGTGACCATGACCCAGACGTCGGCGGCGCAGATGAGTTCGGCGGCGAGGTTGCGGTTCTCCACGACGAGGGAGTCGATGTCGGGGGCGTCGAGGAGGGCGAGGCCGCGGGGCAGGGTGCCGACGGTCTCGATGCGCAGTTCGCGGGGGCCGGTGCCGCCGGGCCGCCGGGCGGCGCGCCCGGCCTTCGAGGCCGCGGAGCCGCCCATGGAGGCGCCGCGTGCGCTGCCGGCGAGGCTGCTGCCCTCCTCGTCGAACCGGTCCCCCCACACCCGCATGAGGTCGGGGAGGACCCGCATGCCGGCGAACCAGTGATGATCATCCGGATGGCAGACGAGGACGGGCGTCCTGGTCGTGGGCCGGAGCACCCCTGCCTCGCTGACCTGCCGTCCGACGAGGGAGTTCACCAGGGTGGACTTCCCCGCGCCGGTGGAGCCGCCGATGACGGCGAGGAGCGGGGCCTCGGGGGACTTCAGCCGCGGTACCAGGTAGTCGTCGAGCTGGGCCAGCAGCTCGGCTCTGGTCTGGCGGGCGCGCGGGGCGCCGGGCAGGGGCAGCGGGAGACGCACGGAGGCGACCCGGTCGCGCAGGGCCGAGAGGGCATCGAGCAGCTGAGGCCGAACATCCAAGGTCACCACATGCGAAGAATGCCCGGTTTGAGAGCCTTTTTGAAGCTTATAGGCCCTCTGCGCGCCGACCGCCACTCCGGGCAGTGCGGCGAACGGGTACTCGGGACAGAAGGGGCGACTGGGGCAGGGGCATAACGAGTACACAACACCCGGGGCGCAGCGGCGCAAAAGCGATGCGTGAATCGTATCTGCCTGCGATTATCGGGACCGCTTCACCGAACCTCCACATCGTGGCACGCGGGTGAAGCAACCGGGACAAGGGGAATCGAGCCCTATCCTTGACCCGGCTCACGGTCACCTTCCGGCCCCCGTAGCTCAGTGGATAGAGCAGGTGCCTTCTAAGCACTTGGCCGCAGGTTCGAGTCCTGCCGGGGGCACTTCCTGTCCACCACCCCGAGCCCTCCGCCTACGGAGGGCTTTCGTGCAGGTCAGCGGCACTTTAGCGCGAGCGTCGTAGCGGCGACATAAGCCCCGGCACCGACCCCGGCATGGACGGTGGCAGTCCGGCTGAACCCGGCTTCGGACGACTCTTCACGGCCGTTCTTCCCGAAAACTTCCCGAAGTTCTGCCCCGACCGGTCCGCCTGCGGGGCGACGGCGGGCAGTTCCTGCGGGCCCTCGACGCGCTTCTGGAGGTCGCCCAGCTGGCCGGCGACACACCGGGCATAGGTCGAGAGCAGGACGGGGACGCTGTTGCCCGCCCATGCGGCGACCTGGGCCGGCGGGACACCATTGTTCAGCCAGGTCGTCAGGCAGGTATGCCGCAGGTCGTACACACGCTTGCCGACGGGCGAGGCGTACTTCGGTCCCGATGACGGACGGGGACCGGAGAGGGAACCGGGGACGGGACCGCGGGGACCGGGGACCGGGACGGGGACCGGGACGGGGACCGGGGACCGGGGACGGGGGACGGCGACGGGGGTCCGGTCCCCGGAATCCGCACCGCCCCGTGTCAGCGGCACGCCTCGAACACCCAGCATCCACCACCCACGAACAAGCCCTACTGCACGAGCCGGACACCACCCACCGCCCCGCACAGCCTGTGCGGCCCGCCCAAGAGAAGAACGCCACATTCACGACCAGAACAACCGCGACAATCTGTCCGGCGAGCAGCAAACGTCCATAACCTCAGCCAACAACGGAGCAAGTTGGGACGGAAGCGTAGCTTCCGTCAAACCCGCCCCCGAGGGGGCAGGAGAGGACCTGCCCCAGGGGGCGCAGGTCCTTCCAGCCTCGACCGGGGGCGGATCGAGGCCAGAGTAGGAGGAGAAGCCGCCTGAACGCCGCTGCCGCTGCAGACTCACCGCCCTTGCTCGCACCGCTCGCCACTCAGCAGAACGGACCTCGATCGAGTCCCCTCCCCCGCCACCTTGCACCTCTCCTGAGCAACGCCACGAGGGCCAACGCAACTCAGCGCTGGCCCTCGTGGCATGCCCGCATGCCGTACGGCTAGACCACAGCCCTCGCCCCGAGCGGGCCGGCGCCGATGGCGCCCCGCAAGACGTGGGCGATCTCCTCGGGCTTGAGGTCGATGCTGTCGAGCCCCTCCACGGTCAACGGGATCTCTTCCAGCGCGTATTCGCCGCGTCCCTCGGTGCTGAACTCGGGGCCGGTGCGGTCCTCGAAGGACCACGTCGCGATGCGGGCGAGGTAGAAGAGCTGACGCTCGGTGTCGGACTCCATCGTGTGCAGGAGGCGGATGATGTCGGCCTCTCCCGCGATCTCCTCGTGGATCTCCCGGTGGAGAGCGGCCTCGCGGGACTCGTCGCTCTCCTCGACCCCGCCGCCGGGCAGCACCCAGTACACGGGGATTCCGGGCTTGGTGCGGCGGATGACCAGCATCGTGTCGTCCGCGGTGACGAGGACGGCTCGGACTCGTTCGATCATTTCGCTCTGTCTCCTTGCTTGTTGACGGTCTCAGTGCAGCAGCCAGCCGCCATCGACGTGGACGGATTGCCCAGTGATGAACGATGCCGACGGGCCGACGAGGAACGCCACCAGGGCCGCCACGTCTTCGGGTCGTCCGCGTCGCGGGACGCACTGGCGGTTGATCTGGTCTTCCGGGCGGGCTCGGTGATGCGCGGGGATAGCGGTCTCCGCTTCCACCTCGATGGCGCCGGGCAGGACCGTGTTGACGCAGATGCCGTACGGGCCGAGCTCGCGGGCCAGGGAACGGGTGAGGCCCAGGAGGCCCGCCTTGGCGGTGCTGTAGGCGACGAGGTTGGTGCGGCCGGCGCGGGCGTTGACGCTGCCGATGTTCACGATCCGGCCCCAGCGGCGTTCGATCATGCCGGGGGTCAGGGCGTGGCACGTGCGGTAGTGGGCGGTGAGGTTCACGTCGAGGGAGTAGTTCCAGGCGGCTTCGTCGGTGTCCTGCCAGGGGACGCGGGGGTAGGAGCCGGCGTTGTTGACGAGGATGTCGACGGGGCCGATCTCGGCGCGGACGAGTTCGGCCATGGTCTGGACGGCGGTGGGGTCGGTCAGGTCGGCGTTCACCGCGATGCCGAGGCTTCCGTCGCGCTCGAAGGCGGCGAGGAGGGCGTGGGCGTCGGGGTCCTGGCCGAGGTGGTTGACGGCGACGGTGGCTCCGGCGGCGGCGAGGGCCCGTCCGATCTCGGCGCCGATGCCGGTGGCTCCGCCGGTGACGAGGGCGTTTCGGCCCTGGAGGGGTCGGGCCTGGAGGGGGATCTCAAGCAGGGGCAGGGACATGGCTGCTCCGTTCACCGGGGTTGGGGTGAGGTGCCTGCGTGGTGGTGAAGAACGTGTCGAGGGTCGCGAGCGGGTCCTGGCTTTCGGCGAGCTTGATCAGCACGAGCAAGAGGTCGTGTCCGGTCAGCCGGGCTGCCGGAATGACGCCGAGGATGCGCAGGGCGAGGAAGGCGTGGATCTCCTCCAGGGCGGTGCCGCCCTCACCCCGGAGACCGTCCAGGGCTCGGGTGATGGCCGCGCCGCGGCCGGGGCCGGTGTTCCAGGAGTACCGGACGTCGATGTGGCGGCTGCTCTCGTGGAGCTCCAGGTGTTCGATGCGGGGGCGGGTCTGTGGCGGGAGGGCGAGGCGGAGGGTGCAGGCGTACACGTCGGGTTGGTAGTCGGGGACGAGCCAGCCGCCCAGGGCCATCAAGTACCAGAGCAGGTTGGCGGCTTCGCCTACGGCGGTGTTGCGGCCGGCGAACCCGAAGTCGAGCCAGCACACCGGATCGGCGATGTTGGGCTCCGTCGGGTCGCCCTGTGTCAGACCGGCCAGCCAGCGGCGGTCGGGGGCCAAGGCGTGGCGGAGGCTGTCGATGATGTCGGCGACGTTCAGCGTCAGCTCCCTACCGTTGGCGGTGAGGGTGAAGTCGGCCAGCTCCCGGAGGGTGAGGACCGTACCGGTGTGGGGCAGCGCGATCGGCAGGTCACGGCGCAGGTACCAGCGATCCAGCCGGCCGCCGGGGCGGATCCGGTCGAGGTAGAGGTCCGGAACGCAGTCGGCCAGAGGCATGCGATTCCCGGTCTCCTCAGCCGCCGCCCGCAGGTCAGCGCAGACGCCTTCCACCAGGCGGTCCAGGCGGGGCAGCACGGCCGGGTCCCGGTCGGCCAGGGCGATGACGTCGCCCATCAGCAGCTCGCACCGGCCGGTGGCGAAGACGTCCTCGTAGGCGAGGAGCTGCCTGTCCGGGAGAAGGAGCTGCCCGTGAAGGGCCGGAACCGAGATGCGGGGAGCGAGCTGCGCCCATCCCTTCGCCTCGGTGGCACCCTGTTCGCGGCTTGCCGTCGCCTTGTGGAAGGTGGCCGCTGGGGCCAGGGGCAGCTGGCCGCCCGCGCTCACCGGGCTGTCCCCGGCAGCGTGTCCAACCAGGTCTGGAGGACTACGGCCGCGAGCGTCTCGGCGGCGGGGTGCTCGGTTCGGGCGGTGGTGACCAGGTTCATGTCCTGCCGCTTGGCGTCGAGGAGCACCGTGAGGGCGTCGCCGTCGGAGGGGCAGTCGATCCCTATGAAGCGGAGCTGGATCTTCGCGAGCAGCGCGGTGACCTTGTAGAGGTCGCGGAGGTCGGGTGCCCCCTTGAGGAGCTGGCGGCGGATCTCGATGGCTGCCTGGATGCCGTCGCATCGACGTCTGTGGCGGCGTCGGGCGCGGGCAGGGCCAGGCCGGGGGCGGACCACAGCGGGACCAGGGCTCCGCTGCCGAGGAGTGCGAGGACGTGGAGGAGCCGGGAGGTCACGGCGCCGGCCCTGCACTCGGCCCGGGTCAGCACGGTCAGGCCGAGCTTGACCCCGCCGAGTTCGGCCTCCAGCTCCGCGAGGATCTGGCGCATCCCGTGGAGGGAGGACGCATCGGCTACGACGAAGACGTCGAGGTCGCTCCAGCCGTGCTGGTACTTGCCCCGGGCGCCGCTGCCGGTGACGGCCAGCAGGTCGATCAGCGGGCTGCCTGGACCACCTCGTCTGGCCGGCCGACTCCGGAGCATGACCACTGCGGTCCCGCGGCAGGCGGTACGGGCTCCACCGGCAACGGGTCGGGCAGCGGCACCTCAGCGGCGGCCCGTTCATGAAGCAGGCCGACACGGGTGAAGGACTGTTCCAGTGTGACCGCGTGTCCCTCAGCGCCTCCTTGTACGAAGCCGCCGTGCGATCGGGCCATGCCCGCGACACGGGTCCGTTCACTCCTGAGGAAGGGATCCAAGGCGAGACGGTCGTGGCCGGAGTAGACGGCCAGCGAGAACACCTGCCACCATCCCTCCAACTCGGGATCCATCGACGGTCTCCCGGACCAGAAGTTGGACGGATCGGACCGGAAGTGATCGTGGGCACGGACCGCGATAAGGCGGTGCCGCAGCTCAGCCAGCTCATCCGCGACCACCCTGGCGGCGGCCTCGGAGGGCAGGTACGCCCAGTACTGAACACCCCACGCGGGCGGCGATCCGAGAGTCATGGCCCGATCATGCATCACAGCTCCGGCTCGCCCCCGAGAGGTACCGCACCAGACATCAAGGTGCCGTCCGGGGCAAGGCGATACGTCGTGCCGCGCACGCGCTGAGCCGCCTCCTCCAGGTCAGCCTGCCGTTGCGCGAGGTCCCGGCCAGCCAGTTCCGTGAGGCGGAAGCCGTGGAGCCGGAGCTCGTCCGCGTCGATGTCGTCGGGGGCCGGCCAGCCTTCCAGGATGAAGCCGAAGAATGCGCGGAGCGCTTCTTCTCCCAGTTCGAGTGGGTGGAAGGGCAGCGGATACGGTGTCTCGTCCTCCCAGTCCGGGTCCATCTCCACCGGGTGGTCACCGGCCCAGTACGGAGCCTCGAAGGGGAACGGCTTGCCGATGTCCTCGATGACGCCGCTGTCAGGCGACAGGCTCAGCGAGCGGACGAGCTGGCCATTCTCCCAGACCGCGAAGGCGAGCCAGTCCACCACACTGTGCATCGCGTGCAGGACCATCCTCCGTCCGGCACTCGCCGCGACCAGGTGCCCGGGCAGCTGCGACGGACGGTCGATCATCAGGCGCCGGTCACAGACGATGTCCACGCCCGGGAAGCTCGCGGCGTAGGTGAGTCCGTCAGCGGGGTAGGTGCCCTCACCCAGAATCTCGCCCTCCGCAGCCTCCATGCCCCAGCCCGGATACAGCCGCCCGACGAGCTCGGTCGTCTCCGCGATGCCGGCTGCGGTCACCTGACGCAGGGCGGCCGGGATGTCCCCGTCCCCGTACGCCAGTAGGCCTGTCTTGGCTCCCACGAGCACCCTCCCGCCCTCGAATTCATACGGGATGGACGCTAGCCGCAGCCACTGACAGCGCAGGTGGAGGCCGCGGGGCCGGACGGGGGTTTCCCGAGAACGCCGGAACGGTTCGGCGACTGCTCGGGGGCCGCAGCCGTTCGTGCAGGTCAGGGGTATATCGCCCGTGCATACACCAGGTGCCTTCTAAGCACTTGGCCGCAGGTTCGAGTCCTGCCGGGGGCACCAGCCTGTGACCTCACGGGCCCACAGGCCGGCGCGCCGGGTGGCCGTACTCGTTCAGAGGATCTCGGCGGTCTGGTAGAGCCGCTGGTCGGCGGCCTCGGAGCGGACCTCGTCGATCAGCTGGTCCATGTGGCGGTCGATGTCCGCCGACGGGAGCTTCTCGTGGGCCGGCCGGTCCGCCGCCTCCAGGGCGAGCGGCTCCGCGACGCCGGGGCCCAGCGCTTCGAAGACCCGTTCGGCCGCCGAGTCCAGGGTCGCGAGGACCCATTCGTCAAGGTCGGTACCCAGCCGTTCGGCCGCCTTGAGCCAGTGGTCGAAACGTTCCGCCGGAACGGCGAGCTGCCGCCGCGGGGCCGGCCGGTCGCGCAGGGCGTCCTCGCCGCCCCGGGCCTCGCGCAGGGCGGACCGGAGCTTCTTGGTCGTCCACTTGCACTCCTCGGCCCGGGTGAGCCACTGGTCCTGCTCCTCCACCGGCAGCGAGGCCACCTCGGCGTGGTGCTGGAACGTCAGCTTGGCCCGCCGTCGGCCCATCTCGAACCGGCGGGCTATCCAGGCGTAGTTGCGCAGCGTCTGGTAGCGCAGGCCCACGGCCTGGATGCCCTGCTGGTACCGGTCGCCGTAGTGGTCCTTGCCGTACGCCAGCCAGTCGCCCAGCCACCACGAGGAGGAGTCCACGACGCCGGCCAGCTGACGGCCGGCCCGCTGCCACTCCTCGAAGGTGAAGACGACGGGCAGTTGCAGGCCCACTCTTGTCGTGAGCACCTGTTCGGTTCCGGGCTGACCTCTGCGCATGGTGCGCTGCGGGGGAATCAGCCTCGACACCTGCGGACCGGGACGGTGGGGGGCTGTCGTCCCGACACCGGTGTTGTTGGCCAAGTTCACGTGCACGACCTCATTTCAGCCGACTATGTGCGCGCTGGAGAGCACATCATTTTCCGCCAGGCCTAATGCGGTGAAGGGTGGTGTTGATACCTTGTCAAGTTCCCTCAACAGAAGATCGAGTGCGTTTCTAGGCCACCCTCTCCAGCATGCGCCGACGGCGTTCCCGGGTGAAGTCGATGGTGTTGGTCTGGGCGTGCCGGTCGGTGAGATAACGCAGGACGGCGAGCACCCTGCGGTTGTCCCCCGGGCTGCCCGGGATGTTCAGCTTGTCGAAGACCGCCGCGACCCGCTTCTCCACCGTTCCGGCGGAAACGATCAGCCGGTCGGCTATGGCGCTGTTGGTACGGCCCTGAGCCATCAGGGACAGCACCTCCAGCTCCCGCTCGCTGAGCAGGCCGAGCCCCGAGGCCGGCCCGTCGGCCGGCCGGGCGGTGGCGCCCGCCGCCAGCGCGCCCACCATCCGGGGGTCGACGACGGTGCCGCCGCGGGCGACCTGGGAGAGGGCGCCCATCAGCTCGTCGGTGTCGGTCATCCGGTCCTGGAGGAGATAGCCCAGACCCGCGCCGTCCCCGGAGAACAGGCGGGCCACGTGCTGCGGTTCGGGCGCCGAGGAGAAGAGCAGGACGCCGGTGCCCGGGTGGTCGTCGCGCGCGGCGAGCGCCGCGTCCACGCCCTCGTCGTTCCAGGTCGGCGCGAGCCGGACGTTGGCGATGACCACGTCGGGCCGGTGGCTGTTGACGAGGGCGGGCAGGACACGGGCGTCGTGGACCGCCGCCGCCAGCTCATGGCCCCGGTCACCGAGCACGTGAGCGAGGCCCGCCCGCAGGATCGCGGAGCCTTCGGCAATGACAAGACGCATGGTTGATCACTTCCTTTGGCCATGGCCGGGATCGGGGAGTCAGCGCCGCCGGTACATTTCGGCGGTGAGAAAGGCGAGTTCGAGGGACTGAGTACGGTTCAGCCGCGGATCGCAAGCCGATTCATAGCGATCCGTCAGGTCGCCGAAACGCACTCGGGCTCCTCCGCCCACGCACTCGGTGACGTCATCTCCGGTGAACTCCAGGTGGATTCCGCCGGGATGTGTACCGAGGCTCCGATGCACCTCGAAGAATCCCGTGACCTCGTCGACGATGTCGTCGAAATGGCGCGTCTTGTGTCCGGACGGCGCCTGGAAGGTATTGCCGTGCATGGGGTCGCAGACCCACCCCACGGTGGCGCCTTCCACCGTCGCCCGCTCGACCAGCGCGGGGAGCCGGTCGCGCACCGTGCCGGCGCCCATGCGGACGACGAAGGTGAGCCGGCCGGGCTCGCGCTCCGGGTCGAGCTTGTCGATCAGGGCCATGACCGTGTCCGGGCTGGTGGCCGGGCCCAGCTTCACCGCGATCGGATTGGCGATCCTGGAGAAGTAGTCGATGTGCGGGCCGTCGATGTCGCGGGTGCGCTCCCCGACCCACAGCAGGTGGCCGCTGGAGGCGTACGGGCGGCCGGTGGCGTGGTCGACCCGGGTGAGCGACTGCTCGTACTCCAGCAGCAGCCCTTCGTGGCTGACGAAGAACTCGACGGCGTGCATCGCCTGCTCGTCGCTGCCGCAGGCGCGCATGAAGTTGAGGGCCTGGTCGATCTGCTCGACCAGGCGGGCGTAGCGGGCGCCCACGGGTGAGTTCCGGACGAAGTCCTGGTTCCAGCTGTGCGCCTGGTGCAGGTCGGCGTCGCCGCCCGTGGTGAAGGCCCGCACCAGGTTCACCGTGGAGGCCGCCGCCTGGTACATGCGCAGCATGCGGCCCGGGTCCGGGATGCGCTGGGTCCGGGTGAAGTCGAAGCCGTTGACGGCGTCGCCGCGGTAGGCGGGGAGGGTGATGCCGTCCCGGGTCTCGGTCGGCTGGGAGCGCGGCTTCGCGTACTGGCCGGCCATCCGGCCCATCTTGACCACCGGCACGCTGCCCGCGTAGGTGAGGACGAGCGCCATCTGCAGCAGGGTGCGCACCTTGGCCTGGACGGCGGATGCCGTGATGTCGGCGAAGGTCTCGGCGCAGTCGCCGCCCTGGAGCAGGAACGCTTCGCCCCGGGCCACCGCTGCCATCCGCTGCTTGAGCGTCTCGCACTCGCTCGGGGAGACCAGCGGCAGGGCCGCGTTCAGCTGCCCCCGGACCACATCCACGGCCGAGTGGACCGGCCAGTCGGGCTGCTGGGCGGCGGCGCGCTGCTCGGCGGTCCAGAGCCGGGTGTCGCTCGGGTCGACGACGGGCGGCGCGGACACCCCCTCGCGGGATGCGCCCAGAACCTGCTCCGCTGCCGTTGCTTCGATTACGGTCGTCATCTTCCGCTGTCTCCCATGAATGAGTCGGCTTCGGGTACCGAGTGGATGGCAGGTAGACGTCAGCCGAGGGCCGGGACGGCGGCGGTGACGGGGGCTCTCCGGACGCCGAGCCGCTGGTCGAGCAGGCCGGCCAGGTCGGTCAGGGTGTGCGTGCCGGCGAACTCGTTGATGGAGACGTGCCGGTCCAGCGCGATCACCAGACGGGCGGCGGCCCGTGAGGTGCCGCCGATCTCGAAGAAGTTGTCGGTGCGCTGGATCCGGTTCACCGGCACCCCGAGCACATCGGCCCAGAGGCGGGCCAGCCGGCGCTCGCTGTCGGTGCCGGGGCGGTTGCCGCCCTCGGTCCACCCGCGTGCCTCGCGCCGCTGTCGGCCGCCGGCCGCGTAGCCGTGCTCGTCCGTGTCGTCACTCATGTACGTCGCCTCCACCAGGGATCGTGTCTCTGCCTGAGCCGACGGCCGGCTCCACGTCTTCATGGGGAAGACATTAGGGAGCGGTCTTATCAGGCGAATATCGGTCTTCTTCTGGTGGAAGTCCTGCGGTAATGGCCCGCCGGCTGGGAGAGGCCGCGGGCAGCGCGTCGAGTGACGCGCAGAAGGACCGCCGGGCGTGGCCCGGCGGATGTCCCTCACAGCGTGGATGGTGCGTCGGGAAGGGAGAAGGATCAGGGGAAAAGGGACAGGGAGAAGGAATGCGGGGAGGGCGGGGGATCCCTGGCGGGATTTAGTCGACGCCCTCCAGGAGGCGCTGCATGGCGCCGACCCGGTTGCTCAGCTCGGCGACCTCGGTGCGCAGCTCGCGCTGCAGGTTGGCGGCGGTGCTGTCCGCCGTACGCCGTTCCCGCATGAGGCCGTTGGAGAGCCAGATGAGGCTCGTGACCACGAGGGTGGTGCTGGCCAGGAGCGCCGAGCCGGCGATGACCGATCCTGCCGTGGAATCCATGATGATGCCCTCTCCTTGAATGCCTGGGGGTATATCCGAAATTACGCGCCCGCGCGCGCGTGCACCATGGAGGAAAACCTCCGTCTTGTGCGGTGTGCCCCGCAGCAGAAAGCCCCCCGCGGCGACCCGTGTTGCACAGGTGGATCGCCACGAGGGGCGCGGCTGCGACGGAACGGATCAGCTATCGGCCGCCTGGAGGGCGACCGCCGGGGCGAGTTCCCGCTCGGCGCGTCGCTGGATGATGGAGTCGGCGATCTCACCGCTGCGAACGGCGATGTTCGACAGCAGGGACGAGGTCAGGCCGTGCGTGTGTTCGGTGCCTCCTTGGAGGTAGATGCCGATGGGCAGGTCCGGGGTGGTGACCAGGCGGTAGTCGCGCTCCACCCGGTGGCGTCCCGCCTCGTCGCGGAGGCAGAAGCGGTCGAGGTCGCCGAGCAGGCGGCTGGGGTCCAGGGCGTCGTAGCCGGTGGCGAAGACGATCGCGTCGACGTCGAGCTCCGGCGGCTCGCCCTCGAGCTGGGACACGAGGTGGACGCGGGTCTCGGACCCGTGGTGCGAGACCGAGCTGACCTTGGTCAGGTTGCGGAAGTGCAGCCGCTTGTCGTCCCGTACCTCTTCCTCGTACTGGATCTGGTAGAGCTCCCGGATGACGGAGTCGTCGACCACCCCGTAGTTGGTGTTCTTGTGGTAGCGCCAGAAGGCGTCCCGGGCCCGCTCGGTCCCGAAGTAGTACTCGTCGACGGCTCCGGCGTCGAACACCTCGTTGGCGAAGGGGGTGTCGTCGGCGACCGAGTATCCGTACGAGGGCATGATCGCGGTGACCTGTGCGTGCGGGAGCCGCTCGTACAGGAACTTGGTGATCTCCGCCGCGCTCTGGCCGGCGCCGACGACCGCCACCCGCTTCAGCGCACCCGGATCCGCCTGGCCGTACTTGGCGAGGAACTCCGAGCTGTGCCAGACCCGTTCGTGCCGTTCTATGCCGTCGGGCATGCGTGGGACGAGGCCGGTCGAGATGACGACGTTGCGCGCGTTGACCGTCCGGGTCCCGCCGGCCTCGTTGCCGACGTCGATCTGGAGGTACTCGGGTGAGCCGTGGACGGCTTCCGGCGGGAGCCTGATGCCGGTGACCGCCGAACTGTAGGTGACGACGTTGCTGAGGCTCGACTCGGCCCATTCCAGGTACTGGTGGAACTCGGCGCGGGTCGGGAAGAAGTCCTGCCGGTTGACGAACTGGGCGAGCCGGCCGGAGGCGTGCAGGAAGGAGACGAAGCTGAACCGCGACACGGGGTTGCGGAAGGTGACGAGGTCCTTGAGGAAGGAGATCTGCATCGTCGCCGACGGCAGCAGCATGTTGCGGTGCCATCCGAACCGGGGCTGGCGCTCGAAGAACGCCGAGGTGATCGGGTTCGTGAGGACGTTCGCGCGATGCTCTTCCAGGGAGATGGCGAGGGACAGGTTGGACGGACCGAAGCCGATGCCGACCACGTCGTAGATCTCGTGTTCGCGAGCACTCATGGATATCTCTCCCACTGGCGTAAGTGTGACGGGTGATGGAATTCCGGCGTCCGTGACGCCGGCCGGGTGCGGTATCAGGCCGTGGCCCGGTGACGGATCTCCTGCGTGGTGCACTTGACGCTGCCGCCCGCCTTGAGCAGTTCGGACAGGTCGATGCCGACCGGCTCGAACCCGTGGGCGCGCAGCTGCTCGGCCAGTCCGGTCGCGGTCTCCGGCAGGTAGACGTGCCGGCCGTCGGATACGGCGTTGAGGCCGAAGGCCTCCGCGTCCTCGTCGCCGACGAGGATCGCGTCGGGGTAGAGCTCGCGCAGGACGGCGAGGCTCTCCTCGGAGAAGGCGCCGGGGTAGTACATGACCTCGGTGTCGGAGAGCGCGGCCAGCGCCACGTCGAGGTGGTAGAAGCGGGGGTCGACCAGGGTGAGGCTGACCACCGGGACACCGAGGACCTTCTCGGCCTCGGCGTGGGCCCGCGGATCGGTACGGAAGCCGGTGCCCGCCAGCACGGTCCGCCCGACGACGATGTAGTCGCCCTCGGCCTCGTTGACGTACTCGGCGGAGGCCACCTCGGCGTAGCCGTGGGAGGTGTACCAGCGGTGGTAGGCCGGGGCCTCGGCGGCGCGCTCCCGGTGGCGGAATCTGGCGATCAGCACCTTGTCGTCGACCACGGTCGCGCCGTTGGCGGCGAAGACCATGTCCGGCAGCCCTTCGAGGGGTTCGACGAGGTCGACGGTGTGGCCGTGCTCCAGGTACAGCCGGCGCAGGTTGTCCCACTGCTCGATGGCCAGGTCGGTGTCGACCGGCTTGTCGGGGTCCATCCACGGGTTGATCGCGTAGTTGACGTCGAAATACGTCGGACGGCACATCAGGTAGTGGCGGGGCGTGGCCTGACGGGCGGTCTGGGGCTGGGACAAGGGAATTCTTCCTCTCGGTATGGGGACTCCCGTGAAGCCGGGTGGCTGGCTCTCGTTCTCTCTCACGAAGCTATCGGGCGGGCTTTTTCTTTCGTTATCGATGGCTTTTCGCTGTTTCGGCCGCTCAGGCGGCGTCGCGCTCGATGGGGCAGCTCATGCAGCGGGGGCCGCCGCGGCCGCGGCCGAGCTGGTCTCCCCTGATCTCCAGCACCTCGATGCCGTTCTCCCGGAGCATCCGGTTGCTGTTCTCGTTGACCTCGTAGGCGATGACGGTGCCGGGGGCGACGGCCAGCAGGTTGCAGCCGTCGTTCCACTGCTCGCGTTCGGCGGCGTATGCGCTCTGCCGGGTCTGCAGGACCCGGACTCCGGCCAGGCCGAGCGCATCGCCGATCGTGTCGAAGAGGTCCTTGTTCTCGGTGACGTCCGGGACCTGGTGGTTGCCCGGGGTCAGCGTCCAGGACCGCAGCTGGCGCCGGTCCAGTCCGGTGAACAGCGTGAACGCGTCCCGGTCCACCATGGTCAGCACGGTGTCGAGGTGCATGAACGCACGGGCCTTGGGCAGTTCCAGGGCGATCACCCGGTCCGCGGAGCCGGTCCGGAAGAGCCGGCGGGCCAGGTGCTCCACGCCGGCGGGGGTGGTGCGCTCGCCGAGTCCGATGAGGACGGTGCCGTTGCCTAGGACCAGGACGTCGCCGCCCTCGATCGCGGCCGGGGCCATCGCCTCGCCGTCGATCCAGCGGTGCGCGCCGGATTCCGCGAACATGGGGTGGAAGGTGTAGATCGCCTCGTAGTTGACGGTCTCGCGCTTGCGCCCGGACTTCATCATCGGGTTGACGGAGACTCCGTCGTAGACCCAGCAGCTGGTGTCGCGGGTGAAGAGCGAGTTGGGCAGCGGTGCGAGGACGAAGTCCTCGTCGGACATCAGGTCCAGCCCGAGGGAGCGGACGCCGTGCGGCCGGCGCTCTCCCAGGGCCTCGACCAGCTCCCGCTTGTTCAGCCCGCCGAGGAGGTGGGCGGCCAGCTCGTCCGGGCCCATGGCGGTCAGGACCTGACCGGTCAACCGGGCGAGGGCGGGGCCCAGGTGGGGCTGCCGGTCGTCCAGGATGCGCTCCAGGACGAAGGCGACGGCCTGCTCGTCCTTGACGGTTTCCGCGAGCAGGTCGTGCAGCAGGTGGACGGTGACCCCTCGGTCGCGCATGACCTGCTGGAAGGCCCGGTGTTCGGCCTGGGCCCTGGACACCCACACGACGTCGTCGAAGAGCAGCTCGTCCTTGTTGGACGGGGTCAGCCGTTCGAACGCCAGGCCCGGTTCGTGCAGGATCACCTGTTTCAGTACACCGATCTCAGAATCCACATGGAACATGTTCTCTCCTGACTTCGACACGGAGCAGTGACGACTCCGCTGCCGAAGCTATGGGCAGGGGTTTCCCTTTCGGTATCGAATGGTTTTCGGCCGCCCCGCCCGCCGGTTGGCCGGATCCGTGAAGTCGCAGCGATAACGATTCAAAAAGACGCGTGGCTAGTGTTCTCGGCAGATGAAACAACCCGCCGCCGAGAGGACGGATTCAAAATGTTCGTTCCGCCGCAATACAAGGAGCCAGCCGGTTCGTGGATGGTAGACCTGATCCGCAACAATCCGCTGGCGCTGCTCGTCCACAATGGAAGCCCCTTCACCGGCCCGTTCGCCACCCATCTTCCGGTCATTCCGGATCCGGAGATGAACGGTGACTGGGCCCCCGACCTGAAGGGCGCCACGCTCCTCGGGCACATGAACCGGTCGAATCCCCACTGGTCCGCGCTGGAGGCCGGCGAAGTGGGACTGCTGACCTTCACCGGTCCGCACGGCTACGTCTCGCCGACCGTGTACGGCAAGACGCAGGCCGCTCCCACCTGGAACTTCACCTCGGTGCACGTGCGTGGCACGATCCAGAAGATCGACTCGCCGGGCCCGTCCGAGGACACCCTCGAGGTGGTGACGTCCACCGTGAAGGCCTTCGAGGCCGACTTCGGCACGGACTGGGACATGTCCGAGTCGATCAACTACTTCCGCAAGATCCTGCCGGATGTCGGAGCGTTCCGCTTCACCGTGAGCGGCGCCGACGGAATGTTCAAACTGAGCCAGGAACAGGCGCCCGAAATCCGCGACCGCGTCTACGAGTCGTTCAGTGCCCGTGACTGTGCCCGCCATCGCGCGGCGGCCTCGCTCATGGCGAGCCTCCCGTGAGCAGCGCGCACGGCGAGACGCGGCAGTTCTCCCCGAACTTCGACATGGGGGTCCGCAGCGCGGCCCTGCTCGTGTCCCGGATGATCGCGGCCCGCCTGGTCGAATTCGTCGACCGACGCAGATCCGGCAGGTCGCGGTGAATACCGGGGGAATCCTGGGGAGTTTTTCCCACTCCGCCCATGCGGTCTTCTACAGGAACCGCAAGATCGCATTTCACCTGACCGTCGAGTGCGAGCGGCGCCTTCCCGTACACGGCACCACCATCCGCGACCTGCACAGCGCACGCGTCGCTTCGTCCAGTCCATTCAGAGGAGGAATGTCATGACGGCCATCACGGCTACCGGTCTTCGCAAGGCGTACGGGGAGCACAAGGTCCTCGACGGTGTGGATCTGCACATCCCGC
>NZ_JBFBAV010000044.1:0-58465 GCF_040689505.1 Streptomyces sp. NPDC051211
CGGCCCCGACACGCAGCAAGCTCCCCAGCCCTCATACAAGTAGCGAACTACCGAACACCGACCGTGACAAGACCAGCTAACAAAGCACTACTAGGGAGGAGCCGGAACCCGGAGATCTCCCGGAGATCCGTCCGGGATCCCGCGAGCGCATGGCCCGGACCGCCCGCCCCGGGGCAGGATGGACAGTGACGAACCCCCCAGGGCTGGAGGACCGCATGCTTGCCGAGACCATATGTTCCGCGGTGTCCGCGGCCGGCCTGGGCATCGCCGCGCTGACCGCGTACCGCAGGCGCTTCCTCTCCGCGACCCGGATCGCCGCGTACTCCCTGGTGCCGGTTGGCCTGGTGATGACCGGCGTGGTCGAGTGGCTGACCGGGATCGTCTTCAAGCCGTCGGTCTGGGTGGGCTTCGGGCTGCTGGGCCTGGCCTGGCTGCTGTTCACGACCACCCGCACGGTGGAGCGCCGCCGGCTGGGTACGGGCGGCGAGCAGGGCGGCAAGGCGGCGAAGAGGGTACGGGGCGGCAAGACGACCGGCCCGGAGGCCGTCGCCCCGGCCGCCTCCGCGCCCTCGCTCGGCGCGGGCGCCAAGCCGAAGGCGGGCCCGACCGCGAGCCCGGCCGCCGGCGGGGACGACTTCTCCGACATCGAAGCGATTCTGAAAAAGCACGGAATCTGACGAACTCCCGCACAAACGCGGGCGTGTTGAAGGGCGAACCGGGGCCGGCTGCGCCATCATCGCCCCGACATGCTCGACACAACGCAGGGCGAGCCGCCGGGACGGGTCCCCGTCTCCGCCGCCGCCGAGGAGCCGCGCGGCTGTCTCTTCGCGCTCTCCCAGCCGCCGCTGATGATCTTCCTGGCGGTGATCGGCACCCTGCTGCTGCTCGCCGCCGTGCACGATCTGTTCGTACTGTGACCCCAGGGACCGCAGTGGCCCAAGGCCCGCCGGGTTATTCCGCGGCTTCCTTGCGGCGCGCCCGGTACGCGGCGACGTGCAGCCGGTTTCCGCAGGTCCGGCTGTCGCAGTAGCGCCGGGACCGGTTCCGGGACAGATCCACGAAGGCGCGTCGGCAGTCCGGTGCCTCGCAGCGGCGCAACCGTTCCTGCTCGCCGGAGACCACGATGAAGGCCAGCGCCATGCCGCCGTCCGCCGCCAGGTGGTCCCCGACCGAGGCGCCCGGCGCGAAGTAGTGCACGTGCCAGTCGTAGCCGTCGTGGTCGGTCAGCTGGGGGGTGGTGCCGGCCGTGGCCACCAGCTCGTTGACGAGCGTGGCGGCCGCCTGGGCGTTCGGTGCGGCGAAGACCTGCGCGAACTTGCCGCGTACGGTGCGCACGCCGGCGAGGTCGCGGGCGCCGAGATCGCCGACGTCGCTGATCGAGTACTCGTTGACGAAGGTCCGCAGAGCTCCGACGTCCGACAGCCCGTCCGGCTCGTTGCCCTCGGGCGCGGTGTTCACCAGGGCGACGACTACCTCGAGCGCGCGGCGGGTGTCGTGGGGAATCTGCACGTGGCTGACTCTAGCGCTTCGTGCGAAAACCGCACCGGCGCTGTTCCCGCGGACGGCTTCCGCGGGAACAGCGCCGGTCATGCCATATGTGGCTGTCCGTTCCGCACCGTCGCCCCGAGTCGGACGGTGTCGAACGGCGGTCGGGCTGGCTGGTGCCTCTCAGCTTTCAGCCAGGATGTGGGAGAGCTCCTTGTCGAGGTCGAAGTGCCGATGCTCGGTTCCTGGTGGAACCGCGGCGTCGGTCCGCTTCAGGAACGACTCGAGTGCTCGGGCGGGTGCTTCGAGCAGGGCTTCTCCCTCCGGTGAGCTCAGGGCGATGCAGACGACGCCCTGACCGTGGCTACGGGACGGCCAGACCCGGACGTCTCCGGTACCGGTGGGCCGGTGCAGGCCCTCCGCGAGGAGGTCGCGGGCGAATACCCATTCGACCGTCTCCTCGGCGCCGGTGTGGAAGGTGGCGTGCACGGCGTAGGGGTCGGCCGTGTCATACCGCAGGCCCGCGGGAACAGGCAGAGAAGACTCGCTCGACACAACGAGGCGCAGGTGCAGCTCGCAGCTGACCGTGGTGTTCATAAGCGCCAGGGCCTTTCGCTCAGTGTGCGCTCGGGGATTCGCACGTCGGCGAAATCGACATGCCACCTACGGTGCCGTTGTAAACCCCTCTGACCGTTTTGCGGACCTTCGGGTCCCTCGGACGGCGGATCGAAACGCTCATTCACGTGTGCTTTCGGCTCCGGTAGATTCAGGCTCATGAATACGGGGAGTGACGAAGACAAGACCGCCGAAACGCCCGAGTCGGAGCAGCCGCAGCCGCTGCCCCACGTCTCGAAGGCGCCGGCGTTCATCAAGGCCCGCAGGGGCCTGCACCTGAGCTGGCAGGTCGGCGTGTTCATCGTCGGCCTGGCCGTCATCGGAGCCGGTGTCGCCATGCTGGTGCTGCCCGGCCCCGGCTGGGTCGCGATCTTCGCCGGCCTGGCGATCTGGGCCACCGAGTTCGCCTGGGCCCACGTGGTCCTCGCCTGGACGAAGCGCAAGGTCTCCGAGGCCGCCCAGAAGGCGCTCGATCCCAAGGTCCGCCGCCGCAACATCATCCTGACCACCACCGGGCTGGTGATCGCCGGCGCACTGATCGGCTTCTACTTCTGGAAGTACGGCATGACCATGCCCTGGAACATCAAGGAGCAGTGACCCGGCGCCGGCCGGTCGGTGATGGTCAAGAGCACCGCTGACATGGGGTAATGTTTGCGGTGCGCCCGGGCGATTAGCTCAGTGGGAGAGCGCTTCGTTCACACCGAAGAGGTCACTGGTTCGAACCCAGTATCGCCCACCCGGACGAAGGCCCGGAGACTTCATCGAAGTCTCCGGGCCTTCGGCGTTCCCGGGGGCCGGGGCACCGGAGCGCGCCCCCGGAGGCCCCCCGGAAGCCCCCCGAGCCCGGCCTACCGCAGGCGTCCGATCGCCTCCCGGAGCCGCCGCGCGTCCCGCAGCCGCTTCTCGTACGTCGCCCCCACCGCCAGCAGCAGCAGACCCGCCAGGGCCGGCGGCAGCCAGCGGGGCAGCGCGCCGACCACCTGGACCACGTACGGCATCAGCTCGTGCAGCGCGACCAGCACCAGCACCGCCCCGCCCAGCAGCAGCGGAGCCTGCAGCCGGCGGTGCGCCCCGGCCAGGGTCACCCCCAGCGCGCCCAGCCCCAGCAGCAGCGGCCGCAGCCAGTGCCCGTCGCCCCAGGCCGCGACCAGGCTCGGCAGCAGGGTGGCCGCCAGACCGGGCCCGTACGCCGCCCAGGACGAGGCCTGCGGGTCGCGACGCCGCCGCAGCCACCCGACGGCCAGCGCGGGCACCGTCACCGGCAGCGTGTACGCCTCCGGGACGCTCACCCCCGACGCGGCCAGCCGCACCCAGGTCGCCGCCAGGAACAGCCCCCCGGCGGCCAGGCCCACCCGGCGCCGCTCCGGCCGTACCGCCGCGCCCGCACACACCACCCCGGCCAGCGCCAGCAGCAGCGCCAGCCAAGCCGGCTCCCCGGCGGCCAGAGCCACCGCGAGCGCGCCCGCCACCGCCGCAGCGATCTCCACCGGCACCCGCGGCACCGCACCCGCCTCCCGCGGCGGCCGGACCGCCACCACCGCAGGCACGGCCAGCACCAGCAGGCCCCACCGGTGCACCGGCAGCTCCAGCACCGCGGCCAGCGCCACCAGCAGCCCAGTCGCGTACCCGACCGCCACCACGGCGGCTCCCGCCCGCACCGGGTACGGCGCGGACCGGTACCCCGCCCCCGCCGCGAACACCGCCCCCAGCAGCCCGAACACCGCGAAGGTCGCCGCCCGGCCGTCCAGCGCGGCCGCCGACACGGAGGCCGCCCCCAGCAGGGCGCACACCGCCGCCACCACTCCCGCGGCCCGCCCGCCCCACCGCAGCGCCAAGGCCACCGCCGCCCACGTCACCACGACCTGGACCGCCAACACCGCCGGCCCCGGCAGCTCCAGCACCATCGGCGCCAGGAACAGCCCGGCCCACCCCGCAGCCACCGCCGCTTCCCGCGGCCCCGGCCGGCGCAGCACCCGGTCCAGCCACCCGCCCGCGGCCGCCACCAGCAGCAGCACCACCGGAACAGCCGCACCCGGCCAGACCACCTCGACCGCCGGCTCCGAACCCGCCCACACCTCGCCCAGCACCCCCAGGCGGGACGTGAGCGCCAGCCCGGCCGCCGGCAGCACCGCCACCACCGACAGCGCCGCGACCCCCGCACCCGCCGCCGTCAGGCCCTGCCGCACCGGACGCGGCCAGCCCGGCGCGCGCACCGCCGCGAGCAGCGGCAGCGCCACCAGCAGGTAGACCACCACCAGCCAGTCCGAGTCCGGCGCCGGCCGGAGCACGCCACCGGCCGCCCCCACCGCCGCGCAGCCGCCGACCGCCGCGAGCACCCGCCCCACGACCGGCGAAGCCCCCGAGCCCCTCCACGCCACCGCCACACACCCGGCCGCGCCCACTGCCAGCAGACCCGCCGGCGCCGGCGTCTCCGACCGTGTCCCGGCCGCCAGGACCGCCGCCAGCCCGGTCAGCAGCGCCCCCGACCCCAGCACCGCACCCGACACCCCCGCGAACCAGGCCGGCACCGACCCCGCCCGCCCCCACAGGACCAGCAGCGCATCCAGCCCCGCCGTCACCAGCAGCGCCCAGCCCACCCCGGTCGGCCCCGCCTCCGAGGCCAGCGCCGCCAGCGGCAAAGGCAGCTGCGCGGCCAGCACCGCGGCGGGCAGCGGCATCCGCAGCTTCCGCAGCCCCAGCCCGTACCCCGCCCACACCGCCGCCAGCAGCCCCGCCGCCCACGCCGCGTACGCCGTGCCGTCCGCGTCCGGCAGACCCACCGCGTACAGCGCATAGGCGTCCAGCACGGTCAGCGTGAGCCCCACCGCCGCCACCGACTCGGCGGTGGAACCCAGACCCCGGTGCAGCAGCAGCGCCGGCGCCGCCAGCGCGGCCGCCGTCACCACGGCCAGCACCGCCGCCCGGCCCCCGATACCCATCGACCCCCAGCTCACCAGCGTGAACGCCAGCGCCGCCACCCCCAGAAGCACCGCGCCCAGGGTCAGCAGCACGTTCTGGGCGCCGGGCGCCGAGGCCTCGGCGGGACGGGCCGGCGGAGACCACGGCCGGGCCGGGTGGGCCCACGGCTGCGCGGCGGCGGCCTGCAGCTGCCCCAGCAGCCAGGACCGGCGGCCCAGCAAGAAGGTACGGCGGGCATCGAGTTGAGCCAGTTCACGGTCGACGAGCAGCAGCTCCTCGGCCGGCGGCAGGGCGTTTTCCATGGTTCGCAGTGTGGTGCCGGTCACGCGCCGGGCACATGGGTACGCATACTCATCTCCGTACCCGTACAACAGGAAGACCGGCCCGTGGACTGGAGTCACTACCACTTCCGCAGCGTCTGGGAGCTCGCCGCCCCGCCCGCCCGGGTGTACGCGGTCCTGGAACGCCCCGCCGACTACCCGCTCTGGTGGCCGCAGATCCGGAAGGTGACCCCCGACCCCGCCGACGAACGGGCCGGCACCGCGGTGTTCCGGTCCCTCCTGCCGTACGACCTCCATGTCACCGCCGCCCACCGGCTGGCCGACCCCGCCCACCGGGTGCTGGAGGTCACCCTCGGCGGAGATCTCGAAGGCTGGGCGCGATGGACCCTCACGGCTCTCGGCGCCGACCGCACCCGGGCCGTCTACGAACAGGAGGTCGTCGTCCGCAATCCGCTGATGCGACGCCTCGCGGTCCCCGGCAGGCCCCTGTTCCGGCTCAACCACGCCCTGATGATGCGCTCCGGAAGGCGCGGTCTCGCCGCCTACCTGGAAGCGGTTTGAACGAACCCCCACCGGGCCTGTATTGTTCAGTGCGTTCCCGGGCGATTAGCTCAGCGGGAGAGCACTTCGTTCACACCGAAGGGGTCACTGGTTCGATCCCAGTATCGCCCACCGGGAGAAGCCGGTCCGTCTCAGACGGACCGGCTTTTTCGTACCCGGACCCGAGTGCGGGCTCACGCCGCCGTGGACAGCTCCGGCCGCACCGGCCAGTGCGGATCCACCGCCTCCTCCGAACCGTTGCGGGCGAACCAGGCCTGAAGCCCGCGCGCCTGTGCCGCGTGCCACACCGCCTGCAGGGTGTGCAGCTCCGCCGGACTCAGCCGCTCCAGCCGGGCCGCGAACCGCCGCCCCACCGCCCGGACCACCTCCAGCGAGGCCAGCGCGTCCGCCGCCGCGTCATGCGCCTCCGCCAGCTCTATCCCGTAGTGCGCACACAGGTCCGTCAGCGTCCGCCGCCCCTTGCGGTAGCGGTCCAGATGCTTGTCCAGCACCCGCGGATCCAGCACCGTCAACGGCCGGTTGTCCAGGTACCGGCTCAGCGAGGAGGCCCGGTGCCGACGCAACTCCCGGTCCAGCAGCGTCAGATCGAACGGCGCGTTCATCACCACCACCGGCCGCCCCGCCACCTGCTGCTCCGCCAGCGTCCGGGCTATCTCCTCCACCACCGGAGCCGGCCAGCGCCCGTTGCGCTGAAGGTGCTCATCGGTCAGACCGTGCACTTCCGTGGCGCCCGGCGGCACCGGGACACCGGGATTGACCAGCCAACGGGTCGCCCGGGCCCGGCCGCCCGCACACTCCTGGACGACGATCGCGGCGGACACGATGCGGTCCTCCTCGACGTCCACCCCGGTGGTCTCCGTATCGAATGCGGCCAGCGGGCCCTCATACCAGCGCGTCATGGCGAACTCCTCGTCCCCGAACGGCAGGCGAGGCCTGCCCGAGACCGTGATACCCGGCTGCTTTGCCCCGTACGCCGTTTGCCGCGCGCCGGTCACGGCAACAACACCCTTGGGGGACCGTACAGGTGAGCGGTCGTCACGATCCGGCCAGACGAGCCTGGAAGGCATGGGGAGCCATGGCGCTCGCGCATCCCGAGCCGGGTGAGGTGCTGCGCGGCAGCCTCGCCACCACCGCCTGCATGGAAACCCTCCAGGTGGGCTATCTGCACGCCGTCGCGGCCGCGGCCGGCTGCTCGCTCTCCCAGCCCTTTCCGGACAACGGCATCGACTGGCACGTCAGCCACGGCGCGGCCGAGCACACCGTCGACGACGAGGTGACCATCAAGGTGCAGCTGAAGGCCACCTACCAGGTCGCGGCCCGGCCCCCCGGGCCGACCTTCGCCTTCACCCTCGACAACGAACACCTGGTGAAGCTGGCCCGGACACCGGTCGCCGTCCACAAGATCCTCGTGGTGATGCTCGTACCGCGGGAGCGCCGGGACTGGCTGAGCGCCGGACACGACGGGCTCGACCTGCGGCACTGCTGCTACTGGACCAACCTCGCCGGTCACCCCGTGACCGGCCGGCGCCGCACCACCGTCCGGATCCCCACCACGCGGATCTTCGACGACCGGGCGCTCTGCGAGATCATGACCCGGGTCGGGTCGGGAGGGACACCCTGATGCACTGGCATTCGCCGCACCTCGAACCCCGCGCACCCGACACCCCGGACCTGGACCCGGTCGGGTCCCGCCCCGACCCCGGACAGGTCGATCCGGCCGTCCTCGCCGCCCTGCTGCACCGGCACGGCTGGCAGCGGCGCGGCGGCGAGCCCGGCCGGTACGGGCGCTGGACACCGCCCGGCGGCCGGCCCGGCACCAGCCTCCTGCTGCCCGAGAACCGGGGCTTCCCGGACTGCACCGACCTGCTGGAGGAGGCGCTCACCGCCCTCACCCGCAGCGGGACGACCTCGGCCCGCGAAGTGCTGTACGGGCTGACCGTGCCGAGCGACGAGATCCGCTGGGCCCGCGACACGGCCCCGGAGGGCGAGGCGGGCTGGACCGTGCAGGAACAACTCCGGTCGGCCGCACGGCAGCTGCTGCTCGCCGGGGCACTCGCCGACCGGGCCCGGGCCGGCTACTACGGCGCCCGGCACCGCGCCCAGGCCGAACGGGCCCTGGACGCGGTGCTGGTGGGCCCGGCGCCGGGTGGCCGCCGGCTGACCGCGTACGTGCCGGTGGACGGGGGCCGGGGCATGGTCACCCGGCTGCACCACGCGCTGCACGCGGCCCGCGAGGCGGTGGACTACCGGCGGGCCACCGGCGGCATGGAGGCCTTCGACGCGGCCGTCGCGGCCGGGGTCAGCCGGGAGCTGGCGGACGCGCTGATCGCGTTGGTGCACGGCTCGGAGGGGGCGGCGGTCTCGCTGGCCTGGGCCCCCGCGGCCGGCGTCCCGGCAGGCTGCGCGGCCCGCCCCGAGCCCGTCGAGTTCTCCCCGGGCGACCTCCCCGCCCTGCGCGAGGCGGCCGCCCGCTACACCCGCGACGAACCGGCGGTCCCGGTGCGGCTGGCGGGCGCGGTGGTCCGGATGCGGAGGTCGGCGCCGGGGGGCGGCGGCACGGTCCGGCTGCGCGTGCTGTCCGGGGCGGAGATCCCGTACGTCCGGGCGGTCCTGGACGAGGAGTCGTACCGGGTGGCGGGGCATGCGCATCTGGTGGGGGTGCCGATAAGGGTGAGTGGGCGGTTGCAGGGGAGGGGTGGGTTTCGGCGGCTGACGGATGTGGGGGAGGTGAGCCCGGTGCCGCTGGACGAGGTCGAACGGGACCGCCTCCTGAAGTCCCTCGACGACGACCACCCGGACGACTGACCTCGCCTTGGCCGGCATCGCCAGCCTTGTCGCGGGTGGAGCTCCCGGCCCCCGGGCCCCTGCTGGCTGGTTGCCGCGCAGCGGCAATTCCAGTCCCGCCGGGCCCCCTCCAGTCCCGCCGGGCCCCCTCCAGCCCCGCCGGGCCCCCTCCAGCCCCGCCGGGCCCCCTCCAGCCCCGCCGGGCCCCCTCCAGCCCCGCCGGGCATCTCCAGCCTCGCCGGCGTTTGAGGCGCGGGGGTCCGGGGGCTGGCCCCCGGCAACGGCGCCGCACCCGGGCCCGGACCCGCTGCGAAGCCGGGGCGGGGGTGGGGGCCGCTGCGCGGAGCTGTTCCCCTACCCGCCCCTTCCCGAACTGGGGCTCCGCCCCAGACCCCGCTCCTCAAACGCCGGAGGGGCTGGAAGTGCCAAGCCCCGGCGAGGCTGGAACTGCTGCTAAGCCGAAGGGCGGGGGAGCGTGTGGGTGTAGAGGTCGCGGAGGAGGGCGATTTCGGCGCCGTGGTGGAGGACCTCCTGGTTCACCCACCACACGGTGTCGATGAACAGGTCCTCAGGATCGCTCCCGTACGGGTACGCGCTGTACCCCACCGTGTCCAGCGCCACCTCGTCCGCCCGCAGCAGCACCCCCCGCCAGGCCGCCGCGGCCCGCTCGTACGCCGCGACCGCCCCGGCCGCGTCCCCGGGCGTCTCGAACTCCTCCCGGGTCAGCGACCGGCTCCCGTCCGTGTGGTCCGCGCGCAGGGTGAGCATCTCGGTGAGGTGGCTCAGCCGCCAGGCGATGGTGGTGAACGGCGGCGGCTCCGGGTGCGGGGCCGGGGCGGTGTCCCGGCCCCAGGCGCCGCGGCCGGACAGCAGGGTCGCCCGCGGGCCGGGCCCGTCGGAGTGCCGGCGTACCGACCAGCACCCCGGCACCGGCTCCCACAGATACTCGGCATCGGTCATCGGCGCGTTCCCGACCTCCGTCCCGTTGCCGCTGTCCCGGACCGGGAGGGACAACCGCGCCAGCAGCCGCTCGCTCGCGTGGCCGAACTGCTCCAGCAGCGGCGCCAGCCGGGCCGGGACCCCCGGTCTGCGGAAGGAGGCCATCCGCAGCCCCGGCACCGGCTCGAAGTCCTCGCCCCGGACGAACCCCAGCCGCTCGTACAGGGCGACCGCCGGCCCGTTCGCCGCACCCGTGGTCACCTCGCCGGCCCGTCCGACCGCCACTTCCGCCAGGAAGTACCGGACCAGCTGCGCCCCGATGCCCTTGCGGAACCAGGCCGGGTCCACGCACAGCCGGTCGATCCGGGCCGGGCCGCCGGCCGCCGGTTCCTCCCAGGCCAGGAAGCCCGTGAGCCCGCCCTCCGCGTCGGCCGCCCCCACCCAGCGCAGCGGCCGCGCCCGCAGCTCGGCCAGGCTCTCCCGCAGCCCCGGGATCCCGTCGAAGCCGATCAGTTCCGCCTCCACGGCGTAGGACGCCCGCCCCAGGCGGTGCACGGCCTCCGCGACCGCGTCGTCGTCGAGGTCCAGCGGGCGTACCAGCGGTTCGGGCATGGGAGCGTCCCCTCCAGGGTCCGGTGTCTGCGGGCTCCGTACGGACCCAACTCTCGCCGCGATCGGGGCCCACCGGTAACCGTTTAGCGGACGGCCCGCCCCGCTCGGTACGATTCAGGCGCGCGCAGTGTCCGCTCGCGCACCCTTTCAGGCAGGAGAGACCGGTGTCAGACGTCCGTGTGATCATCCAACGCGATTCCGAGCGGGAAGAGCGCGTGGTGACTACGGGCACTACGGCAGCGGACCTCTTCTCCGGTGAACGCACCGTCATCGCGGCGCGCGTCGCGGGCGAGCTCAAGGACCTCGCGTACGAGGTGAAGGACGGCGAGAGCGTCGAGCCGGTGGAGATCTCCTCCCCGGACGGCCTGGACATCCTCCGCCACTCCACCGCGCACGTCATGGCACAGGCCGTGCAGGAGCTCTTCCCGGAGGCCAAGCTGGGCATCGGCCCGCCGGTCCGGGACGGCTTCTACTACGACTTCGACGTCGCCAAGCCCTTCACCCCCGATGACCTGAAGGCCATCGAGAAGAAGATGCAGGAGATCCAGAAGCGGGGACAGAAGTTCGCCCGCCGAGTGGTGACGGACGAGGCCGCGCGCGAGGAGCTCGCGGACGAGCCGTACAAGCTGGAGCTCATCGGCATCAAGGGCTCCGCGTCGACCGACGACGGCGCGAACGTAGAGGTGGGCGGCGGCGAGCTGACCATCTACGACAACCTGGACGCGAAGACCGGCGACCTGTGCTGGAAGGACCTGTGCCGCGGTCCGCACCTGCCCACCACCCGGAACATCCCGGCGTTCAAGCTGATGCGCAACGCGGCCGCCTACTGGCGCGGCAGCGAGAAGAACCCGATGCTCCAGCGCATCTACGGCACCGCCTGGCCGTCGAAGGAGGAGCTGAAGGCCCACCTCGACTTCCTCGCCGAGGCCGAGAAGCGCGACCACCGCCGGCTCGGCAACGAGCTGGACCTCTTCTCCATCCCGGACGAGATCGGCTCCGGCCTCGCCGTCTTCCACCCCAAGGGCGGCATCATCCGCCGCACCATGGAGGACTACTCGCGCCGCCGGCACGAGGAGGAGGGCTACGAGTTCGTCTACTCCCCGCACGCCACCAAGGGCGCCCTCTTCGAGAAGAGCGGCCACCTGGACTGGTACGCGGAGGGCATGTACCCCCCCATGCAGCTCGACGGTGGTACCGACTACTACCTCAAGCCCATGAACTGCCCGATGCACAACCTGATCTTCGACGCGCGCGGCCGCTCCTACCGCGAACTCCCGCTGCGCCTGTTCGAGTTCGGCACGGTCTACCGGTACGAGAAGTCGGGCGTCGTGCACGGCCTGACCCGGGCCCGGGGCTTCACCCAGGACGACGCGCACATCTACTGCACCCGTGAGCAGATGGCGGAGGAGCTGGACCGCACGCTCACCTTCGTGCTGAACCTGCTCCGCGACTACGGTCTGACCGACTTCTACCTCGAGCTGTCCACCAAGGACCCGGAGAAGTACGTCGGCACCGACGAGGCGTGGGAGGAGGCCACCGCGGTCCTCCAGCAGGTGGCCGAGAAGCAGGGCCTCCCGCTGACCCCCGACCCGGGCGGCGCGGCCTTCTACGGCCCGAAGATCTCGGTGCAGGCGCGCGACGCCATCGGCCGTACCTGGCAGATGTCGACCGTGCAGCTGGACTTCAACCTGCCCGAGCGCTTCGACCTCGAGTACACCGGCCCGGACGGGTCGCGCCAGCGCCCGGTCATGATCCACCGTGCACTGTTCGGCTCGATCGAGCGGTTCTTCGCGGTGCTGCTGGAGCACTACGCGGGCGCCATGCCGCCGTGGCTGGCCCCCGTCCAGGCGGTCGGCATCCCGATCGGCGACGCGCACGTCGAGTACCTGCAGGAGTTCGCCGCCGAGGCGAAGAAGAAGGGCCTGCGGGTCGAGGTCGACGCCTCCTCCGACCGGATGCAGAAGAAGATCCGCAACCAGCAGAAGCAGAAGGTCCCCTTCATGATCATCGTCGGTGACGAGGACATGGCCGCGGGCACCGTCTCCTTCCGCTACCGCGACGGTTCGCAGGAGAACGGCGTCCCGCGCGACCAGGCGCTGGCGAAGCTCGCCGACGTGGTGGAGCGCCGCGTTCAGGTGTGATCCGCCCCCGCGCACACGGGCCGGGCCCTCGGGAAGCGATCACTTCCCGGGGGCCTTATCCGTACCGACCGGCAAGGTCATATGCTGCTTCCCATGACGAGTGAGCCGGAGCAGCAGAACGGCGTTGGCACGCATGACGGGTTCCAGCGTCTGTGGACCCCTCATCGGATGGCCTACATCCAGGGCGAGAACAAGCCGACCGGCCCGGAGGCCGGGGACGGCTGTCCCTTCTGCGGGATTCCGGAGATGTCGGACGAGGACGGCCTGGTCGTGGCCCGTGGCAAGCACGTCTACGCGGTGCTGAACCTCTACCCGTACAACGGCGGGCACCTGATGGTCGTCCCGTACCGCCACGTCGCCGACTACACCGACCTGGACGTTCCGGAGACCGCCGAGCTCGCCGACCTCACCAAGCGGGCCATGATCGCGCTCCGCAAGGCCTCCGGCGCGCACGGCTTCAACATCGGCATGAACCAGGGCAGCGCGGCCGGCGCCGGCATCGCCGCGCACCTGCACCAGCACATCGTCCCCCGCTGGGGCGGCGACACGAACTTCATGCCCATCGTCGGCCACACCCGCGTCCTCCCCCAGCTGCTCGCAGAAACCCGCCAGATGCTGTCCGACGCCTGGCCGGAGGGCTAGCGGGCCCACAGGTCCGCCGCCCTCCCGGGTCAGGGATGCGAAGTCGTCTGGTGCTGGTGGCCGTGCACGGCATCCATGAGTGCTTGGCCCTGGGTGTCGACGAACTTGGTGAAGAGCTGTTGGGAATAGCCGAAGACGATGGCCCAGGCGATGATCTGGGCCGAGGAGTCGAGAGCGCTGAGCCCGGGAATGAAGCCGCCTCGCATGAGCAGCAGCCCGAGGGGCGCGGTCAATGCGCCCATCGGCAATTTCAGGAAGGCGAGGGCCACGGGCACGTTGTACGGCAGTGACGTGCCTCTGATGCGGCGCAGGGCGGCTGCGGCGGCGACGGAGGCGGACAGGGCACCGATGATCTCGACGACGAGATAGTCCTGGACCTGCGCGGCGTCCTTGAGCAAGTACGTATCTGGAACCATAGGCGCGGGGCGGACCGCGAGGCGACTCATGGTCGGGCAGACGATCTGGTACCGCCCCCCGTTCTCCGGGATGAAACACAGCGGGACCAGGTCTCCCCACCTGAACCCGAGGACCGCCAGGACGACCGCCGCGATGAGCAGCCCCCAGGCGACGGCCAGGACGATGCGTACGAAGCTCCGTACGCGGAGCGTCTCCTTGCGCAGGAGGCGTCGCGCGAGACTGACCGTCTCGGCGAGGAAGGCCCGGTCGCTGGTGGTGAGCGGGCTGCCGTCCTCCCGGAGGGCGTGCGCGATCTCCGTGGCCCGAATGCGCTGCGCATCTCCGCTGTCGAACTGATCATCGATCAGGCTGAGCATCTGGGGGAGCAGCGCCTTGATGTCGTCTCCCGAAGCCATCCAGATCATGAGGTTGAGCGCGGTGTCGACATGTGACTGCGCCACCCCCAGGTGGGAAGCGCGCCTCATGAGGGCATGGGTGTGGTGCTCGAGTACCGCTGTGGCGATCTTCAGTTCCTGGCGGGCCCGTGCGGCGTAGAGCGGTGCCACCTCGCGCCGGTCGGGATCCAGTAGCGCGTGACTTTCAGCCGCCGCGAGGATCGGCTCCAGCTCGCCGATCCGCGCGAGCAGCGCCTCCTTCTGCTCCCATGGACCCATCTCCCTGCGTGAGGCCCACACCGGGGTCTTCTTGCCGACGTTGCGGAGGAAGGGCCCCAGGCGGCCCCGTTGCGACGACTCCTCCTCGTCCGACGATTCCTGGTTCTCCCGCGAGGTGTGTGCCCTCGCGTCATCCGTGGGCTTGTCAGCCATATGGACCGCCTTACGTGGGGTCCTGCATCTGTTGAGGTGTTAGCTCAATCGACGCGGAGCCACGCGGGCTTGACGGGTTTCCATCAGATGGAGGGCGCGTTTTCCTGCAGAAACGATTGGCGAGCGACCGGCATCTCCTTACGCGTCGTAGACGTCCGCCTTGCGCGGGGCCGCTTCCTGGACCATGCCGCTGAGGATCATCGAGCGGTTGGAGAAGCGGTCGATGTCGCAGCCGTTCTCCTCCAGGACCCGCATCGCGGCGGCGTGCACCACGCGCAGGACCGGGGTGGCGGCGCGCATCGCGTCGTCCGCCATGAAGCGGTGCCGCCACATCGAGCCCGCCCAGACGTGCCGGGCGCCGAAGGGTTCGGGCAGGATCAGCTTGCCGCCGAGCCAGTCGAGGACGGGCGGGTACCAGGTGAGCGGGGCGCGGACCATGAGGCGGACCACCTCGGAGGTGTCGCAGACCGGCAGCATGCGCTCGGTGGTCTCCCAGAACCGGAGGGTCTTGGCGACCTCGATCTTCTTCGGCTCGGACTTGGTCGTGAACAGGCCGTGCACCGGGCCCAGTGCGTGGCCGGTGACCTCCACCCGGAGGGTCTGGTAGAGCACGGTCACGGTGACCATCATGGTGATCACCAGCTGGCCGTCCCACAGCGGCCACTGGATGCCCAGGTAGTGCCGGTTGCCGGCGCTGAACTGCTGCTCGTTGCAGATCCGGGTTATCTCGTGCGCCTTGACCTGGAAGGCGTCCACGTCCGTGCCGCTGGGCCGGGCCACTTCCTTGGCGCCCTCGCCGACCGGGGTGACGATCCAGTGCTTGATCTCCGGGGTGGGGAAGCCGCCCGTGTGCAGCGGGCCGCGTTCGATCAGGCGGAGCTGGTCGTGGATGGCGCGGATCACGTCCCAGCTGCGGAAGGGGTGGATCTCGGTGCCCTCGACCCGCGGGGCGAGCTCCTCCGCCAGCTGCCAGCTGCCCCAGCGGGTGCCCATGCCGAGGATGCCCTTGGGACCGGCGTAGAAGACGGAGTTGCTGCGGTCCTCCGCAGTGAGCTTGGCCAGCTGGTGGCGGAGGTCTTCCGCGGACTTGTCACCGGGGTTGCCGGGGACCGCCTCGGGGATCTTGGCGCCGATGCCGTCGCCGGCGAGCAGGCCGTCCCAGCGGGAACGCATGTCGACGGCGGTGGCCTCGCAGAGCCGGCGGGCCAGGAACCAGCCGACCACCGGAGCGATGATCATGCCGCGCAGGTAGTACGCCCAGAAGCCGGTGTAGGGCAGCTTGAACATCAGGACCGCCACCCCCAGGCCGATGATGACCAGCACGGTCGTGCCCAGCCAGGAGGTGTGCCTGTTCTCGCTGCCGGCGAGCATCTTGCGGATCTGGAACAGGGCCAGCCACAGCAGCATGCCGGGCAGGAACAGCACCCCGAACACCAGGGTGATCAGGCGCAGCCTGGAGTCGCGTTCCTTGCGGAGCCGGCTGGCGGCCAGGCAGTGCTCGACCACGGTCTGCGGGTCGGCGCCGAAGGACTGGATCAGCGGCTTGCGCGCGGCCCCGAGCATCCGGGCCTCCACCGCGCGGCTGAAGGCCTCGCCCAGATTCGGCTTGAAAATGGTGGCCCAGGAGCGGCCGGCCTTGATGGTGGACTCGTGGTACTCGTTGTTCGCCTTGAGGATGTCGTCGAGCGGGCTGTCCCGGTACGCGGCGGAGGCGAGCGCGTTGGTCGCCGCGGTCTGGCCGCCTGCCCCCTGGAGCGGGATCTGCGCTCCGGGCCTGAAGTCGAAACCGTCGTCCGCCACCGCTGCCGCCCCCATCGTCGTGCCGTGTTGTGCCGTGCTGTGCCGTGTTGTCCCTGCCCCAGGGCCTATGGGACAGGGAAATGCCGCCCACCGCAAGCGCGTTGGGTGGGCGGCCGGTCACACGCTATGACAACTAGGTTCCCCTCTCCGCCTGTTCGCGAATCTTGTCGGCCAGCTGCGGGGGCATCGGCTCGTGCCGCGCATAACTGCGGTTGAAACGGCCGGTTCCGTGCGACACCGAGCGCAGATCCACCGCGTACCGGTCGATCTCGATCTCCGGGATCTCGGCACGCACCAGGGTGCGGCCGGGCCCGGCCTGCTCGGTGCCGACGACCCGGCCGCGGCGCCCGGCCAGATCGCTCATGACCGGCCCGACGTACTCGTCCGCGATCAGTACGGTCAGTTCGGCGACCGGTTCGAGGAGGTGGATCCGGGCCTCGGCGGCCGCCTCGCGCAGGGCCAGGGCGCCGGCGGTCTGGAAGGCGGCGTCGGAGGAGTCCACCGAGTGCGCCTTGCCGTCGCGGAGGATGATCCGTACGTCGACCAGCGGGTAGCCGGCCGCGACCCCGCGGGCCGCCTGGCTCCGTACGCCCTTCTCCACGGACGGGATGAACTGGCGCGGGACGGCCCCGCCGACCACCTTGTCGACGAACTCGATGCCGCTGCCGGGCGGCAGCGGTTCGACCTCGATCTCGCAGATGGCGTACTGGCCGTGGCCGCCGGACTGTTTGACGTGCCGGCCGCGCCCGGTGGCCCGGTCGCCGAAGGTCTCGCGCAGGCTGACCTTGTGGGGCACGGGGTCGACCTGGACCCCGTACCGGGTGCGGAGGCGTTCCAGGGCGACGTCCTGGTGGGCCTCGCCCAGGCACCACAGGACCACCTGGTGGGTGTGCTGGTTCTGTTCCAGCCGCATGGTGGGGTCCTCGGCGACCAGCCGCGCCAGCCCCTGGGACAGCTTGTCCTCGTCGGCCTTGCTGTGGGCCTCGATGGCGAGGGGGAGCAGCGGGTCGGGCATCACCCAGGGCTCCATCAGGAGCGGGTCGTCCTTGGCGGACAGGGTGTCGCCGGTCTCGGCGCGGGTGAGTTTGGCCACGCAGGCCAGGTCGCCGGCGATGGCGCGGGTGAGGGTGCGCTGCTGTTTGCCGAAGGGGGCGGTGAGGGCGCCGATGCGTTCGTCGACGTCGTGGTCCTCGTGGCCCCGGTCTTCCAGCCCGTGGCCGGAGACGTGGACGGTCTGGTCGGGCCGCAGGGTGCCGGAGAAGACCCGGACCAGCGAGACCCGGCCGACGTAGGGGTCGGAGGAGGTCTTGACGACCTCCGCGAGCAGTGGGCCGTCGGGGTCGCAGGTGACCTCGGGGCGGGGCACCCCGTCGGGGGTGGTGACGGTGACCGGGGCGCGTTCCAGCGGGGTGGGGAAGCCACCGGTGATCAGCTCGAGGAGTTCCACGGTGCCCAGGCCCTGGCGGGCCCCGTCGGCGGCCGGGGCGGCCATCAGCACGGGGTGGAAGGTGCCGCGGGCGACGGCCCGCTCCAGATCGTCGATCAGGGTCTTGACGTCGATGTCCTCGCCGCCGACGTAGCGGTCCATCAGGGACTCGTCCTCGCTCTCGGCGATGATCCCCTCGATGAGCCGGTTGCGGGCGTCGGAGATGAGGGCGAGCTCGGCGGGGTCCGGGTCGCGTTCGACGCGTTCCCCGGAGGTGTAGTCGTACACCCGGCGGGAGAGTAGGCCGAGCAGCCCGGCCACGGGGGAGTGGCCGTCCGGACCGGCCGGTCCGTACAGCGGCAGGTAGAGGGGAACGACGGCGTCGGGGTCGTCGGCGCCGAAGATCTCGCCGCAGACCGCGGTCATCTGCGCATAATCGGCCCGGGATGCCTCCAAATGGGTGACGACGATGGCCCGGGGCATCCCGACGGCCTGGCATTCCTCCCAGACCATGCGGGTGGCCCCGTCGACCCCGTCGGCCGCGGAGACGACGAAAAGGGCCGCGTCCGCGGCGCGCAGACCGGCCCTGAGTTCCCCGACGAAGTCGGCGTATCCGGGGGTGTCCAGGATGTTGATCTTGATTCCGCCCCATTCGACCGGGACGAGCGAGAGCTGGACCGAGCGCTGCTGGCGGTGCTCGATCTCGTCGTAGTCGGAGACGGTCCCGCCGTCCTCGACCCGTCCGGCCCGGTTCACAGCCCCCGAGGTGAGGGCCAGGGCTTCGACCAGGCTGGTCTTTCCGGCACCGCTGTGGCCGACCAGCACCACGTTCCGTACGGAGGAGGGCCGGTCGGCCGCCAGTGCCCTGCCGGCGGCTCCGGGCTGTTGCGTGTGTGATTTGTCGCCCATGTTGCTCGTGCCTCCCGGTGCGACGGTGAGGAGGATGGAGTCATTGAAGCTTTGCACCGGTGTCACCCACCGTCCATACGTAAGTGACACAACGGTGGGTGCGCGGCGTCGGCCGCCCTGGGCGCTGGCTACGATGGGCCAGCCGGTGGCCGAGGTGGCCGTGCGGCCCAGCGACCCTCCGGGAAAGCCATGCTGAACAAGTACGCGCGTGCATTCTTCACGCGTGTCCTCACGCCGTTCGCCGCATTTCTGCTCCGGCGGGGGGTGAGCCCGGATGCGGTCACCCTGATCGGCACGGCCGGAGTGGTGACCGGAGCGCTGGTCTTCTTCCCCCGCGGCGAATTCTTCTGGGGCACGATCACCATCACCGCCTTCGTCTTCTCCGACCTGGTGGACGGGAACATGGCCCGCCAGGCCGGCGTGTCCAGCCGGTGGGGCGCCTTCCTGGACTCCACCCTGGACCGGGTCGCGGACGCCGCGATCTTCGGCGGACTGGCCCTCTGGTACGCGGGCGGCGGCAACGACAACGTGCTGTGCGCGGTGGCGATCTTCTGCCTGGCCAGCGGCCAGGTCGTCTCGTACACCAAGGCCCGGGGCGAATCGATCGGCCTGCCGGTCGCCGTCAACGGCCTCATCGAGCGGGCCGAGCGGCTGGTGATCTCGCTGGTCGCCGCCGGTCTGGCCGGGCTGGAGACCTTCGGGGTGCCCTCCTGGATCGGGGTGCTGCTGCCGATCGCCCTGTGGATCGTGGCCGCCGGCTCGCTGGTGACCCTGATCCAGCGGGTGGTGACCGTACGCCGGGAGGCGGCGGAGGCGGACGCCCAGGCGTCGCCGGATTCCCCCGCTTCCCCCGGTTCCTCAGGTTCCCCCGATTCCCCCGCTTCCCCCGATTCCCCTGCTTCTTCCTCCGAATCCTCCGAGAGCGGCGCTGTCTGATGGGCTCACTGCGGGACCGGCTGACCGACGGGCTGTACGGGGCCGGCTGGGCCGGGGTGAAGAAGCTGCCCGAGCCGGCCGCCGTCGCACTGGGCCGGCGGATCGCCGACTACGTGTGGAAGCGGCGCGGCACGAGCGTGCTGCGGCTGGAGTCGAACCTGGCCCGGGTGGTGCCGGACGCGGGCGAGGCCCGGCTGCGCGAGCTGTCCCGGGCGGGCATGCGCTCGTACATGCGCTACTGGATGGAAGCGTTCCGCCTGCCGGCCGTGCCCAAGGAGCGCTTCGGCCGGGACGTGCGGATAGAGGACGACCACATCCTGCGGGAGGCCCTCGCCTCCGGCCGCGGAGTGATCGTCGCCCTGCCGCACCTGGCCAACTGGGATCTTGCGGGCGCCTGGGCCACCACGCACCTCGGACTGCCCTTCACGACGGTCGCCGAGCGGCTCAAGCCGGAAAGCCTCTTCGACCGGTTCGTGGCCTACCGGGAGAGCCTGGGCATGGAGGTCCTGCCGCACAACGGCGGCGCCGCCTTCGGCGTCCTCGCCCGGCGGCTGCGCGCGGGCGGCCTGATCTGCCTGGTCGCCGACCGGGACCTGTCCGCCTCCGGGGTCGAGGTGGAGTTCTTCGGCGCCACCGCCCGGATGCCGGCCGGGCCGGCCCTGCTCGCCGTGCAGACCGGGGCGGTGCTGCTGCCCGCCACCCTCTGGTACGGGGACACGCCCCGGATGTACGGCCGCATCCATCCGCCGGTGGAGGTGCCCGAGACCGGCACCCGCGCGGAGAAGACCGCCGTCATGACCCAGGCCGTGGCCGACGCGTTCGCGGGCGGCATCGCCGAGCACCCCGAGGACTGGCACATGCTGCAGCGGCTGTGGCTGGACGACCTGGAGCCGCGCGACGCAGCGGAGGCGGGGGCATGAGGATCGGCATCGTCTGCCCCTACTCCTGGGACGTCCCCGGCGGGGTCCAGTTCCACATCCGGGACCTGGCCGAGCACCTGATCGGGCTGGGCCACGAGGTGTCCGTCCTCGCCCCGGCCGACGACGAGACCCCGCTGCCGCCGTACGTGGTCTCGGCCGGCCGGGCCGTGCCGGTGCCGTACAACGGCTCGGTGGCCCGGCTGAACTTCGGCTTCCTGTCCGCCGCCCGGGTGCGGCGCTGGCTGCACGACGGCACCTTCGACGTGATCCACATCCACGAGCCGGCCTCGCCCTCCCTGGGGCTGCTGTCCTGCTGGGCGGCCCAGGGCCCGATCGTGGCCACCTTCCACACCTCGAACCCGCGCTCGCGGGCGATGATCGCCGCGTACCCGATCCTTCAGCCGGCGCTGGAGAAGATCAGCGCGCGGATCGCGGTCAGCGAGTACGCGCGGCGCACCCTGGTGGAACACCTGGGCGGCGACGCCGTGGTCATCCCCAACGGCGTCGACGTGGACTTCTTCGCGTCCGCGGAGCCGAATCCCGCCTGGACCGGCCGGACCCTCGGCTTCATCGGCCGCATCGACGAGCCCCGCAAGGGCCTGCCGGTGCTCATGGCGGCCTTCCCCAAGATCGCGGAGGCCTGCCCGGACGTCCGGCTGCTGGTCGCGGGCCGCGGCGACGAGGAGGAGGCGGTCGCCTCCCTCCCCGCGGACCTCCGCTCCCGGGTGGAGTTCCTGGGCATGGTCTCGGACGAGGACAAGGCCCGGCTGCTGCGCAGTGTGGACGTGTACGTCGCCCCCAACACCGGCGGCGAGAGCTTCGGCATCATCCTGGTCGAGGCGCTGTCGGCGGGCGCGGCCGTGCTCGCCTCCGACCTCGACGCCTTCGCGCAGGTCCTGGACCAGGGCGCGGCCGGCGAACTGTTCGCCAACGAGGACGCCGACGCGCTGGCGGCCGGCGCGATCGCCCTGCTCCGCGACCCGGCCCGCAGGACGGCCCTGTCGGAGCACGGCTCGGCGCACGTGCGCCGGTTCGACTGGTCCACGGTCGGCGCGGACATCCTGGCCGTCTACGAGACGGTGACGATGGGCGCGGCGGCGGTCGCCACGGACGAACGCATCCCCCTCCGCACCCGCCTGGGCCTCACCCGCGACCCGGGCGCCTGACCGGCCTGCACAGGGCCTCCCGCCGGGACGGTAGTGTCACCCCGCGTGATCGAAACCCTCGTATGGATCGCCCTGGCGCTCGGCGTCATCGGGGTCTACCTCAGCTGGACCGCCGGGCGGCTCGACCGGCTGCATTCGCGGATGGACGCCGCCCGGGCCGCGCTCGACGCACAGTTGCTGCGGCGGGCCTCCGTCGTACTGGAGGTGGCCACCTCCGGGGTGCTGGACCCGGCCTCCTCGCTCGTGCTGTACGAGGCCGCGCACGCCGCCCGGCAGGCCGAGGAGGAGCAGCGCGAGGTCGCCGAGAGCGAGCTGAGCCAGGCGCTGCGGGCCGTCTTCGGGGACGCCGCGCAGGTGGAGGCCCTCAAGGAGGCCCCGGGCGGGGAGCAGGCCGCCGAGGAGCTGGCCGCATCGGTGCGCCGGGTGCCGATGGCCCGCCGGTTCCACAACGACGCCGTGCGCGCCGCCCGCGCGTTGCGCACCCATCGCAAGGTCCGCTGGTTCAGACTGGCCGGGCACGCGCCCTTCCCGCTGGCCTTCGAGATGGACGACGAGCCGCCGGCCGACCTGGCCGACCGCCCCTGAGACCGAGTTGTACCCAGTGGCCAAGTTGGAAGGAGCCACCAGCTCCTTATTGGCCCTTGCAGTGGACTGGTCGGGGGCGGTTTCCTCAGTGGAGTAGAACTCGTATCCGTGCGGTACGCACGTCTTCCTTCGAGTGAGGTCACCCCGTGAGCACGCTTTCCACCAACCCGCAGTCCGCTGAGTCCTCGGCGATTGGCACCTCTCGCGTCAAGCGGGGCATGGCCGAGCAGCTCAAGGGCGGCGTGATCATGGACGTGGTCAACGCCGAGCAGGCGAAGATCGCCGAGGACGCCGGCGCCGTCGCCGTCATGGCCCTCGAGCGGGTCCCCGCCGACATCCGCAAGGACGGCGGCGTCGCCCGGATGTCCGACCCCAACATGATCGAAGAGATCATCGAGGCCGTCTCCATCCCGGTCATGGCCAAGTCCCGCATCGGCCACTTCGTCGAGGCGCAGGTCCTGCAGTCCCTGGGTGTCGACTACATCGACGAGTCCGAGGTCCTGACCCCGGCCGACGAGGTCAACCACTCCGACAAGTGGGCCTTCACCACCCCCTTCGTCTGTGGCGCCACCAACCTGGGCGAGGCCCTGCGCCGCATCGCCGAGGGCGCGGCCATGATCCGCTCCAAGGGCGAGGCCGGCACCGGCAACGTCGTCGAGGCCGTCCGCCACCTGCGCCAGATCAAGAACGAGATCGCCAAGCTGCGCGGCTTCGACAACAACGAGCTGTACGCCGCCGCCAAGGAGCTGCGCGCCCCGTACGAGCTCGTCAAGGAAGTTGCCGAGCTCGGCAAGCTCCCGGTCGTGCTGTTCTCCGCCGGTGGCGTCGCCACCCCGGCCGACGCCGCCCTGATGCGCCAGCTCGGCGCCGAGGGCGTGTTCGTCGGCTCCGGCATCTTCAAGTCGGGCGACCCGGCCAAGCGCGCCGCCGCCATCGTGAAGGCCACCACCTTCTACGACGACCCGAAGATCATCGCGGACGCCTCCCGCAACCTGGGCGAGGCCATGGTCGGCATCAACTGCGACACCCTGCCCGAGGCCGAGCGCTACGCCAACCGCGGCTGGTAAGGCACGACTCCGATGAACAACCCCCCCGTGATAGGCGTCCTGGCCCTGCAGGGCGATGTACGGGAGCACCTGATCGCCCTGGCCGCGGCCGATGCCGTGGCCAGGCCGGTCCGGCGCCCCGAGGAGCTCGCCGAGGTCGACGCCCTGGTCATTCCCGGCGGCGAGTCCACGACCATGTCGAAGCTCGCGATCCTCTTCGGCATGCTGGAGCCGCTGCGCGAGCGGGTCCGCGCCGGCATGCCGGTCTACGGCACCTGCGCGGGCATGATCATGCTCGCCGACAAGCTGCTGGACGGCCGTGAGGACCAGGAGACGCTCGGCGGCATCGACATGATCGTGCGCCGGAACGCCTTCGGGCGGCAGAACGAATCCTTCGAGGCGCAGATCGACTTCGCCGGCATCGAGGGCGGGCCCGTCGAGGGCGTCTTCATCCGCGCTCCCTGGGTCGAGTCGGTCGGCGCGGCCGCCGAGGTCCTCGCCACGTACGACGGCCACACGGTCGCCGTGCGCCAGGGGAACGTGCTCGCCACCTCCTTCCACCCGGAGCTCACCGGAGACGATCGCGTCCACGCGTACTTCGTCGACATGGTGCGCGCGGGGGCGTGACGGTGCTTCGGTAGGATCGGGCACGAACACTGTTGGTTACGCGAAGGAGACAGGCGGATGTCCGGCCACTCTAAATGGGCTACGACGAAGCACAAGAAGGCCGTGATCGATGCCAAGCGCGGCAAGCTCTTCGCGAAGCTGATCAAGAACATCGAGGTCGCGGCCCGTACGGGCGGCGCCGACCCGGACGGCAACCCGACCCTCTTCGACGCCATCCAGAAGGCCAAGAAGAGCTCGGTCCCGAACAAGAACATCGACTCCGCGGTCAAGCGCGGTGGCGGTCTCGAGGCCGGCGGCGTCGACTACGCGACGATCATGTACGAGGGTTACGGCCCCAACGGTGTCGCGGTGCTCATCGAGTGCCTCACCGACAACCGCAACCGCGCCGCGTCCGACGTGCGGGTCGCCATGACCCGCAACGGCGGCTCGATGGCCGACCCGGGCTCGGTTTCGTACCTGTTCAACCGCAAGGGCGTCATCGTGCTGCCCAAGGGCGAGCTCTCCGAGGACGACGTCCTCGGCGCGGTCCTCGACGCGGGCGCCGAGGAGGTCAACGACCTCGGCGACCAGTTCGAGATCATCAGCGAGGCCACCGACCTGGTCGCGGTCCGTACCGCGCTCCAGGACGCCGGCATCGACTACGACTCGGCGGAGGCCAGCTTCGTTCCGACCATGCAGGTCGAACTGGACGAAGAGGGCGCGCGCAAGATCTTCAAGCTGATCGACGCGCTGGAGGACAGCGACGACGTGCAGAACGTCTTCGCCAACTTCGACGTCTCGGACGAGGTCATGGAGAAGGTCGACGCGTAACGCCGCGTCCACGCTCTGACGGCGGGCCGACGGGGAACACACCCCGTCGGCCCGCTGCGTTGTCAGGGGCACCGGCTAGCCTGATCGCGTGATGTCAGTGATCGCCCGCTGAGGACCGCAACCGTCAATTGAGGAACCCACGCGGCGATCAGCCAGGTCCGCGAGAGCGGCGGCGGTTCAGCCGCAAAAAGGGAGGGGGCGGGGCGTGCGCGTACTGGGCGTGGACCCGGGGCTGACCCGGTGCGGAGTGGGGGTGGTCGAGGGGGTCGCCGGCCGTCCCCTGACCATGCTCGGCGTGGGCGTCGTACGCACCCCGCCGGACGCGGACATCGGGCACCGGCTGGTCGCCATCGAGGCGGGCCTGGAGGCCTGGCTGGACGAGCACCGGCCCGAGCTGGTCGCGGTGGAGCGGGTGTTCAGCCAGCACAACGTACGGACGGTGATGGGCACCGCCCAGGCCAGCGCGGTCGCCATGCTGTGCGCGGCACGCCGCGGAATACCGGTGGCCCTGCACACCCCCAGCGAGGTCAAGGCGGCCGTCACCGGCAGCGGGCGCGCCGACAAGGCGCAGGTCGGGGCCATGGTGACCCGGCTGTTGCGGCTGGACGCCCCGCCCAAGCCGGCCGACGCCGCCGACGCGCTGGCCCTCGCCATCTGCCACATCTGGCGGGCCCCCGCCCAGAACCGCCTGCAGCAGGCGGTCGCCCAGCACGCATCCGCAGTGAAAGGCCGGACCCGATGATCGCCTTTGTGAGCGGCCCGGTGGCCGCCCTCGCCCCCACCACGGCCGTGATCGAGGTCGGCGGAGTGGGCATGGCCGTCCAGTGCACCCCGAACACCATCGCCGGCCTGCGGACCGGTGAACCGGCCCGGCTGGCGACCTCCCTGGTGGTCCGGGAGGACTCCCTGACCCTGTACGGCTTCGCCGACGACGACGAACGGCAGGTCTTCGAGCTACTCCAGACCGCCAGCGGGGTCGGGCCGCGGCTGGCCCAGGCGATGCTCGGGGTGCACCGTCCGGACGCCCTGCGGCTCGCCGTGTCCACCGGCGACGAGAAGGCGCTCATGGCGGTGCCGGGCATCGGCAAGAAGGGCGCCCAGAAGCTCCTGCTGGAGCTCAAGGACAAGCTGGGCGCCCTGCTGGGCAGCAGCGGCCTGGTGGGCGCTCAGCGCGCCGCGGCGACCGGCCCGGCGCCCTGGACCGAGCAGCTGTCCGCCGCGCTGATCGGGCTCGGCTACGCCTCCCGCGAGGCCGAGGACGCGGTCACCGCCGTGACCCCGCAGGCCGAGGCCGCCATCGCGGAATCCGGCTCGGCCCCGGTCCCGCAGCTGCTCCGGGCGGCCCTCCAGACCCTGAACCGCGCCCGATAGCCGCCGCCCGGTCCCGCAGACAGAGCACCGTACGAACGAGAAGGCAGACACCGTGAACTGGGACGACGAGACGGACACCGCACCCGCGGAGCGCTTGGTCGGTGCCGTGGCGGACGGGGAGGACACTGCCGTCGAGGCCGCCCTGCGCCCCAAGGACCTCGGCGAGTTCGTCGGCCAGGAGAAGGTCCGGCAGCAGCTGGACCTGGTTCTGAAGGCGGCCCGCCAGCGCGGGGCGACCGCCGACCACGTGCTGCTCTCCGGCGCCCCCGGCCTCGGCAAGACCACCCTCTCCATGATCATCGCGGCCGAGATGGGCGCCCCCATCCGGATCACCTCCGGCCCCGCCATCCAGCACGCCGGCGACCTCGCCGCCATCCTCTCCTCCCTCCAGGAGGGCGAGGTCCTCTTCCTCGACGAGATCCACCGGATGTCCCGGCCCGCCGAGGAAATGCTCTACATGGCCATGGAGGACTTCCGTGTCGACGTGATCGTCGGCAAGGGCCCCGGCGCCACCGCGATCCCCCTGGAGCTGCCGCCGTTCACGCTGGTCGGCGCCACCACCCGGGCCGGCCTGCTGCCGCCCCCGCTCCGCGACCGCTTCGGTTTCACCGGCCACATGGAGTTCTACGCCCCCGAGGAGCTCCAGCGGGTCATCCACCGCTCCGCCCGCCTCCTCGACGTGGAGATCGACACCGAGGGCGCCGCCGAGATCGCCGGCCGGTCCCGCGGAACCCCCCGCATCGCCAACCGCCTGCTGCGCCGCGTCCGCGACTACGCCCAGGTCAAGGTGGACGGGGTCATCACCCGTGAGGTGGCTTCCACCGCCCTCCAGGTGTACGAGGTGGACGCGCGCGGACTGGACCGGCTGGACCGGGCCGTGCTGGAGGCCCTGCTCAAGCTGTTCGGCGGCGGACCCGTCGGCCTGTCCACCCTCGCGGTCGCCGTGGGGGAGGAGCGGGAGACCGTCGAGGAGGTCGCCGAGCCCTTCCTGGTCCGGGAAGGGCTGCTCGCCCGTACCCCGCGGGGGCGGGTCGCCACCCCCGCGGCATGGGCCCACCTGGGACTCGTCCCGCCGGCGGCGCAGACCGGACAACAGGGGCTCTTCGGGGCCTGACGGCGCGGAGGATCGACCCGTCCGGAACTGCGGTGCCATGCTGGGCGTTGTTCCATCGGTGCGGACTCGCCTAGACTCCGCCGATGCCGACTGTGCAGGTCGGCATGCCCACCCCCGTAGAAATGGCCGCCCTCCGGTTCGGCCGTGCGAAGGATCTTCGTCCCGTGAACAGTCTCGTGACCTTCCTCCCGTTCATCGTGCTCATCGGGGCCATGTTCCTGATGACCCGTTCCGCCAAGAAGAAGCAGCAGGCGGCCGTTCAGATGCGCGAGCAGATGACGCCCGGCACCGGCGTGCGCACCATCGGCGGCATGTACGCCACGGTCAAGGAGGTCGGCGACGACACCGTCACCCTCGAGGTGGCCCCCGGTGTCCATGCCATGTACGCGAAGAACGCCATCGGCGCGGTGCTGGAGGACGAGGAGTACAACCGCATCGTCCACGGCACCACCGATGATCTGACCATCGACACGCCGGTCGTGCCGGATGACGCCTCCTCGCTGGTCGAGTCCGCCGAGGACAAGGCCGCGGACGAGGCCGAGGCCAAGAAGCTGGACCTGGGCAAGAAGGACGAGTCCACGGACGCCGAGCCGAAGGCCGATGGCAAGACCGAGGGCAAGACCGAGGGCGAGACCGGCGCGAAGTAGCGCACACCGTCGGGGACCGCGCGCGCCTGACCGGTGCGGGGGGCGGTCCCCGTCAGTGACCCGTTTCTGCGGGGGGCAGGGGTCCCCACCACACATTTCGTGGCCGTCCGCGCGCTGACCCGGCGCGGGGCGGTTGGACAGGGAGATACAACAAGGTGGCAGCACCGAAGAAGGGCCGGCGGCCCACGGGGGCTCAGGGGAGGCCGGGGCGTGCCCTGGCGATCATCCTGATCGCGATGGTGGCGCTCACCGCGGGGATGTTCATCTCCAAGCAGACGACGCCCCGGCTGGGCATCGACCTCGCCGGCGGTACGAGCATCACGCTGAAGGCGAAGAACGAGCCCGGCAAGCCGAACGCGATCAACGAGACCAACATGAACACGGCGGTCGGGATCATCGAGCGCCGCGTCAACGGTCTCGGTGTCTCGGAGGCCGAGGTCCAGACCCAGGGCCGCGACCACATCATCGTGAACATCCCCAAGGGGACGAACGAGAAGCAGGCTCGCGCACAGGTCGGCACGACCGCCCAGCTGTACTTCCGCCCGGTCCTGGCCTACCAGGACAGCGCGATGGCGCCCGAGCCCGTTCCCTCGGCGAACCCGTCCGGTTCCCCGAGCGGCTCCCCGAGCCCGAAGGCGGGTGCCTCCGGCACCCCGAAGGCCGGGGACAACAAGGGCGGCACGGCCAGCCCGACCGCCACCCCGTCGTCCAGCGCCACTTCGCAGGGCCGTGCCATCGGTGAGGCCCTCAAGGCCACCGGCACCCCCTCGCCGAACCCCTCGGCGAGCCAGTCGAAGAAGGCAGACGACAAGGCGACCACCCCGGCCCCGACCCCGCCGGCCGACCCCGCCGTGGCCGACCTGCAGGCGAAGTTCGCCGCGCTCGACTGCACCAAGGAAGACCAGCGCGCCACCGCCGGCAAGAACGCCAAGCCCAGCGACACCATCGTCGCCTGCGGCCAGCGCGGCGACGGCGAGAACGCGCCCTGGGGCAAGTGGCTCCTCGGCCCGGCCGGCGTCGAGGGCAAGGACGTCAAGTCCGCCAAGGGCGTCATCGATCCGCAGTCGGGCATGTGGATCGTGACCATGGAGTTCAACGGCAAGGGCTCCGACGCCTTCGCCAAGGTCACCGGTGAGCTGGCGGCCAAGCAGTCCCCGCAGAACCAGTTCGCCATCGTGCTCGACGGCGAGGTCATCTCCGACCCGTCCGTCAGCTCCGCGATCACCGGCGGCAACGCGCAGATCTCCGGCGGCTTCAACCAGCAGTCCGCGCAGGACCTGGGCAACATGCTGTCGTACGGCGCCCTGCCGCTGTCCTTCCAGGAGGACAGCGTCACCACCGTGACCGCCGCGCTCGGCGGCGAGCAGCTGAAGGCCGGCCTGATCTCCGGCGCCATCGGCCTCGCCCTCGTCGTGATCTACCTGCTCGTGTACTACCGCGGCCTGGCGCTCCTCGCGATCGTCTCCCTGCTGGTGTCCGCGATCCTCACCTACACGATCATGGCGCTGCTCGGTAAGGGCATCGGCTTCGCGCTGAACCTGCCGGCCGTCTGCGGCGCGATCGTGGCCATCGGCATCACCGCGGACTCGTTCATCGTGTACTTCGAACGCATCCGCGACGAGATCCGTGAGGGCCGCACCCTCAAGCCGGCGGTGGAGCGTGCCTGGCCGCGTGCCCGGCGCACCATCCTGGTCTCCGACTTCGTGTCCTTCCTGGCCGCCGCGGTGCTCTTCATCGTCACCGTCGGCAAGGTGCAGGGCTTCGCGTTCACCCTGGGTCTGACCACCCTGCTCGACGTGGTCGTGGTGTTCCTCTTCACCAAGCCGGTCATGACGCTGCTGGCCCGCACGAAGTTCTTCTCCAGTGGGCACCCGTGGTCCGGGCTGGACCCGAAGCGGCTCGGCGCCAAGCCGCCGCTGCGCCGGTCCCGCCGCACCGTCGCCACCTCCGCCCCCGTCGAAGCAAAGGAGGCGTGAGATGTCGAAGCTGGGAGATCTCGGCGCCAAGCTGTACAAGGGTGAGGTCGGGTACGACTTCGTCGGAAAGCGATTCGTCTGGTACGGCGTTTCCATCCTGATCACCATCACGGCGATCGTGGCCCTGGCCGTTCAGGGCCTCAACATGGGCATCGAGTTCAAGGGCGGTGCCGTCTTCACCACCCCGAAGACGAACGTCTCGGTGGCCCAGGCCACCGAGGACGCGGAGCAGGCCTCCGGCCACGACGCGATCGTCCAGGAGCTCGGCACCGGCGGCCTGCGGATCCAGATCTCCGGTCTGGACACCAACGCCGCGGCCGATGTGAAGAAGCAGCTCGCGACCGACCTCAAGGTGTCCGAGAAGGACATCAACGCGGACCTGGTCGGCCCCAGCTGGGGCGAGCAGATCGCCAACAAGGCCTGGACCGGCCTCGGCGTGTTCATGGTCCTCGTGGTGATCTACCTGGCCATCGCCTTCGAATGGCGGATGGCCATCGCGGCGCTGATCGCGCTGATCCACGACCTCACCATCACCGTCGGCATCTACTCGCTGGTCGGCTTCGAGGTCACCCCGGGTACCGTCATCGGTCTGCTCACCATCCTCGGTTACTCCCTCTACGACACCGTCGTCGTCTTCGACGGTCTGAAGGAGTCCACCAAGGACATCACCAAGCAGACCCGCTCCACCTACAGCGAGCTCGCCAACAAGAGCGTCAACGGCACCCTGGTCCGCTCGATCAACACCACCGTGGTGGCGCTCCTCCCGGTCGCCGCGCTGCTGTTCATCGGCGGCGGCTTCCTGGGCGCGGGCATGCTGAACGACATCTCGCTGTCGCTGTTCGTCGGCCTCGCCGCCGGTGCGTACTCCTCGATCTTCATCGCGACCCCGCTGGTCGTGGACCTCAAGGAGCGCGAGCCGGAGATGAAGGCGCTGACGAAGCGGGTGCTCGCCAAGCGGGCGGCCGCCGCGGCGAAGGGCGAGGACCAGGCCGACGGCGCCGAGGACACCCCCGAGGTAGTGGCCCAGGCCCGCCCCGGCCGGGCCACGGGCCGCCGCCGGTGACCGCGGTCGGCGACGGGCTCCGGGAGCTGCTGCTCAGCCGGATCACGGATGTCCCGGACTATCCGAAGCCGGGCGTGGTGTTCAAGGACATCACCCCGCTGCTCGCCGACCCGGCGGCCTTCGGCGCGCTGACCGAGGCACTGGTGCAGATCGCCGCCGGCTGCGGGGCGACGAAGATCGTGGGCCTGGAGGCCCGCGGCTTCATCCTGGCCGCTCCGGTGGCCGTCCGCGCGGGCATCGGCTTCGTACCGGTCCGCAAGGCGGGCAAGCTGCCCGGGGCGACCCTGTCCCAGGCGTACGAGCTGGAGTACGGCACCGCGGAGATCGAGATCCACGCGGAGGCCCTGACCGGCGAGGACCGGGTCCTGGTCATCGACGACGTGCTGGCCACCGGCGGTACCGCCGAGGCCTCGCTGGAGCTGATCCGGCGGGCGGGCGCGCAGGTCGCCGGCGTCGCCGTGCTGATGGAGCTGTCCTTCCTGCCGGGCCGGGCCCGGCTGGAGCAGGCCCTCGGCGGCGCTCCGCTGGACGCGCTGATCGTGGTCTGACCCTGTTCGGCCGAAGCGGCGGGCCCCCCGGCAGGGGGTGCCCGCCGCTTCTGCGTTCCGTGCCGTTGCCGGGCTCGGCCGCGCACCCCGGGCCCCGGACGACCGTGGGGCGGGGTGCGGGGGAACCCACGGCGAACGGCAGGGGCCAGTGCTCGCTACCATGGTTTATCCGGACCTGACCGGGGCCCCGGATCCGCTTGAGGAGCGCTCTTGCCAGACGAGGTCCAGCCCATCTCCGCCGCGCAGCCCGACCCGAAGGCCGAGCAGGCCAAGGCGGCCGCCGCCGCGCCCAAGCCGGCCCCGCCGGCCCGGCCCGCGCCGCTGAAGCCCGCAGGGTCCTCCAACCGGGTGCGCGCCAGGCTCGCCCGTCTCGGTGTCCAGCGTTCCAACCCGTACAACCCGGTGCTGGAACCCCTGCTCCGCATAGTCCGGAGCAACGACCCGAAGATCGAGACCGCGACGCTCCGGCAGATCGAGCAGGCCTACCAGGTCGCCGAGCGCTGGCACCGCGGCCAGAAGCGCAAGAGCGGCGACCCGTACATCACCCACCCGCTCGCGGTGACCACCATCCTCGCCGAGCTGGGCATGGACCCCGCGACCCTGATGGCCGGTCTGCTCCACGACACCGTCGAGGACACCGAGTACGGCCTCGAACAGCTCAGGCGCGACTTCGGTGACGCCGTGGCCCTCCTCGTCGACGGGGTCACCAAGCTCGACAAGGTCAAGTTCGGCGAAGCCGCCCAGGCGGAGACCGTCCGCAAGATGGTCGTCGCCATGGCCAAGGACCCCCGGGTCCTGGTCATCAAGCTCGCGGACCGCCTGCACAACATGCGCACGATGCGCTACCTCAAGCGGGAGAAGCAGGAGAAGAAGGCCCGCGAGACCCTGGAGATCTACGCTCCGCTCGCCCACCGGCTGGGCATGAACACCATCAAGTGGGAGCTGGAGGACCTCGCCTTCGCGATCCTCTACCCCAAGATGTACGACGAGATCGTCCGCCTCGTCGCCGAGCGCGCGCCCAAGCGGGACGAGTACCTCGCGGTCGTCACCGACGAGGTGCAGACCGACCTGCGGGCCGCCCGGATCAAGGCCACCGTCACCGGCCGCCCCAAGCACTACTACAGCGTCTACCAGAAGATGATCGTGCGGGGCCGCGACTTCGCCGAGATCTACGACCTGGTGGGCATCCGCGTCCTCGTCGACACCGTCCGCGACTGCTACGCGGCCCTCGGCACCGTCCACGCGCGATGGAACCCGGTCCCGGGCCGGTTCAAGGACTACATCGCGATGCCCAAGTTCAACATGTACCAGTCGCTCCACACGACGGTCATCGGGCCCAGCGGCAAGCCGGTCGAGCTGCAGATCCGTACGTTCGACATGCACCGGCGGGCCGAGTACGGCATCGCCGCGCACTGGAAGTACAAGCAGGAGACCGTCGCCGGCAGCTCCAAGATCCGTACTGATGTCCCCAAGGCGGCCAAGGGCAGCGCCGGCCAGGACACCGTCAACGACATGGCCTGGCTGCGGCAGCTGCTGGACTGGCAGAAGGAGACGGAGGACCCGGGCGAGTTCCTGGAGTCGCTGCGCTTCGACCTGTCCCGCAACGAGGTCTTCGTCTTCACGCCCAAGGGCGACGTGATAGCGCTGCCGGCCGGCGCCACCCCCGTGGACTTCGCCTTCGCCGTCCACACCGAGGTCGGCTACCGGACCATAGGGGCGCGGGTCAACGGACGCCTGGTGCCCCTCGAATCCACCCTGGACAACGGGGACCTGGTCGAGGTCTTCACCTCCAAGGCGGAGGGCGCAGGCCCGTCCCGCGACTGGCTCGGCTTCGTCAAGTCCCCGCGCGCCCGCAACAAGATCCGCGCCTGGTTCTCCAAGGAGCGCCGCGACGAGGCGATCGAGCAGGGCAAGGACGCGATCGCGCGGGCCATGCGCAAGCAGAACCTGCCGATCCAGCGGATCCTCACCGGCGACTCCCTGGTCACCCTCGCCCACGAGATGCGCTACCCGGACATATCCTCCCTCTACGCAGCCATCGGCGAGGGCCATGTCTCGGCGCAGGCCGTGGTCCAGAAGCTGGTCCAGGCCCTGGGCGGCGAGGAGGCCGCCAACGAGGACATCGAGGAGAGCGTCCCGCCGTCGCGCAGCCGCGGCAAGCGGCGCAACAACGCCGACCCGGGCGTGGTCGTCAAGGGCGTCGAGGACGTCTGGGTCAAGCTGGCCCGCTGCTGCACCCCGGTGCCGGGCGACCCGATCATCGGCTTCGTGACCCGCGGCAGCGGCGTATCGGTTCACCGCGCCGACTGCGTCAACGTGGACTCGCTGTCCCAGCAGCCGGAGCGGATCCTGGAGGTCGAGTGGGCACCCACCCAGTCCTCCGTCTTCCTGGTCGCCATCCAGGTCGAGGCCCTGGACCGGTCCCGCCTCCTGTCCGACGTCACCCGCGTCCTCTCCGACCAGCACGTCAACATCCTGTCCGCGGCCGTCCAGACCTCCCGCGACCGGGTGGCCACATCCCGCTTCACCTTCGAGATGGGCGACCCCAAGCACTTGGGCCACGTCCTGAAGGCCGTTCGGGGTGTGGAAGGCGTGTACGACGTCTACCGTGTGACTTCGGCAAGGAGGCCGTGACCACTACCTGACGCCGCCCCGGGGGAGCACGTGGCTTCGTACGACCTGTTTCCGCGTGGGCTCAGCCGACGCTACGAGCCGGTGCGGGTGATCGGCCGGGGCGGCATGGGGGTGGTCTTCGCGGCGGAGGACCTCCGGCTCGAACGGCAGGTGGCGGTCAAGGTCCTCACCCGGCAGGAAGGGCTGGCCGAGAAGGCCGCCCAGCGGTTCCGCGACGAGGCGGTCGCGCTCGCCCGGATCAGCCACCCCGGCGTGGTCGCCGTCCACGACGCCGGGATGGACAACGGCATCCCGTACCTGGTGATGGAACTGCTCGACGGCGAGGACCTGGCCGATCTGGTCGCCGCGCACGGGCCGCTGCCCGTGGACCGGGCCTGCCGGGTGGCCGTGGACATGCTCACCGGGCTCGGGGCGGCGCACGCGAGCGGCGTGCTCCACCGGGACGTGAAACCGCAGAACGTACGGATCACCCGGCGCGGGGTGGTGCTGTACGACTTCGGCATCGCCAAGCTGGCGGAAGACGACAGCGACACCGCGGGAACCGTCGTGGTCGGCACGGCCGGCTACCTCGCGCCGGAGCGCATCCAGGGGATGAGGGCGTCCCCGGCCTCCGACCTGTACGGCGTCGGCGTCTGCCTGCGGTTCATGTTCACCGGCCGGCCGCCGGTGGGCACCGACGAGGACAACGCGATCGCCGTGCTCTACCGGATCACCCGGGGACTGCCCCCGCTGCGCGAGACCGGGGTGGTCCTGCCGGACGGCTTCAGCGAGGTCGTCGACAGCCTCTGCGCCCTGGCCCCCGGGGACCGCCCGGCGGACACCGTCGAGGCCGTCCGGCTCCTCGAGCCCTGGGCTGCGGCACCCGGCACCGTGCCCGAGGCCCCCTTCGTCCCCGAGCAGGCCGGGCCCGGGCCGCAGTGGCGGGCCGGAGCAGCGGACCTGTCCCGCGCGGCCGAGCCGGTCACCCTCGGTGCGGTCACCCGTCGCCTGGTGCGCAGCCGCATGACCGAGTCCTCGGCCCTCACGCGGCAGCGCGAGGCCGTCGGACTGGTGCTGCGCGGGAACGTCCGGGAGGCGGCCGACATCCTGGACGGGGTGCTCCCGTACTGCCAGGACACGCTCGGCCCGGACCATCCCACCACCCTGGCCTGCCAGTACTGGCGGGCCGTCTGCCTGACCCGGCTGGGCGAGTCCGCCGCCGCCGTGGAACAGTTCGCGCGGATCGGCAACCGCATCGGAGCAGGAAGGAACGAGACGGATGCGTGAGTTCGAGTTACGGGTCGACGGCGGCCGGGTGCCGGACGAGGGCCCGGAGGCGGAACTGCGGTCCCTGCTGGCCTGGTTGTCCGAGGACGAGAGCACCGGGAGCAGCGCGCGCGGCCGGATCGCCGGCGAACGGCCGCTCCCTGCCGGGCACATGGGCGGCGCCGGCTTCGACCTCATCCAACTCGCCGTCGGCAGCGGCCTGTCCACCGCCTCCCTGGTCTTCGCCGTCCTCCAGTGGCAGGTCGCACGCCACCGGCCGCCCGAGGTGACCGTCCGCAGGGGCCCGTACGAGGTGCGGCTCACCGGCTCGGAGGCCACCGATCCGGAGACGGTCCGCCGGATCGCGGACGCCCTGGGCGGGGACGATGACGGGAGTTCCTGACCCGGCGGCCTCCCGCGTTGTGCTCATCGGCAGCGCCGGATACCACCACCTGCCCGCGCTCCCGGCGGTCGGGGCGAACGTCGAGGACCTGGCCGCCGAACTCTCCGACCCCACCGTCTGGGGACTGCCGGAGCAGCACCTCACCCTCGTCGCCGATCCGGTGCACGCCGCCGACCTGCTGGACCCGGTCCGCCGCGCGGGCGAGGAGGCCACCGACACCCTGCTGGTCTACTTCGCCGGCCACGGCATGCGGGACGCCGACTCGGCGGACCTGTACCTGGCCCTGCACGGTTCCCGGGAGAACCTCGGCTACACCGCCGCCGCCTACCAGCACCTGCGCTCCGCCCTGCGCGGGTCCCGGGCCGCCCGCAAGGTGGTGGTGCTCGACTGCTGCTTCAGCGGGCGCGCCGCCCGCGCCCTCGCGGCCGGCGATCCGGACGGGCTCGCGGCCCAGGCCGCCGTCGAAGGGGCCTACGTACTGACCGCCTCGCCGGGTAACCGGGTGGCCCTCGCACCGGACGGGGAACGGCACACCGCCTTCACCGGGGAGCTGCTCACGGTGCTGCGCGAGGGCATCCCCGACGGACCCGAGCTGATCGACCTGGACACGCTGTTCCGCACCCTGGAGACCCGGCTGCGCGGCAAGAACCGCCCGCTGCCCCGGAGCGCACAGGAGAACGGCATCGGAAAGCTGCAACTCGTCCGCAACCGGGCCCGCGCGGCCCGCGGCGCACCGGCCGGGCCGGTGCGCCGCGGAGACCTCCAGTCGGCCCTGGTGGGGGCGGGACTCGCGCTGGCCCGGACGCTGCGCGCGGCGGGGCGTACCCGGGACGCGCTGCCGGTGCTGCGGCTCGCCCTGAGCGAGCGGTCGGCCTCCGGCGCGGGCGATCTGCTGGCCGTCCAGCTCGAACTGTCCGACATGCTGGCGGAGACCGGGCAGCTCGGCGAGGCCATCGGCGTACTGGAGGAGGCATTCGTCCAGGTGCACCGGTTCTACCGGCCGGAGGCGGTCCAGGTCTGCCGGCGGCTGGCCGGGCTGCTCCAGGAGTCCGGCAACCACATCCATGCCTGTGAGGTCCTCGAACACGCCATGGACCTGATCCAGGACGGCAGCCGGGTCCCGTAGGCAGTGCGGGTCCCGCGCACGGCCGGGAGGGACGCGGAAGGGCCCCGGTACGAAAGATCCGTACCGGGGCCCTGTCACAGCAGGCGGCGGAAGGCTCAGCCGCCGAACTCCTCCAGGCCCTTCAGCGCCTGGTCCAGCAGGGCCTGCCGGCCCTCCAGCTCGCGCGAGAGCTTGTCGGCCTTGGCGTTGTTGCCCGAGGCGCGGGCCGCGTCGATCTGCTCACGCAGCTTGTCCACGGCCGCCTGCAGCTGGCCCGTGAGACCGGCCGCACGGGCGCGGGCCTCCGGGTTGGTCCGGCGCCACTCCGTCTCCTCGGACTCCTGGAGCGCACGCTCCACCGCGTGCATCCGGCCCTCGACCTTCGGGCGGGCGTCCCGCGGCACGTGGCCGATGGCCTCCCAGCGCTCGTTGATGGACCGGAACGCCGCACGCGCCGCCTTCAGGTCCGTCACCGGGACGAGCTTCTCGGCCTCGTCGGCCAGCTCCTCCTTCAGCTTCAGGTTCTCCACCTGCTCGGCGTCGCGCTCCGCGAAGACCTCACCGCGGGCCGCGAAGAACACGTCCTGCGCACCGCGGAAACGGTTCCACAGGTCGTCCTCCGCCTCGCGCTGCGCCCGGCCGGCCGCCTTCCAGTCCGCCATCAGCTCGCGGTAACGGGCCGCCGTCGGACCCCAGTCGGTCGACTTCGAGAGCGACTCCGCCTCGGCGACCAGCTTCTCCTTGGCCTTGCGGGCATCCTCGCGCTGCGCGTCCAGCGAGGCGAAGTGCGCCTTGCGGCGCTTGGAGAAGGCGGACCGGGCGTGCGAGAAGCGGTGCCACAGTTCGTCGTCCGACTTGCGGTCCAGCCGGGGGAGACCCTTCCAGGTGTCCACCAGCGCCCGCAGCCGCTCACCGGCGCTCCGCCACTGGTCGCTCTGCGCCAGCTGCTCCGCCTCGGTGACCAGGTCCTCCTTGGCCTTCCGCGCCTCGTCCGTCTGCTTGGCCTTCTGGACCTTGCGCTCCTCGCGGCGCGACTCCACGGTCGCGACCAGCTTGTCCAGCCGGGTCCGCAGCGCGTCGAGGTCGCCCACCGCGTGGTGCTCGTCGACCTGCACCCGCAGGTGATCGATCGCGGTCTGCGCGTCCTTGGCGGACAGATCGGTGGTCCGCACCCGCCGCTCGAGGAGGCCGATCTCGACCACCAGGCCCTCGTACTTGCGCTCGAAGTAGGCCAGGGCCTCCTCAGGGGTGCCCGCCTGCCACGAGCCGACGACCTTCTCGCCATCGGCAGTACGCACGTACACGGTGCCCGTCTCGTCGACGCGGCCCCACGGGTCGCTGCTCACAGCGCCTCCTCCACCTGATGCCTGCGCGGGGGTCGCCCCCACGGCATCGTCCACAGTTCCTGGGGCGGGCAGCGCCCGCCCTGCACAACGCAAACATAGGCGACCGCCGGGCCGGCTGTCCGCATCCCGCACGACGGAATATCGGCGTAGACGCACCACGGCCGGCCCGGGGCCGCCTCCCGGGTCAGTTCTTGGTGACCGCGGCCTTCTCGATGGTGACGCCCTTCTTCGGGGCGATGCCGCCGTCGACGGTGCCCTCCTTGGCCACGTCCTCGACGATCTTCAGGCCGGCCGGGTCGAGCTTGCCGAAGGGGGTGTACGTCGGGGTCAGCGGGCTGTCCTTGTAGACCAGGAAGAACTGGCTGCCGCCGGAACCGGGCTGGCCGGTGTTCGCCATCGCCACCGTGCCCGCCGGGTAGATCACCTGGCCCTGCTCGTTGGCCTTGCCGAGGGCGTCCAGGTTCTCGTCCGGGATGTTGTAGCCCGGTCCGCCCTTGCCGTCGCCCTGCGGGTCACCGCACTGGAGGACGAAGATGCCCTCCGTGGTCAGCCGGTGGCAGATGGTCTTGTCGAAGTAGCCCTTGTCGGCGAGCGACTTGAAGGAGTTCACGGTCTGCGGGGTCTTCGCCGCATCCATGTCGATCTTGATCTCGCCCTGGCTGGTCTTCAGCGAGAACGTGTACTTCGCCTTCTGGTCGACCGCCATGGCCGGCGAGGGGGACTGCTTCGGCGTGGGCTCGGCCGACGGCGAGCTCTCGGCGCTCGGCTCCGCGGACTCCTTGCTGTCGAAGACCCCGCCCACCACCAGGCCGACGAGCGTCGCGACGACCACGGCCACCGTCGCGCCGATCACGATCGCCCGCTGCCGCGCCTTGCGCCGGGCTTCCTCCCGCCGCTTCTGCTGACGCTCGAACTTCTCCTTGGCGAGCTGCCGCCGCCGCTGATCGCTGGTGACCACCGGGTCTCGTCTCCTTGTGCGTTTCTTGTACCGCTGTCCGGGCTGGGTTAGGCCGTACCGTATATGGGTTCGCTGTGAGATGAGCGGCGCCGGTAGGCTCTGATCTGCCGCAACCCTCCCGACGGACGACGACTACCTAAGGACGAACGTGCTGATTGCCGGGTTCCCCGCCGGGGCCTGGGGGACCAACTGCTACCTGGTCGCCCCCGCCGCAGGTGAGGAGTGCGTCATCATCGACCCGGGCCACCAGGCCGCCCAGGGTGTCGAGGAGACGCTGAAGAAGCATCGGCTCAAGCCCGTCGCGGTGGTCCTCACCCACGGCCACATCGACCACGTGGCCTCGGTGGTCCCGGTCTGCGGAGCGCACGACGTACCCGCCTGGATCCACCCCGAGGACCGCTACATGATGAGCGACCCGGAGAAGGCCCTGGGGCGCTCCATCGGGATGCCGCTGATGGGCGAGCTGACGATCGGGGAGCCGGACGACGTCCGCGAGCTGGCCGACGGCAGCAGCCTGAAGCTGGCCGGTCTGGAGTTCCAGGTCGCGCATGCGCCCGGCCATACCAAGGGGTCGGTGACCTTCCGGATGCCGGAGGCCTCGGACATCCCGTCCGTGTTCTTCTCCGGCGATCTGCTCTTCGCCGGCTCCATCGGACGCACCGACCTGCCTGGCGGCTCCCACGCCGAGATGCTCGAGTCGCTGGCCCGCGTGTGCCTGCCGCTCGACGACTCGACCGTGGTGCTGTCCGGCCACGGTTCCCAGACCACCATCGGCCAGGAGCGCGCGACCAACCCGTACCTGCGGGAGGTCGCCGCGATCCGCCAGGGCCAGGGCGCGACCCCCAGTGGTACCGCACCCGCTCCACGACGAGGAATGTGACGAGAGTTCCGTGAGCACCTTCAAGGCCCCCAAGGGCACGTACGACCTGATCCCGCCGTACTCCGCGAAGTACCTGGCGGTCCGCGAGGCCATCTCCGGACCGCTGCGGAAGGCCGGATACGGGTACGTCGAGACGCCCGGCTTCGAGGACGTCGACCTCTTCGCCCGCGGTGTCGGCGAGTCCACCGACATCGTCACCAAGGAGATGTACACCCTCACCACCAAGGGCGGCGCGAACCTCGCGCTGCGCCCCGAGGGCACCGCTTCCGTGCTGCGCGCGGCACTGGAGGCCAACATGCACAAGGCCGGCGGCCTGCCGGTCAAGCTCTGGTACTCGGGTTCGTACTACCGCTACGAGCGCCCGCAGAAGGGCCGCTACCGCCACTTCTCGCAGGTCGGTGCCGAGGCGATCGGCGCCGAGGACCCGGCGCTGGACGCCGAGCTGATCATCCTCGCCGACCAGGCGTACCGCTCGCTGGGCCTGCGCGATTTCCGCATCCTGCTGAACTCTCTGGGCGACAAGGAGTGCCGCCCGGTGTACCGGGAGGCGCTGCAGACCTTCCTCCGCGGGCTGGACCTGGACGAGGAGACCGTCCGCCGGGCCGAGATCAACCCGCTGCGGGTGCTGGACGACAAGCGGACCGACGTGCAGAAGCAGCTGGTCGGCGCGCCCATGCTGCGCGACTACCTGTGCGACGCCTGCAAGGCGTACCACGAGGAGGTACGCGCGCTGATCACCGCGGCCGGCGTGGTCTTCGAGGACGACGTGAAGCTGGTCCGCGGCCTGGACTACTACACCCGCACCACCTTCGAGTTCGTCCACGACGGCCTGGGCTCCCAGTCCGCGGTCGGCGGCGGCGGCCGCTACGACGGCCTGTCCGAGATGATCGGCGGCCCCGCGCTGCCGTCGGTGGGCTGGGCGCTCGGCGTGGACCGCACGGTCCTCGCCCTGGAAGCCGAGGGCATCGAGCTGGACATTCCGCCGACCACCTCGGTGTTCGCGGTGCCGCTCGGCGAGGAGGCCCGCCGGGTGCTCTTCGCGGCGGTCACCGAGCTCCGCAAGGCGGGCGTCGCGGCCGACTTCGCGTACGGCGGCAAGGGCCTCAAGGGTGCCATGAAGGACGCGAACCGCTCCGGCGCGCGCTTCACCGTCGTCGCCGGCGAGCGCGACCTCGCCGAGGGCGTGGTCCAGCTCAAGGACATGGAGTCCGGCGAGCAGACCGCCGTACCGGTGGACGGGCTCGTCGAGACGGTCCGGGCCCAGCTGGCCTGATCTGCGGTCGGACCGGGTCCGGGGAAGCCCCCGGACCCGGTGCGGCAGAATGCTCCGCATGACGACAACAGGCGCACAGACCACGCGGACCGTCGGCGGAAGCCGGGCGCTGGCCTGGCTGCTGGTGGTCACGGGGGCGGCGGGGCTGCTCGCCGCCTGGGTGATCACCATCGACAAGTTCAAGCTGCTGGAAGACCCGGACTTCGTCCCCGGCTGCAGCTTCAACCCGGTCGTGGCCTGCGGCAACATCATGAAGAGCGACCAGGCGTCCGCGTTCGGCTTCCCGAACCCGATGCTCGGGCTGGTCGCCTACGGCATCGTGATCTGCGTCGGCATGAGCCTGCTGGCCGGCGCCCGGTTCCGCCGCTGGTACTGGCTCACCTTCAACGCCGGCACCCTCTTCGGCGTCGGGTTCTGCGCCTGGCTGACGTACCAGTCGCTGTACAACATCAGCTCGCTGTGCCTGTGGTGCTGCCTGGCCTGGGTCGCCACCATCGTCATGTTCTGGTACGTCACCTCGCACAACGTCCGCGAGGGCCTGCTTCCCGCGCCCGGCTGGCTCAAGGGCTTCTTCACGGAGTTCACCTGGGTGCTGCCGGTCCTGCACGTCGGGATCATCGGGATGCTGATCCTGACCCGCTGGTGGGACTTCTGGACCTCCTGATGCGTCCGTGACTGTCGGTGGGCTCGCTTAGGCTTCAAGCGTGGAACCCGATCTGTTCACCGCCGCCGCCGAGGAGCGCCAGGAGAAGGACCCCGCGAGCTCCCCGCTCGCCGTCCGCATGCGCCCGCGCACCCTGGACGAGGTCGTCGGCCAGCAGCACCTCCTCAAGCCCGGCGCGCCCCTGCGGCGGCTGGTGGGCGAAGGCTCCGGCGGGCCGGCGGGTGCCTCCTCGGTGATCCTCTGGGGTCCCCCCGGCACCGGCAAGACCACACTGGCGTACGTGGTCAGCCAGGCCACCCAGAAGCGGTTCGTGGAGCTCTCCGCCATCACGGCCGGGGTGAAGGAAGTCCGGGCCGTCATCGAAGGCGCGCGGCGCGCGGCCGGCGGGTACGGCAAGGAGACCGTCCTCTTCCTCGACGAGATCCACCGCTTCAGCAAGGCCCAGCAGGACTCGCTGCTGCCGGCCGTCGAGAACCGCTGGGTCACGCTGATCGCGGCGACGACCGAGAACCCGTACTTCTCGGTGATCTCCCCGCTGCTGTCCCGCTCCCTGCTGCTCACCCTGGAGCCGCTCACGGACGAGGACCTGAGCGGCCTGATGCACCGGGCGCTGACCGAAGAGCGCGGCCTGGGCGGTGCGGTGACCCTGCCTGCGGACGCCGAGGCCCATCTGCTGCGGATCGCCGGCGGCGACGCGCGGCGCGCGCTGACCGCGCTGGAGGCGGGGGCCGGCTCGGCCATCGCCAAGGGCGAGCCTGAGATCACCCTGCAGACGGTGGAGGAAGCGGTCGACCGGGCGGCGGTGAAGTACGACCGGGACGGCGACCAGCACTACGACGTGGCCAGCGCGCTGATCAAGTCGATCCGGGGCTCGGACGTGGACGCCGCGCTGCACTACCTGGCGCGGATGATCGAGGCGGGGGAGGACCCGAGGTTCATCGCCCGCCGGCTGATGATCTCGGCGAGCGAGGACATCGGGCTGGCCGACCCGACCGCCCTGCCGACGGCGGTCGCCGCGGCGCAGGCGGTGGCGATGATCGGCTTCCCGGAGGCGGCGCTGACCCTGTCGCACTGCACGATCGCCCTGGCCCTGGCACCCAAGTCGAACACCGCGACCACGGCGATCGGGGCGGCGCTCGCCGACGTACGCGCCGGGCTGGCGGGGCCGGTGCCGGCGCACCTGCGGGACGGGCACTACAAGGGGGCGGCCAAGCTGGGGCATGCGCAGGGGTACGTGTACCCGCATGACGTGCCGGGGGGCATCGCGGCGCAGCAGTATGCGCCGGATGCGATCCACGGGAAGCGGTACTACGAGCCGACGCGGTACGGGGCGGAGGCGCGGTACGCGGACGTGGTCGAGCGGGTCCGCACCCGCCTACGCGGCGACGCGTAGCCCGTCCGGGCCGGCGGGCCGCCGGCCGCTCAGCGCGCCGCCGCGGTCGAGTGCGGCGCCGTTGCCGGGGGCCGGCCCCCGGACCCCCGCGCCTCGAACGCCGGCGGGGCTGGAGGTGCCCTAAGGGGTGCTGTCGGGTGCCGAGGCCGCCGCGAAGAGCGTGTGCATGGCCCGGCGCAGGCCGCACACGTCCGACACCGGCACCGGGAAGTCGAAGCGGGCGTCGAAGGAGGCGGCGGGGGACCCGCCTACGAAGCGGACCCGCAGGCCCAGCCGGTCCAGGGCGAGCGGGACGGCCGTCAGGTTCTCCGCCGACCGGGAGCCCAGCAGGCCGCGCAGGCCGCCCACCCGGTCCCGGTGCGCCGCGTGCAGGTGCTGGAGGAGTTCCGTCTCGTGCGGAAGCAGCGGGTCGGGCCGGGCCGCGGCCAGCTCTTCCGGGTCCACGCGCTCGGCGCCCCACAGGTCGTCCAGCGTGATCTCGCCGACCTCCAGGCGCAGCAGCATCCAGGCGGGGCGGCCGTACTGTCCGGGAACCGGGTCGGCGTACAGGGCCTCGCCCATGCCGAGCAGTTCACCGACCGGGTGGCGCTCCGCCAGGAGGGCCGCGCAGGCCGCCCGGTCGGCGGCGCCGCGTACGGGGGTGAGCCAGCCCGACAGCCACGCGCGGCCCCGGATACGATGGGGCACGGACACCGGCGCCACATCAGTGATCTCGATCACCGCTGTGAGGTCGTCGTCCTGGGCGTGAGCGGCTGCCCTGGCAGCCGCGGATTCCCCGGAAACAAGGAGAATCACGTCCCCGTCCGGGGTGACGGTCCGTGCGGCCGGCATCCCTGTCCCGAGCCTGTCGGGGTCCTCCGGACCCTGTGTGTCACGAGCACCCGGCAAGGTGAGGGATACTGAGGCGTTGGACTCTACGAGGGTTCGTACGCGCTCGGCTCCGGTGAGCTGTCGGGCGCCTTCCCTGGGACGCGGCTGACCTTGCCTACCGTCGTCGTAAGCGGACGTGGATTGTTTCTCGTCCGGACTGCGATGCGCACTGGGCAGGGGGATCCCATGCGGTCGAGACATTACGTCCTCCTCGAAATAAGGTAAGCCTCACCTAACTTACATGGAGGTAGGTTCCACGTGAACCAGAAGCGACCCAAGGTCAAGAAGAGCCGTGCCCTCGGCATTGCTCTGACCCCGAAGGCCGTCAAGTACTTCGAGGCCCGCCCCTACCCGCCGGGCGAGCACGGCCGTGGCCGCAAGCAGAACTCGGACTACAAGGTTCGTCTGCTGGAGAAGCAGCGTCTGCGCGCTCAGTACGACATCTCTGAGCGTCAGATGGCCCGCGCGTACGACCGCGCCAAGAAGGCCGAGGGCAAGACGGGCGAGGCGCTGGTCGTCGAGCTCGAGCGTCGCCTCGACGCCCTGGTCCTGCGTTCGGGCATCGCCCGCACCATCTACCAGGCTCGCCAGATGGTCGTTCACGGCCACATCGAGGTCAACGGTGGCAAGGTCGACAAGCCGTCGTTCCGTGTCCGCCCGGACGACGTCATCACCGTGCGTGAGCGCTCCCGCGAGAAGCACCCCTTCCAGGTTGCTCGCGAGGGTGGCTACGCCGGCGAGGGCGAGGCCCCGCGCTACCTTCAGATCAACCTGAAGGCGCTCGCGTTCCGCCTGGACCGCGACCCGCAGCGCAAGGAGATCCCCGTGATCTGCGACGAGCAGCTCGTCGTCGAGTACTACGCCCGCTGATGCGGTCGTAGCCTCACCGGCTGCTGCTTGTTCCGAAGCCCGTCGTTCCCCCTCGGGGGAGCGGCGGGTTTCGCGTTGTGCGGGCGGCTGCCACTACGGCTCCGCCGGAGCCGAGCGGGCGCGGTCCGGGCGGGTTGCCGGAGTCATGCCCGCCGGGCGTGCGGCGCGGCCGGGCCCGGGGCGCCGCGACGGACCCCGGACCGCGCGCTCGGCCAGCGCGTCCAGGCCCAGGGCGCGCCCCGCCGCGGCCTCCGCGGCGTAGCGGACCGGCCCCAGCTGCTCGCGCGAGCGCTCCTCGCACAGCAGCCGCGGCGCGTTGAAATAGCCCGAGCCGAACAGCTGGAGCCCCACCGAGTCCCAGACCGGCTCGGCCGCGCCCTGGAGCAGCGCCGCCTCCGCCGGATGCCCCTCGGTCACCGTCACCAGCGCCAGCAGCTCCACCGCCAGCACCAGGCCCAGCAGGTCGTGGAAGGCGTGGTTGATCGTCACGCACTCGCCCAGCAGCGTCCGGGCCGCCGCCGCATCCCCCGCGTCCAGGGCCGCGTACGCCAGCACGTACAACGCGTACGCCTTCGTCCAGCGCTCCCCGCGCTCCTCGCAGATCTCCCGGACCTCCGCGCACAACGACCGGGCCGCCGGCAGATCCCCTTGGAACGCCAGCACCATCGCCAGCTCCACCTGGCACATCAGCACATTGCTGTTCAGCTCCCCGGCCGCCCGGTACCGCTCCAGCGCCGAACCCAGCAGCTCTCCGGCCCGCGCCATGTCGTCCGATACCAGCGCCAGGCAGCCCATCCGGTGCACCGCGTACGCCGCGGCCACCGGGTTCCCGGCCGCCGCCGCGCCCTCCCGGCACTCGTGCAGCGCGCTCAGCGAGGCCACCCCGTCGCCCTGGAGCGCCGCCACGTACCCCAGCACCCACAGCGCCTTCAGCCGCGAAGCGTCCGCGTCCGTGTCGTACGCCGCCTCCTCCTCCAGCGCCCGGTCCAGCCAGTGCCGGCCCTCCGCGAGCCGCCCGCAGCCGGCCCAGTAGAACCACAGCGTGCCCGCCAGGTACTGGCCCAGATGGACCTCCTCCGGATCCTCCAGGCAGTACTCCAGAGCCAGCCGCAGATTGGGCAGCTCCGCCTCCACCAGCGCGGCCACCTCCTGCTGCCGGGGGCTGAACCAGTCCAGCTCGCACCAGGTCGCCAGCCCCATGTACCAGTCCCGGTGCCGACGCCGCAGCCGCTCCGCCTCGCCCAGCGACTCCAGCCAGCCCGCCCCGTACGCCCGCACCGTCTCCAGCATCCGGTAGCGGACCCCCGCCGCCGAGTCCTCCCGGACCAGCAGCGACTGCGCCAGCAGCTCACCCACCAGGTCCAGCACGCGCTCCACCGGAACGTCCGGACCCGCGCACACGTACTCCGCCGCATCCAGGTCGAACGCCCCGGCGAACACCGACAGCCGCGCCCACAGCAGCCGCTCCTCCGCCGTGCACAGCTCATGGCTCCAGCCGATCGCCGTACGCAGCGCCCGGTGCCGCGGCAGCGACCCGCGCGCCCCGCCCGTCAGCAGCCCGAACCGGTCCTCCAGCCGGGCCAGCACCTGCTCCGGCGAGAGCGTGCGAAGACGACCCGCCGCCAGCTCCAACGCCAGCGGAATCCCGTCCAGCCGGTCACACAGCTCCCCGAGCACCGCCGGCTCCGCCCCGAAGGACGGATCGGCCGCCGCCGCCCGCTCGGCCAGCAGCCGCACCGCGTCCTCGCCGCCCAGTGGCGCCAGCGGAAAGGCCTGCTCGGCATCGAGGAGCAGGGGCCGCCGGCCCGCCGCCAGCACCCGCAGCCCCGGAGCCCGCCGCAACAGCTCCCGGACCAGCTCGGCGCAGTCCTCGACCAGCTGCTCGAACCCGTCCAGGACCAGCAGCAGGGAGCGCCCGGCCAGATGCTCCGCGAGCACCGCCCGCAGCGGCCGGGTGGTGTGATCGGTCAGCCCCAGCGCCTCGGCCAGGGAGAGCGCCAGCAGCGCCGGATCGCGTACGCAGGACAGTTCGGCCAGCCAGACACCGTCGGGGAAGCGTTCCTGCACCGCCCGGGCGGCCGCCACCGCCAGCCGGGACTTCCCCACCCCGCCCACGCCCGTCACCGTCACCAGCCGCGAGGACTCCAGCAGCCGCCCCAGCTCGGCGAGTTCGGCACCCCGCCCGACGAGGCCGGTGAGTTCCGAGGGAAGATTGCCGTCAGTCCTCTGTCGCATGGGACACGGAGAGTACTGCTCCGCGTGCTGTGCGTACAAGGCGGACCCTTGAGCGGCGGAATTCCGGTACGGCGGCCCGGCCCCGGCGCGATAGGGTCGGGGGACGACTTTTCTTACACTTCAGGGAGCGGTGCAACGTGTCCGGTGGAGAGGTGGCCGGGATCCTCGTGGCCGTCTTCTGGGCGATCCTGGTCTCCTTCCTCGCCGTGGTGCTGGTGAGGCTGGCGCAGACGCTCAAGGCGACCACCAAGCTGGTCGCGGACGTGACCGAACAGGCCGTCCCGCTGCTGGCCGACGCCTCCACCACGGTCCGCTCCGCACGCACCCAGCTCGACCGGGTCGACGCCATCGCCAGCGACGTCCAGGAAGTCACCTCCAACGCCTCCGCCCTCTCCTCCACCGTGGCCTCCACCTTCGGCGGGCCGCTGGTCAAGGTCGCCGCCTTCGGCTACGGAGTGCGCAGGGCGCTGGGCCGTACGGACGACCTGCCGCCCAAGGCGGAGCGACGTACTGTGATCGTCGGACGGACCGTGCCGGCCGCCCGGCGCCGGAAGCAGAAGGGCTAGACCGCGATGTTCCGCCGCACCTTCTGGTTCACCGCAGGCGCAGCCGCCGGCGTGTGGGCCACCACCAAAGTCAACCGGAAGCTCAAGCAGCTGACCCCGGAGAGCCTCGCCGCGCAGGCCGCGGACAAGGCCGTGGAGGCGGGCCACCGCCTCAAGGACTTCGCCCTCGACGTCAAGGCGGGAATGACGCAGCGCGAGGACGAGCTGAACGATGCACTGGGCCTGACCCAGGATCCGGATCGCCCCGGCAACGTGCGCGCCCTTCCCGGGCCGCGCCGCCTGCGGGCCATCCAGAACGACAGCACCACCCACCGACCGAACCACTCGTACAACCGGAATGAGGACCACTGATGGAGTCGGCTGAGATCCGCCGCCGCTGGCTGAGCTTCTTCGAGGAGCGCGGTCACACCGTCGTCCCTTCGGCGTCGCTGATCGCGGACGACCCGACTCTGCTGCTGGTCAACGCGGGCATGGTCCCGTTCAAGCCGTACTTCCTCGGCGAGACCAAGCCCCCGGCCCCCCGCGCCACCAGCGTGCAGAAGTGCGTCCGTACCCCGGACATCGAAGAGGTCGGCAAGACCACCCGCCACGGCACGTTCTTCCAGATGTGCGGCAACTTCTCCTTCGGCGACTACTTCAAGGAAGGCGCCATCAAGTACGCCTGGGAGCTGCTGACCAGCTCCGTGGCGGACGGCGGCTACGGGCTGGAGCCGGAGAAGCTCTGGATCACCGTCTACCTCGACGACGACGAGGCCGAGACGATCTGGCGCGACGTGATCGGCGTCCCCGCCGAGCGCATCCAGCGCCTGGGCAAGAAGGACAACTTCTGGTCCATGGGCGTCCCCGGCCCCTGCGGCCCCTGCTCCGAGATCAACTACGACCGCGGCCCCGAGTTCGGCGTCGAGGGCGGCCCGGCCGTCAACGACGAGCGGTACGTGGAGATCTGGAACCTGGTCTTCATGCAGTACGAGCGCGGCGCCGGCGAGGGCAAGGAGGACTTCCCGATCCTCGGCGACCTGCCGTCGAAGAACATCGACACCGGTCTCGGCCTCGAGCGCCTCGCCATGATCCTGCAGGGCGTACAGAACATGTACGAGACCGACACCCTGCGCGTGGTCATGGACAAGGCCACCGAGCTGACCGGCGTGCGCTACGGCGCGGCCAAGGCCACCGACGTGTCCATGCGCGTGGTCGCCGACCACATCCGCACCTCCGTGATGCTCATCGGCGACGGCGTCACCCCCGGCAACGAGGGCCGCGGCTACGTGCTGCGCCGCATCATGCGCCGCGCCATCCGCAACATGCGCCTGATGGGCGCCACCGGCCCGGTCGTCAAGGACCTCGTCGACGTCGTCATCGAGACGATGGGGCAGCAGTACCCGGAGCTCATCACCGACCGCAAGCGCATCGAGACCGTCGCACTCGCCGAAGAGGCCGCCTTCCTCAAGGCCGTCAAGGGCGGCACGAACATCCTCGACACCGCCGTCACCGAGACCAAGGCCTCCGGCGGCACCGTCCTCTCCGGCGACAAGGCGTTCCTGCTCCACGACACCTGGGGCTTCCCGATCGACCTCACCCTGGAGATGGCCGCCGAGCAGGGCCTGTCCGTGGACGAGGCCGGCTTCCGCCGCCTGATGCAGGAGCAGCGCGACCGCGCCAAGGCCGACGCCAAGGCCAAGAAGACCGGCCACGCCGACGTCTCCGCGTACCGGCTGATCGCCGACAACGCCGGCGCCACCGAGTTCACCGGCTACGCCACCACCCAGGGCGAGTCCACCGTGGTCGGCCTGCTGGTCAACGGCATGCCGGCGCCGGCCGCCTCCGAGGGCGACGACGTCGAGGTCGTCCTCGACCGCACCCCCTTCTACGCCGAGGGCGGCGGCCAGCTCGCCGACCAGGGCCGGATCAAGCTCGACTCCGGTGCCGTCATCGTCGTCCGCGACGTGCAGCAGCCGGTCCCGGGCGTCTCGGTGCACAAGGGTTCCGTCCAGGTCGGCGAGGTGACGGTCGGCGCCTCCGCGTACGCCGCCATCGACATCCACCGCCGCCGGGCCATCGCCCGCGCCCACTCGGCCACCCACCTGACCCACCAGGCGCTCCGCGACGCCCTCGGCCCGACGGCCGCCCAGGCCGGTTCCGAGAACAGCCCCGGCCGCTTCCGCTTCGACTTCGGTTCGCCGAACGCCGTCCCCGGCACGGTCCTCACCGACGTCGAGCAGAAGATCAACGACGTGCTCTCCCGCGAGCTCGACGTCACCGCCGAGATCATGAGCATCGACGAGGCGAAGAAGCAGGGCGCCATCGCCGAGTTCGGCGAGAAGTACGGCGAGCGGGTGCGCGTGGTCACCATCGGCGACTTCTCCAAGGAGCTGTGCGGCGGCACCCACGTGGCCAACACCGCCCAGCTGGGTCTGGTGAAGCTGCTCGGCGAGTCCTCCATCGGCTCCGGCGTGCGCCGCGTCGAGGCCCTGGTCGGCGTGGACGCGTACAACTTCCTCGCCAAGGAGCACACGGTCGTCGCCCAGCTCCAGGAGCTGGTCAAGGGCCGTCCGGAGGAGCTGCCGGAGAAGATCGCCTCCATGCTCGGCAAGCTGAAGGACGCCGAGAAGGAGATCGAGAAGTTCCGCGCGGAGAAGGTCCTGCAGGCCGCCGCCGGTCTCGCCGCCAACGCCCAGGACATCCACGGCGTCGCCCTCGTGGTCGGCCAGGTGCCGGACGGCACCGGCGCCGACGACCTGCGCAAGCTGGTCCTCGACGTCCGCGGCCGCATCCCGGGAGACCGTCCGGCCGTCGTCGCCCTGTTCACCGTGGCCAACGACCGCCCGCTGACGGTCATCGCCACCAACGAGGCCGCCCGCGAGCGCGGCCTCAAGGCGGGCGACCTGGTCCGTACGGCCGCCAAGACCCTCGGCGGCGGCGGTGGCGGCAAGCCGGACGTGGCCCAGGGCGGCGGCCAGAACCCGGGCGCCATCCCGGAGGCCATCAGCGCCGTCGAGCGTCTCGTCGTGGAAACGGCCTGACGATGACTCTGCGCCGTGGCCGACGCCTCGCGATCGATGTCGGTGACGCCCGGATCGGGGTCGCCTCGTGCGACCCCGACGGGGTGTTGGCCACACCGGTGGAAACCGTGCCGGGACGGGACATCCCGTTCGCACACCGCCGGCTGCGCCAGCTCGTCGAGGAGTACGAGCCCCTCGAGGTGGTGGTCGGCCTTCCCCGCTCGCTCAGCGGGCGGGAGGGGCCGGCCGCGGCCAAGGTCCGCGCGTTCGCGACCGAACTCGCCCGGGGCATCAAGCCGGTGACGGTCCGTCTGGTGGACGAGCGGATGACCACCGTCACCGCGGCCCAGGGGCTGCGGGCGTCGGGCAAGAACGCGAAGAAGGGCCGTGCGGTCATCGACCAGGCGGCCGCTGTGATCATCCTTCAGAACGCTCTTGAGACCGAACGGGTATCAGGTAATCCGCCCGGCGAGTGCGTCGAAGTGGTCATCTGATCGCGATACGGTAACGTTCCGCGCGATGTGGCGGCATTCGAACAGCCGTCGGCTCTTCGACGCGCGGCTCTAGGGGATCGATGACTGAGTATGGACGGGGCCAGGCCCCCGAACCGTGGCACCCCGAGGACCCCTTGTACGGGGACCAGGGGTGGACGGGACAGCACGAGGTCCCGCAGCAGCAGCCCCAGTACCAGCACGAGCCGCAGTACCAGCAGCAGCCCCAGTACCAGCAGCAGCCGCATCAGCAGTACGCGCAGCAGTACCCCCAGCAGCAACAGCACGTGCAGCAGTACCCCCAGCAGCAGCACCCGCAGCAGCAGCAGCACCCGCAGCAGCAACAGCACATGCAGCAGCAACAGCACATGCATCAACAGGCTCAGCAGGCCCAGCCGTACGTCGGCCAGCAGCAGGCGTACGGCGGCCAGACCGGGCACCTCCAGGCCACCGACCCCTACGGGGGCGCCCCGGACCCGTACGGCCAGCAGCCCGCGAGCTACCCGGGCGAGGCCCCCGACCTGTACGGCACGGCCGAGGCCTACCCCCCGCCGGAGCCCCCGGGCCGCCGCCGGGTTCCCGAACCGGCCGCCGAATGGCAGGACGACCACGGGGACACCGACCTGAAGACCGAGGAGCCGGGGGAGTCCTTCCTCGCCGGCGGCGGTGACGGCGACGAGGGCGACGACGGCCGTGACGTTGCCGGCGGCGGACGCCGGGGCGGACGCGGCAAGGGCAAGGCCAAGCAGAAGAAGCGCAAGAACGGCGTCGCCTGCCTGTTCGTGGCCGTGGTCCTGGTCGGCGGCGTGGGCGGCATCGGCTACTACGGCTACTCCTTCCTCCAGGACAGGTTCGGCGAGGCCGCCGACTTCACCGGCGAGGGCACCGAGCCCGTCGACGTCGAGATCAAGGCCGGCTCCAGCCTCGGCGTGATGGGCCGCGCCCTGAAGGAGGCCGGCGTCGTCGCGAGCGTCGAGGCCTTCACCCAGGCGGCGCAGGCGCACCCCAAGGGCACCTCGATCCAGCCCGGCGTGTACCCGCTGCGCAAGGGCATGTCCGCCAAGTCCGCCGTCGAGCTGATGACCGACCCGTCGAAGCTGAACGTGGTCACGGTCACCGAGGGCATGCGCAACGCAGCCGTCTACGCGGCCGTGGACAAGAAGCTGAACCTGAAGCCCGGCACCACCTTCGAGGTCTCCAAGCGCGAGCTCAAGAACCTCGGACTGCCGGCCTGGGCCAACAGCAACCCGAAGATCATGGACCCGCTCGAGGGCTTCCTGTACCCGTCGCGGTACGACCTCACCAAGGACATGAAGCCGGAGGCCCTGCTCAAACAGATGGTCACCCGGGCCAAGCAGAAGTACGACGAGCTCGGCGTCGAGGGCAAGGCCAAGGAGCTCGGCCTGCAGTCCCCGCTCCAGGTGATCACCGTGGCGAGCATGGTCCAGGCCGAAGGCATGAACCACGAGGACTTCCGAAAGATGTCCGAGGTCATCTACAACCGCCTCGAGCCGACCAACGACGTCACCAACCAGAAGATCGAGTTCGACTCGACGATCAACTACCTCAAGGGCACGAGCAACATCCACGTCACCCGCAAGGAGGCGAAGGAGCTCGACCACGCCTACAACACCTACTTCTACAAGGGCCTCACCCCCGGTCCGATCGGCAACCCGGGCGGCGACGCCCTCAACGCCACCCTGGACCCGGACAAGGGCGGCTGGATGTTCTTCGTGTCGGTGGACGGGAAGAAGACCACCTTCACCCAGACCTACGAAGAGCACATGAAGCTGGTCGACGAGTTCAACGCGCGACAGAAGAACGGCGGATAGGAACGTCATGTCAGGCAGAAGGGCCGCGGTGCTGGGTTCGCCCATCGAGCACTCCCTCTCACCGGTGCTGCACCGCGCCGCCTACCGGGAGCTCGGCCTCGACGACTGGTCGTACGACCGCTTCGAGATCGACGAGGCCGCGCTCCCGGGCTTCATCGCGCAGATGGGACCCGAATGGGCGGGGCTGTCGCTGACCATGCCGCTCAAGCGGGCGATCATCCCGCTGCTCGACGGCATCACCGACACCGCCGCCTCGGTGGAGGCCGTCAACACTGTCGTCCTCACCGAGGACGGCCGGCGGATCGGCGACAACACCGACATCCCCGGCCTGGTCTCCGCCCTGCGGGAGCGGGGCGTGGAGAAGGTGGCCTCGGCCGCCGTCCTCGGCGCCGGCGCCACCGCCTCCTCCGCCCTCGCCGCGCTCTCCCGGATCTGCTCCGGCGAGGTCACCGCGTACGTCCGCTCGCAGGCCCGCGCCGACGAGATGCGGCAGTGGGGCGAACGCCTCGGCGTGCCCGTCCGCACCGCCGACTGGGCGGACGCGGCCGAGGCCCTGACCGCCCCGCTGGTGATCGCCACCACCCCGGCCGGCACCACCGACGCCCTCGCCGCGGCCGTTCCGGACACCCCGGGCACTCTTTTCGACGTGCTCTACGAGCCGTGGCCGACCCCGCTGGCGGCGGCCTGGACCGAGCGCGGCGGGGCCGTTCTCGGCGGCCTCGACCTGCTGGTCCACCAGGCGGTGCTCCAGGTGGAGCAGATGACCGGACGCGCCCCCGGACCGCTCGCCGCCATGCGGGCCGCCGGGGAGCGGGCCCTCGCCGCACGCACGTGACGTGATGGATTCGCTCCGGCGAGCGAATCCCCGTCCGGTCCGCCGATCCTCCGGAAGGGCTGCGGTGAAGCATGCCCACCCGTCCCCTTCGGCGTCCCCTCCGGCGGACCGAGGCGTCCGATAGCTGGACCTGCGCCCGGCAAACCCTTCCGGACATGGCAGGATCGGGGTACGGCGGGCTCGGGCTGCGCACCCGGTCGCGCCATCGCTGGATCAGGCGCGAGCATGAGGAGCATCGTTGAGCAGGTTGCGTTGGCTGACCGCCGGGGAATCTCACGGACCGGCGCTGGTCGCGACGCTGGAGGGTCTTCCCGCCGGCGTCCCGATCACCACCGAGCTGGTGGCCGACCACCTGGCCCGCCGGCGGCTGGGCTATGGCCGCGGTGCCCGGATGAAGTTCGAGCAGGACGAGGTCACCTTCCTCGGCGGCGTCCGCCACGGCCTCTCCCTCGGCTCCCCGGTCGCGGTGATGGTGGGCAACACCGAGTGGCCGAAGTGGGAGAAGGTCATGTCGGCCGACCCCGTGGACCCCGCGGAGCTCAAGGAGACCGGCCGCAACGCGCCGCTCACCCGGCCGCGTCCGGGCCACGCCGACCTCGCCGGCATGCAGAAGTACGGCTTCGACGAGGCCCGCCCGATCCTGGAGCGCGCCAGCGCCCGCGAGACCGCCGCCCGGGTCGCCCTCGGCGCCATCGCCCGCTCCTTCATCAAGGAGGCGGCCGGCATCGAGATCGTCTCCCACGTGGTGGAGCTGGCCGCGGCCAAGGCCCCGTACGGCGTCTACCCGACCCCCGCCGACGTGGACAAGCTCGACGCCGACCCCGTGCGCTGCCTCGACGCCGACGCGTCGAAGGCGATGGTCGCCGAGATCGACCAGGCCCACAAGGACGGCGACACCCTCGGCGGCGTCGTCGAGGTCCTCGCCTACGGAGTGCCGGTCGGCCTCGGATCCCACGTGCACTGGGACCGCCGCCTCGACGCCCGCCTCGCCGCCGCCCTGATGGGCATCCAGGCCATCAAGGGCGTGGAGGTCGGCGACGGCTTCGAACTCGCCCGGGTGCCCGGCTCCAAGGCCCACGACGAGATCGTCTCCACCCCCGAGGGCATCAAGCGCACCTCCGGCCGCTCCGGCGGCACCGAGGGCGGCCTGACCACCGGCGAGCTGCTGCGCGTCCGCGCCGCCATGAAGCCCATCGCCACCGTCCCGCGGGCCCTCGCGACCGTCGACGTGGTCACCGGCGAGGCCGCGGCCGCCCACCACCAGCGGTCCGACGTGTGCGCCGTCCCGGCGGCCGGCATCGTCGCCGAGGCCATGGTCGCCCTGGTCCTCGCCGACGCGGTCGTGGAGAAGTTCGGCGGGGACTCGGTCCCCGAGACCCGCCGCAACGTCCAGTCGTTCCTCGACAACCTGCAGATCCGGTGACCGGCGGACCTCTGGTCGTCCTCGTCGGGCCCCCCGGGTCCGGCAAATCCACGGTGGGGGCGCTGCTCGCCGAGCGGCTCGGCGTCCCCTACCGGGACACCGACGCCGACATCGTCGCCGCCCAGGGCCGGGAGATCGCCGACATCTTCGTCGACGAGGGCGAAGCACACTTCCGGCAGCTGGAACGGCAGGCGGTGGCCTCCGCCCTCGCCGAGCACACCGGGGTCCTCTCCCTCGGCGGCGGCGCCGTGCTCAACGAGAACACCCGGCAGCAGCTGGCCGGACTGCCCGTCGCCTACCTGTCGATGGACGTCGACGAGGCGGTGCGCCGGGTGGGCCTCAACACCGCCCGGCCGCTGCTCGCCGTCAACCCGCGCCGGCAGTGGCGCGAGCTGATGGAGGCCCGCCGGCCGCTGTACACCGAGGTCGCGCGGGTCGTCGTACCCACCGACGACCGAACCCCCGAAGAGGTCGCCCAGGCGGTCCTCGACGCACTGGAGTTGAAGGACGCATGACGGAGCGGCACGACCAGGATTCAGCCGAGGCCCAGGAGCAGGTCACCCGGATCCACGTCGGCGGCAGCGCCGGCCACGATCCGTACGACGTGCTGGTCGGCCGGCAGCTGCTCGGCGAGCTGGGCGGCCTGATCGGCACCAAGGCCCAGCGGGTCGCCGTGATCCACCCCGAGGCGCTGGCCTCCACGGGCGAGGCGCTGCGCGACGACCTGGCGGAGCAGGGCTACGAGGCGGTCGCCATCCAGGTGCCGAACGCCGAGGAGGCCAAGACCGTCGAGGTGGCGGCGTACTGCTGGAAGGCGCTCGGCCAGTCGGGCTTCACCCGGACCGACGTCATCGTCGGCGTCGGCGGCGGGGCCACGACCGACCTGGCGGGATTCGTGGCGGCCTCCTGGCTGCGCGGGGTGCGCTGGGTCGCCGTACCGACCACGGTCCTCGCCATGGTCGACGCGGCCGTCGGCGGCAAGACCGGCATCAACACCGCCGAGGGCAAGAACCTCGTCGGCGCCTTCCACCCGCCGGCCGGCGTGCTGTGCGACCTGGCCGCGCTGGACTCGCTGCCGGTCAACGACTACGTCAGCGGCCTCGCCGAGATCATCAAGGCCGGCTTCATCGCCGACCCGGTCATCCTGGACCTCATCGAGGCCGACCCGGCGGCGGCCCGCACCCCGGCCGGCCCGCACACCGCCGAGCTGATCGTGCGGTCCATCCAGGTCAAGGCCGACGTGGTCTCCAGCGATCTGAAGGAATCGGGCCTGCGGGAGATCCTCAACTACGGGCACACGCTCGCGCACGCCATCGAGAAGAACGAGCGCTACAAGTGGCGGCACGGCGCGGCCGTGTCGGTCGGCATGGTCTTCGCGGCCGAGCTGGGCCGGCTGGCCGGGCGGCTGGACGACGCGACGGCGGACCGCCACAAGGCCGTGCTGGCCTCGGTCGGACTGCCGCTGACCTACCGCGGCGACCAGTGGCCGCAGCTGCTGCAGACCATGCAGGTCGACAAGAAGTCCCGGGGCAACCTGCTGCGCTTCATCGTCCTGGACGGCTTGGGCAAGCCGGCCGTGCTGGAGGGCCCGGACCCGGCCCACCTGGTCGCGGCGTACGGCGAGGTGTCGGCGTGAGCCGCAGGGTGCTCGTGCTGAACGGCCCGAACCTGGGCCGGCTCGGCTCGCGCGAGCCCGACGTGTACGGTGCCACCTCGTACGCCGGTCTGGTGGAGAGCTGCCAGGCCGTCGGCAAGGAGCTCGGCTTCGACGTCGAGGTCCGCGAGACCAACGACGAGGGCGAACTGGTCCGCTGGCTCCACGAGGCGGCTGACGGGCGCATTCCGGTGGTCATCAACCCCGGGGCGTTCACGCACTACTCGTACGCGATGCGGGACGCGGCGGCGCAGCGGACCGCACCGCTGATCGAGGTCCACATCTCCAACCCGTACGCGCGGGAGGAGTTCCGGCACACCTCGGTCATCGCGGCCGTGGCCACCGGGACGGTGGCGGGCTTCGGCCTCGGCTCGTACCGGCTGGCGCTGCGGGCGCTGGCGGAAGAAGTCACCTCCTGAGATAACGTTCTCGCATCAGTCGCCTGAACGAGACGGAGTGGCAGCGGATGCAGCAAGGAGTGGGGGGCTGGGGCCCGCCGGGACAGCACCCGGCGGCGCCCCCGCATCCGCCGATACCCCCCGCGCAGGGCTGGCCGGTGGCGCCGGTGCCCGAGGCCACCGGGCACATCCCGCTGCCGCCGCCTGCCCCGGCACCGGCGCAGCCCGCCGGGCCGGGCACCGGGGCGGCGACCCTCGCGGTCCTGCTGATCGGCCCGGCCGGGGCGGGGAAGACCACGGTGGCCCGGCACTGGGCCAGCACCCGGCAGGTGGCCACGGCGCACATCAGCCTGGACGACGTCCGCGAATGGGTCTGCGCCGGGTTCGCCGACCCGCAGGCGGGCTGGAACGACCACTCCGAGGCCCAGTACCGGCTCGCCCGGCGCACCTGCGGCTTCGCCGCCCGGAACTTCCTGGCGAACGGGATCTCCTGCATCCTCGACGACGCCGTCTTCCCCGACCGGCCGGTGGTCGGCCTGGGCGGCTGGAAGCGGCACGTGGGCCCTGCCCTGCTCCCGGTGGTCCTGCTCCCGGGCCTGGAGATCGTTCTGGAGCGCAATGCGGCGCGTTCGGGGAACCGGAGGCTCTCGGACGAGGAGGTCGCCCGGATCCACGGGCGGATGGCCGGGTGGTACGGATCGGGCCTGCCGATCATCGACAACTCGCACCTGGACGTGGAGTCCACGTCCCGCGCCCTGGACGAAGCCCTGGCCCGCGCCATCGCCGCACCCCCCGGCTGGTAGCCGCCCCCCTGCCCCCCTGGCAACTCCGCTGCCGACTGCTGGGGCCCGCCCGCGCGGGGGCGCACGCCGCGGTGCCTGCCGACTCTGCGGCCGTCCTGCCGCTGCCGGGGCCCTGCCCCGGACCCCGCGCCTCAATCGCCGGCGGGGCTGGGTATGCCCGGCGGTCGCGCTGCCGGGTGCGGCGCCGTTGCCGGGGGCGCTGCCCCCGGACCCGCGCGCCTCAAACGCCGGCGGGGCTGGGTGGGCCTCAGACGTCGGCGGGGCTGGGTGTGCCCTGCGGTTGCGCTGCCGGGTGCGGCGCCGTTGCCGGGGGCGCTGCCCCCGGACCCCGCGCCTCAAACGCCGGCGGGGCTGGGTGGGCCTCAATCGCCCGCGGGGCTGGGTGTGCCCTGCGGTTGCGCTGCCGGGTGCGGCGCCGTTGCCGGGGGCGCTGCCCCCGGAC
>NZ_JBFBAV010000045.1:0-55806 GCF_040689505.1 Streptomyces sp. NPDC051211
CGGCCGGTGTCGTGCCGCCGCCCCGCCGGTGGGGTGACTCAGCTGGTGGGCGGCAGGAACTGCCGGTCCGGCTCGACGCGCCAGGTCAGGCCCGGGAACAGGCGGCGGACCTGCCGTTCGGCCCAGGGCCGGACGGTGTCCCAGGCCTGCTGTGTCGGCTCGTTGGCCCAGGTGTGCCAGCCTTCCGCGCAGTTGGCGATCTGTTCGCCGAGCGCGGCCATGAGGGTCTCGGCGGTGATCTCCTCGGGCAGTTCCCTGTTGTTCTCGGTGGTCATGGCGTAGGCCTCGTAGAGGCGCTCGGCGAGGTTCTCGCCGTCGAGGTTGTGCACGGAGGTGACCTGGAGGACGGTGCCACGGCCGTCCGGGTCGAGGACCAGGCAGGTGGAGGGCTGGGGCGCGGTGTTGATGGCCATGGCTCAGGCCGCCAGCTCGAAGCGGCTGGGGCGTTCGCCGCCGCAGTTCGGGCAGGGGTCGGTCTCGTGGTAGTACCAGCTGCTGCACTCGCAGTCCCAGGTGGAGATGGACCACGTCCACTCCCAGCCGCCGATGCCGTAGAGGCCGTCCTCCGTCCGGGGGTTGATGACGGAGGTGACCTGGGCCGGGCCCTCGTCTTCGAGGTACATCCAGCGGATGTGGAGGACGACTGCGCGCGGGGCGCCGTTGCTGTCCGTTCCGCCGTCGATGACGTGGATGGTGTCGGAGCAGTCGTAGCCGTGCTTGGTGGCCACGTCGAGGGTTTCGGCGGCGAGCTGGCGGACGGTGTCGAGGGTGAAGTACGGGCTGACGAAGCCGTTCCATCGGTTGGCCGGGTCGACGACGGCCGGGTAGTCGGGGGTGCCGTCGATCGTGACGCGAGTGCGGACGGAGCCGGTCTTCGGGGAGGGCGATCGGGTCATGACTCTCCTGGGTGTGTGTTCGGTTGGGTTGGTCGGCTGCCACCACCGACCTGAGACAACTATATCACCTGTACATCACTTGCATGGCTGATGCGCACCCTCAATCCCGGATTCCCGCAGTTCAGCAGCGCCCGGTGTAGTCGGCCACCACATCCGTGGTCGCCCTGCTCGGCGGTGGCGGTCCGGCCGCCGTCGGCGCAGTTACGCGGCTCCGCCGCCCTCCCGGACTGGACTACGCGGCCAGCGCTACCAGGTCCGCCGGGGCGCACCGGCCGCGCTGCTGCGGCACCTCGACCGGCGCCAGGGCCTCGGCTCCGCCGTAGACCCGGCCGAGGTAGTCCTCGACCGGCCGGTGCCACGGGCGGCCGGTCAGGGCGCCCAGGACGACCGCGCCGACGGGCGGGCACACCACGTCCCCGATCCGCTGGAACGCGCTCGTGCGCGAGTCCTTACGGGCCGTCGGCTCCGAGGCCCGCCAGGGGTAGGACGGCAGGAACCCGACGAGTTGCCCGGCTTCGGCCTCGGTCAGCCGGTAGCCGTCCGACTCCCGGTACCAGGTCCGGGCCTTGCCCGTGAGGCACCATCCGGCCTGTCCGCGGAGAAGGTGTTCCCGCCCTTGGGCCGTCCGTTCGCGTCCACTCCTCGCACGCCCCGGGTGTTGACCCGCTCCCCCGCGGCCCACCCGAGGGCGGCGGCCAGGGTCTGCTCTGGCGAACGGCATGCCGGGCCGCACAGAGCCGGGGATGCGGCCGTAGCGCACCGCCATGAAGAACACCCGGCGCCGGTGGGTCGCCACCCCGTAGTCGGCTGCGTCCAGCTCGACCCACTGCTGCTGGGACCAGCCGGCCAGGGCCAGCTCGAAACTGACCGCTTCCCGCACGTCTTCGGGAAGGTTCGCGGACTGCTCCATGGCGACCCACCGCAGGGTCTCGCCGTGGAGCTGGAGGCCGAGTGCCCAGATCAGCACCTCGGCGACGAGTCCGGCTTCCGGGTCCGGCAGGGCGGCCGCCACGGCGCGCACCTCGGCCCAGGTCGCCGCGGAGCGCTCGCGGTACCCGCCGTGTCCGGCCGCCTCCCCGGCGGCGCGCAGCATGGCGGTGAGGACCTGGAGGGACTGCGCGGTGAGTCCGGCTCGCTTGCCCGCGGTCGACCAGGCCGGGCAGGGCGGGGAGATGATGACGTCGACGGTCCAGCGCAGCGCGGGGTGCTCGGGGTCGAGCAGGGTGATGTCGATGACGATGCGGCGGTGTCCGGCGCGCTCGGCGGTGGCGCAGGCGTCGCCGGAGAGGTCCAGGCCGACGGCGTCGTACTGGGCGCCGAGGGCGGCGAGGCTTTCGTCCCAGCCGCCGGGGCCGGCGCAGACGCCGACGACGCGCTCGCGTCGCCCTCGCGGGGGCGCAGGAGCCAGCGGCCCGGCCAGGGCGCGGCGATCTCGTCCAGCTCGGCGAGGACGTCGGTGGGGATGTCGGCGCCGAGGTCGAGCGCGAGGTCGGCGAGGCATACGGGGCAGGTGCGCTCCTCGAACCAGTCGACGCAGGTGATGTAACTGTGCCAGTCGGTGAAGCCGCAGCGGGCGGTGGTGTCGCCGTGGTCGGGCAGGAGGTGCACCAGGCCCTGGGCGTCGGTGCCGAACCCGGTGACTCGGATGGGTTCGGCGCTGCGCTCGGCGGTCTGAGCGTCCGTCATGGGCTGCTCCCCTCGGGTCGGCCGGTTCGGCGGCCGCGTGCTGTGCCTTCGGTCGCCGGTCGGGTGCCACTCCCGACCGGCGAGATAACTATACCTACAACACATCACTTCCGCTAGTGGGGCGCGCCTCCTCCTCTCGCGCGTCGTCTCGGCGGTCAGGCAGCCAAGGCCAGGGCCAGCCGGCGGAGGTAGTCGGCCGCGGCCTCCTCGCCGAGGTGGCGCCGCAGCACGTCCCCGCGCGCCCAGACCAGAGGGCCTTCCTCCGCCTCGACGCGGGCGGCCTCGGCGACGATCTCGGCGACGCTGAGCTTCTCCCGGAACTTATGGCCGATGTGCTCTTCCAGGGCGACGTACCGGGTGGGCAGGTCCAGCCCCAGGGCCCAGCACAGCCGTACGGCGCGCACCAGGACGTCCCGGCCGGCCAGGACGCAGAAGACGCAGGACAGGCGGGGGATGACCGCGTCGTAGACGGGGTGGTACTCCAGGGCGGCGTCGGCGATCTGCTGCCAGACGTCGGCCTCGGAGAGCTCCAGGATCGGGTGCCAGGTCAGGACCATGCGCTGGCCGGTGCTCGCGCGCATGTCGATGGCGAGCGGCAGCTTCCGGGCTCGGGCGGGGGATTCGGCGGCCCGGATGCCGAGGGCGGAGAGGATCAGGGCCTGCTCGTCCAGGCCGAGGGCGTCGGTGATCTGCTTGAACAGCGGGGCGATCTGGTCCCGCTTCAGGGTCGCTGTGCACAGCCGGCGGGCCGCGTCGGGCCACATGCCGCGCTTCTCGACGAGGCCGAGCAGGCCGCGGTCGGCCTGGACGACGATGAACTCGACGCCCCAGCGCTCGGCCTGGCGCTGGGCGAGCTCGCGGACGCCCGGCCATTCGGACTCCTCCCCCAGGTCCGCGTGGACCATGACCACCTTGTCCAGGCAGCCGGCCTCGGCGGCCAGGGTGACCACGCGCTGCCCGCAGACGAGCGAGTCCTTGCCGGCACTTGTCGAGACGACGATTTTGTCCGCGGCCAGGATGAGCTCGCGGGGCGTTTCGGCGAGCTCGCCGAGGAGGCTGGCCGCGACGCCGGACCGGCGCCAGCCGCCGGTTCCGCGGCCGGGGGCGTGCGGGGTGTAGAGCGCTGCGAGGGTGCGGTTGGCCGCGCGGGCCGCGGTGAAGGTCCGGCGGACCTTGGCGCGGGCCTCCTGCTCGCGGTGGACGAGGCCGGCGTGCGCGGCCTGCGCGGCCGCCAGCTCGGCGGCGTCGTCCTGCAGCTGCGGGTCGTAGGTGATGCGGGTGTGCGCGGCAGCGGCTGCCTTGGTCGCCCGGGCGCGGGCGCGGTCGGCGGCGGTGTACGCGGCGTCGGCCTGGTGGGCGCGCCGGATTGCCTCCAGCAGCCGGCGGCGGGTGCTCATGTCCATGGGTCTCCTCGCGGGTGAGTTCGGCGCCGGGCGGCTGCCACTGCCGCCCGGCCGGGGGTGGATCAGAAGGTGCAGTACCGGCGTGCGACCGGCGGGATGTTGCTGCGGCGGCGCCGGTTGAGCTGCCAGGCCACCTGGCGGGCGCACCGGGCGGCGTCCGCGGCCGCGTCGAGCGGCGTGGGGGAACCGTCGACGAGGGTGGTGAGGTAGGTGCCGTCGGCGGCGTGCAGGTGCGCGGACCAGGGTTCACGGTGGTCGGCCGCGGGCCGGTCGGCGCGCTCGCCGGCGTACATCAGGACGTGCTGGACGCCGTAGGCGGCGTCCTCGTCGTGCGGGGCGCCCGGGTCGGCGGCCATGAGCAGGAAGGTCATGCCGCCCTCCTCTCCGGGGAAGGCATGGCGGCCCAGGGCCGCCAGTTCGGCGAGCAGCAGGTCGCCTTCGGTGGGTTCATTCCGCGCCCTGCGTGGCCGCTGCCTCCAGGGTCGGCACGTGCCAGACGAACAGGGACGAGTGGTCACCGGGCTCGACGATCCAGCCTTCGGTGCGTTCGAACAGCTCCTTCGCGACGCTCAGCGCGGCCAGGGGCGGCCGCCCGTCGACGCCGGTGGCCAGTCTGCCCTCCTCGACCCAGCCGACGGCCAGGCGGCCGCTGGAGCCGTCCGGCCGGACCCAGTAGCCGGCCACCTCGCCGAGGGTGTCGGGGCCGGTGACGTCGGCGAGCGGCTGTCCGGACAGGGCGGTCACCGCGGCGGCGGCCGCCGGGTGTTCGGCGTCCTGGGGCAGCACGCCCGTACCGGACGCCGGAGCGGGCTCGGCCGGACCGGCGGCGGGCGGCGGAACGTGGACGGCGTTCCAGGAGCCCGGGCCGTACTCGGTGAGCTTGACGAGGCCTGCGGCGTGCAGGCTCCGGACGGCGGTGAGGTTGTGCCCGTATCCGGCGCCGATCGCGCCGTCGCGCTTGACGACGGAATACACGCGCCGCTGCGGTTCGGTCAGGGCGTCCTCGGCGCGCTTGCGGTTCTCCTGGGTGTTCAGGAACTCGGCGCGCTCCTGGGCGCCGGCCTCGGTCTGCCAGTCGCCCGAGACGACCAGGCCGGAGTTGTTGACGACGTCGAAGCCCCCGCCCGAGGCCGGGCGTACGGAGTACAGGGCGAGCGGCGCGCGCTCCTCGGCCGGGGCCGGCTGCGCCTCGGCGGACGCCTGGGCGGGGGTCGTCTTGCGGGTGCGGACCGGCTTCTCCTGGACGGCGACTTCCTCGATCGCGACGTTCTTCCAGCCCGCGCGCTCGGCGGTCCGGGCCGCCTTGGCGACGTTGGCCGCGGACATCGACCAGGTGTGCACGATGCGGCCCTCGCCCTCGCGGCGGTCGACGGTGACGGCGTGGGTGTAGTGACGGGTCTCGCTTGTGCGGGTGCAGCCGGTCGACGCGATGAAGGTGGTTCGGGCCATGACGGGACTCCTTGAGCGTGGGGTGTGTTGTCGGTGCTGGTCGGCTGCCACGGCCGACCAGGGGGCGGGGCCGGGGGCGGTGGTGCCGCCCCCGGCATCGGGCCTACTGGCCCCGGCGGAGCGCGCGGAGCCGCAAGCCCGCCTTCTGGATCCGGTACTCGACGGCGCCGTACCCAGCGAGGCTCCGGAGGTTGTAGTCCCGGAGCTGGAGGTAGAGCCGGACCAGGGTGCGCTCCGACATCTCCTCGACCGTGCCCACCACGATGGGCTCCTTGGCGAAGGCCATGCCGAGGGTCTTGGGCGCGAAGGAGGGGGCGCCGAGCGTGTAGAACCACACCTTGTATCCGTCCTTCGGCTCCTTCTCGTCCCAGAGGCCGAGGACGATGGCCCGGCGAACGCCGGTGTTCTTGCCCTCTTCGTAGCGGGGGGTGCGCACGACCGTGCCCGGCTCCAGAACGGTCTGGGTGGCGGAGGCGGTGGCGACGGTCATGTGGACTCCTTTGAAGAGGGGTGGGGGTGGCGGCGGGAATCCCCCGCCGACAAGACAACTATACCTACCATTCATCACTTACGCAAGGGCGCCCCGCCCTCGGCGCGCGGATCGCCGTCAGAAGAGGGCGTACTGCGCTCCGTCGTCGGCCGCACGGCGGCTCCCACCCCGGCGGCCCCTCGGCGCGGCGTCACCTGGCGGCGCGACAGCCTCCCCCCGGTGCGCGCCCGCTCTCGGCCGCAGCCGTGGGCTCCGCCGGGGGCGTGTCGCTCTTGGGGCACGCGCACCGGCACCACCACACGCACGGCTCTCCGCCGGGCCGCAGGATCAGCTTGGCGACGCACCGGCCGCATCCGTCTCGCACCCAGTCGGTGTTGTCGTCCACGTGCGGCCCGCCTTCCTGCCGGTGGACGCACAGGTCACAGCGGCCGGCCAGGCAGTTCCAGCAGGTGCCCCGTTCGCACATGGCCCACCGGGCGAAGCAAGGGGTACTTGCGCTCGATCGCCTGGAGGTAGGCGGGCCACGCCTGCTCGCGCACCCAGGCGCCCTCCATCTCGTTCATCGGCGACGGGTTGGGGACCGGGTCCACGATGCCCATGATCAGGGCGCCCTGGAAGTTCAGGTTGGAGATCCCCCGTACGATCTCGCACTCCTCCGGCGTGAGGGTGCGCTGCGGACGGCGTATGACCGGGTGAGTGATGTGCCGCTCCGCCGGCTGCTGGCCGGCAGCGCTGCGGGTCTCGTTCATGCGGATCCCTTCGATGCTGAGGGTTCGGCAGGCCCGCGCACGGCAGCGAGGGCGGGTCGCCCCGCCCTCGCTGCCGTGCGCGGCGGGTCAGCGCTCCGTCCGGGCGTAGTTGTGGCGGTCGTCGGTGGCGGCGAACTCGGCCAGTTCGCGGACGCGCGCACAGACCCAGGTGTCCACCGGGCCGGGGGTCTCCTGCTCGCCGGTGAGCCAGAGGTGGACGTCCGGCTGGAGTTCGAAGAGGTTGCCGTCCTCGTCCTCGGCGTAGAACTCGGAGTTGCCGCCGAATCCGTAGTCGTCGGCGATGTCCCACACGCAGACCAGGTACGGTCCGCCCGCGTCGCTGATGCGACCGAAGACGCGCCGGATGTCGTCGGCGCCGTAGCCGTGCTCGAACGCCCCGTGCAGGTCGGCGAGCTCGGCCGACAGGTCCTGGGCGGCCTCTCCGGCGGCGCCCTCGGCGCTCGGCGCGGGGTCCTCGCCCTCCTGGTCCTCGTGTTCGCCGCCGTGCTCGCCGATCAGGTCGCGCAGTGCCTCGGTGGGCACGTCCAGGAACGTCCCGGTGTCGGCGCCGAGGTTGCCGCCGGTCAGCCACTCCTCCCACGAGTCCTCGCCCGCCCAGGCTTCGGTGTCGGGGGCGGAGAGGCCCGGGGAGACGAGCACCTCTTCCGCGGCGCGGGCGCCGGGCCGGGCCTTGATGAAGAGCGCGTGGCCGTCGGCCAGGCGGATGCGGGTGAAGCCGTGGTCGGTTCCTTCGGCCATGACGGCGTCGAGCCGGGTCGTGCTGAGGGTGCGAGTGCTCATGAGATGCCTCCGAGTTGGGCGTTTCCGGGTGGTCGGCTGCCACTGCCGACCACCGAGACAACTATACCCATTATTCATCACTTCGCAAGGGGGTGCAGTCACGCAATCAGGAACACGTCCCCGATGACCTTGGCCCGGTGCAGCGGCGCCGGGCCGCCGGCCGACCGCCTGCGCGGTGCCGGCTCGGGCAGATCGCGCAGCGGCCGGAAGACCGGCCTTCCCCCGGTGTGCTCCTTCCAGCGCTTCTCGAACCCCGGCCGCTGCTTGTCGGCGACGCCCGCAGGTGCGGCCACGATGAACGCCTCGGCGTGCGGCAGGCCTTCGGAGTCGGCCAGGTAGTGGGCGCGCCGGATGCCGGAGTCCTCTCCGGTGACCAGGCGGACGCGTTCGGGGAATCGCCCGGCGAACCGGGTTACGAGTTCCTCGGCCCGCTCGCGGGGGCCCTCGTACACGGTGCGCACCGATCGCCAGGTCGGCCCTTTCTGCTGTGCGCCGCGGCACCGCTCGTCGTCGCCGAAGCACTGCGGTTCGTCGTCGACCGGCGCGCCGTTCTGGTCGACGGTCGCGTGGATGCGGCGGCAGCGGGGCTTGCGCTGCTGGCTGCACCACCACTTCGGTTCCGCACAGTCCTTGCCGTGCCAGCGCCGGCAGTCCTTCGTTCGGCCGAGGCCGGTGAGGCGGCGCACCTCGTACACCGCGTACGGCGCCTGCTCCAGGTCGGCCTGGAAGGCGTTCAGGACCGGGCGGTTGCGGTCGTCCTCGGCCAGGCGCCGGTGGAGCGATCCTGCGGGCCCGTAGAGGGACATCAGCTCGTTCAGGGCGAGCGAGATGTACTCCATTCGCAGGACCTGCGCGGCCTCGACCGGGTGGGCGCGCAGCCGCTCCTCGTAGCGGTCACGGGAGGAACAGACCCCGGTGAAGGGACACATGGTGCAGTGGCTCTTCAAGATCATTTCGCCGAGGCAGTCCAGGACGTACTGCTCGACGGCGGCCCGAGCCATGCCTGCGCGAATGAGGGGATAGTCCGGCTCGCAGATGATCCGGCCGGCGGCGGCGTTCAGCTGGTCCTGAATGGCGGAGTCCTTCTGTGCGCGGCCGGTCTCGTCGGCGTGGTAGCCGATCACGCGGCGGAACGTCTCGCTGCCGAATTCGTGCGCGGCCCAGGTGTCGAGTACCCAGCCCTTGAACCGTTGGCTGCAGAGCCGATGTCCCGACGCGAGCATCGGGACGGTGCCAGCGGTGCGCAGCTCGTCCGACAGGCGCCAGGGGCCGGCCGCGTGGATCCGGCGGGGCGCGCGGGAGTCGTCGAGGACCAGGACGCCGTCGGCGTCGCGCGGGCCGCCGCGGCAGACCTGGACGAGGCGGATCCGCCAGGCCCGCAGGAGCGGCAGGACCAGGCGGTCGGCGTAGGACAGGGAGTCGCTGAACTCGTCGCCCGTGACGGCATGCACGATCACGAGGTCGGACAGGTCCGGCTCCAGGCCGTGGGCGACCGGGTCGTTGAGGAACATGAGGATCTCGGCCGTCGAGTCCGCACCCAGGCCCCAGGTGAGGACGGTCGGGCGCTTGCGTCGGGCGGCGGGGCGTGCGAGCTGGGCGGTGTGGACGGCCGTCCGGGTATGGGCAGGCAGGGGCATAGGTCTCCTCAGGCGGGGTGCGTGTTCGGGTGCGCGGCTGCCACTGCCGCAGGGGCGGATCTGATGTGTCTCGTCGGCCGCACCGGCATGTGTCGGCGCGTCAATCCCGACGGTTCGCCATCGTCGGGGTGGTCCCGCCCCGCATCACCGGGGCGGGACACAGCCCGGGTCAGTCCCCCAGGCTCATACGCCAGGAGGCGCCGCAGATCGTGCACTCAAAGGCGATGGCCCAGGAGTCGGAGATGTCGCGCTGCTCGCCTCCGTCGGCGGCGCAGACCCTGCGCGGCTGGGGCCTGGTCACGGGGGAAGCAGGGAGGTCGGAGGAAGGGCGGGAGCCGGGGCGCGTGATGGTGCAGGGGGTTCCCGTGTGCTCGTAGCGCGGCGGGTCGTAGGCACTGACCGGCGGGAGCTCGCGGAGCGGCTCGGAGCAGCGGTCACATTCGAGGATCACGCGGGTGATGAGGGTGGTGGTCATTGCACTCTCCTGGTCTCGGGCTGCATGCGGCAGTCCGCCGGTCTCTGCGCTTTCGGTGTTGGCCGGGTGCCACCCCCAACCAACGAGACAACCATACACACTACTCATCACTGTCGGCAAAGGGTGCGCGCCGGGGATCTGCAGGACCCGCGCGGGTCGCGACACTGGAAAGCGGTCAGAGTCGAGCGAGGGCCGCGGCCTCACGCCCGGCCCGCCGCTCGGGACGGCCGCCCTGCGCGCGCCGACGGGGGCCGGCCCAGGGAAGGGTGCCCGCCCGAGAGGGGCCCAGGCCCGCGTGGATCGGGGCCCGGGCCAGAGGGGACCGGCTATCGGGCGGCGGCGCCAGCCGCGACCCAGGCGGAACGGGGGCTCGCCGGGTTGTGCTTGACGATGGAGCGGGCCAGGGAGAAGAGGCGGTACCCCTTCGGGGCGCCGGTGGCCAGCTCCAGGTTCCGGACCGCCTTGTCGTACTGGAACCCGAAGACCACGCGCAGGGTCTCGGATCGGCTCATCTCGCGGCGGTAGTCGAGCATGTCGTGTGCTGCCTGGATGGCCTGCTCGCCAATGCCGGTCCAGACGCGTCCGTTGAAGACGTGGTCCCCGGCGGTGCGGTCGGCGTCGGCGACATCGAGGGTCCCGGTGTGGGTGATGGTGAAGTGCTTGGGCCAGGCAGAGCGGGGGCCGAAGGCCAGAGCCGCGTACGTCTCGGCGGCGGCGTCCAGGGCCGCACCGACGGCGCGGACGGTGAAGCCCGGGAGCGTCCGGTCCCCCTCGGTGTCGGCCTTGAACACGTCCAGGCGCGTGGTCCCGCCGTAGTTGTAGACGTCCACGGTCGTGGCCTCGGGGTACAGGCGGCGGGCGGTGACGATGACGGCGAACGCGGCGCGGGAGGTGTTCACGGGGCTCTCCTTGGGATGGTGCGTTTTCGGTGTGCGGCTGCCACTGCCGCCGCGGGGCCCTACCGAACCCCAATGAGAAAACTATAACTACTATTCATCACTCTCGCAACCTCATCACGGTTACGTCAATATCTGACGCATAGTCAGATTTGTGGGGACCGAAGTCCCGGCCGGCGGCCACCCGGCGGCCGGAGGGCCACGCGGCCAAGTCGCGGCCCGGCGGCGGCCGGAACGGGTCAGCGGGGTCCGGCCGCCGCCTTCCGCGCGGCGGCCTCGGGACTGGCGGTCGAGCCGAGGGCGGGGAGGCAGGCCACCAGTTGGCGGACATTGTGCGGACCGGCGGCGCGCATCCTGGGCCCACCGCGCCCGTGCGGGTGGACCGCAGCGCGCAGGATCCTCCCGGAGCGGGCGCCCACCTCGATCCCGGCCCCACGCGCCATCGGGGCCCGCCGCGCCCAGAGTCACATGGTGGCGCCGGATGGAGGGGCGCCACACGGGGAGGAACCCGCGTTCCGTGGCCAGAGCCACCACCGACCGCGTGTACGCGTTGAGACCCTGGGGCGCGGCGGGCACTCCGATGTGCAGCACCTCGCCACGCATGGCGAGCGCCACGCCGAACGGCGAGCACGCGCGGATATCGGCAGGATCGCGGTACGGAAGCCGCCCGTGCACAAGACAGCGGGTGCACAGCAGGATGTCGGCGCGGTCGCTGTCACCGGGCACGAGGCGGGCGGCGGGATCCGCGCACTCGGAGCAAGGGGCGGTTCGTCATTCGTACGAGTCGGCAGCGGGCATGGGGACTCCAGGGTCGGAGAGGGTGGATCGCCCCGGGGAGGGCGCAGGGTGGGCCGGTGACGTGGCATAGGGGCGCAGCGGGATAGGCGCCGGGTCGGGGGCTGGGCATGCGGGCGGGACGGTTCCACCCGCCCGCCCAGCCAGGGCTAGAGGGGGATCCTGGGGGATTCCGCGTCCAGGCGCGCCATGTGGCAGTCGGGGCAGAGGTCGGTGGTCTCGGCGGTCTCGTTGCCGCACGGCTCGCCCCATCCGGGGCAGACGGGCGTCTCGTGCTGTGCGTCGCGCTGGGTCATCCTCGGTTCTTTCCTGCGAGTAGGTGACCGGGGGCCGGGGCTCGGCCCCCGGAGGAGGGGCGCGGCGGGGGCCCGCCCGGCGGGGCGGGCCCCGCTCGCCTACGCGGCGAGCGACACCTTGGGCCACGGGTAGTCGCGCTCCAGCTCCAGGTCGATCATCTGCTCGACGCTGGACGCGAAGTGCGCGACGGAGACCGTCTCCCCCTCCGGGAGGGCGAGCACGAAGCGGATGCGGTGGACGGTGTACGCCTTGATCTGCTCCAGGCTGAAAGTGCGCATCTCGCCCCGGGTGCGGCACATCGCGCGAACGATGATGCCGCCCTTGCTGGTGGTGAGGATGTTGTGGATCTCGATGGTGCGCACCGACTCCTCGCCCTTGCTGTCGACGTAGGTGATGGTCGCGGCCCGCTGGCCGTCCATGGCGCGGATCAGGTCGGTCAGGGTGCGGGTGGAGGTCTGACCGGCGGTGATCTTCATGGAGTTCGACACGGGTTTCTCCCTGGAGCGTGTGTGTTCGGTGGGGTGCTGACCGACTGCCACTGCCGACCAACGAGACAACTATAACTCACATACATCACTTTTCGCGAGATGGAACCGTTTTTTTCTCGCCCCGATTTCACGTTCACCCATCCGGCCACCCATGCCGCGACGCGCGACGGCGACACATCACCCCTGCTTGACGTGAGTGATGAATGATGGGTATAGTTATCTCAGTTGATCGGCTGTGGCAGCCGGTCAGCGACCGCGAAACACGCACCACGACAAATCCACAGCGAGGAGCCCCGAGATGGCCCGTACCTACAACGACCGCCCCGCGCACATGCAGTACCAGGAGCGGCCGTGGCTGTCCCCCTTCCTGAAGGACGGCAGCAGGAGCCCGCTCCAGCGGGCGGCACACAAGCGGGACCGCATGGCGGTCCGGCTGGCGCTGCGACTCGGCGTCGAGCCGCCCCTCCCCCAGCGTCGTCGCGTCGACTGGGACATGCACTGAGTCAGCTCCACTCGAAGCGGCCTCGCCTTCCGGCGGGGCCGCTTCGGCATGTCCGGGCACGTCTTCGCGCGCGGGCGAACGCGGTGTTCCGGGCCAGGCCGCGCGGCAGGGGGCGTCAGGCTCGGGGCGGTGCCCGGGGAACGGGCCGGGCTGCGGACCGGGCTGTCGGGGCCGGTCCGTGCTGGCCTGAGCTGAGCTGGGCTGGACCGTGGTGGTGAAGGCCGGCCCGGCCCCTGAAAAGAAGCAGGCCTCTTCCTCCGGCTATCGCGGAGAAAGAGGTGTCGTCGTGGCGATGGGGCTTGCCCACAGGGCCTGACCAGGCACGATGCTCAAGATCGCAAAAGGGAGGGTCCCACTCCCGGTCACACCTCCGGTGCACCTCCTAGTGCACCTCTACGTGCAACCCTCCAGCCCCCTTCCGGTGCAACTGTCGCGGGGCCACGTCCACATGGGCTTGCCCACATGTGCCGGGACACGGCAGTTGCCACCTGGACACGATTTCTGTCACCGCGAGCGGCGCCATAGGTTCGGCCGAGCCGTCCTTGCCGGTCGGCGCCGTGGGACCGGTGACAGATGCTCTGTCCACGGTGTCGTGGTGCCCAGAACACTGTCCCGTCGGTGACAACAAGCGTGGCCCGCGCGTCGTCGAGCACCAGGCCGTCGGGGCCGCCCAGTGGCAACCACCGTGTCCCGGCACACCACATCCTCAGTGCCATGCACCGGACGGCCGGCTCCTGACTACCTTTGCCGGTGGTACCGAAGGTCGTGGCGGCCGGGCTCGCCGGACATCACGTCGTAGCAGTCGGGGCAGGACAGCCCGAGCGAGGCGATCATCCAGCCCCCGATCGCGACGGTCGTCCCGCAGTTCCCGCAGTGGTCGACGTTGGGGGTGGGACAGGTTGCCGGGAGCGGCGTGGAGGTCCTGGTGCTGGGGAAGGCCGGGAGGTCCCGATTCCGGTCTCGGACACCTGAATCCGCGCGACCGCGGCCGTCGGCGACTTCGACACCCAGGCCAAGGTCGCTGCTGCTGCGGGAGCCCCTGCCCGGCGACATCGCCACCAGTTTCGCCCCCGTCCAGGAGGGCATCGCGGAGCGACATGCCGGTGTGGGTCGGCGACGTGCTGGCCCGGCCGGTACCAAATGGCCCTGCGGGACATGCGCGTGTCCACCGGCTTCCTCGGCAACGTCGACATGGGATTCGGCGTACCGCAGGACGTGGCCGGCTGGGCGACGGTGCTGCACGACCCGCACAGCGCCTGACCGTCCTGCCGCCCTGGCCTACCGCTCCTTCGGATGCCGGCGGTGCGTTCGCCGACTGCGGCCAGGGCCGAACCTCGCAGCCGTGGGCAAGCCTCCTGAGCTGGTATTTTGCAGCCTGGGCAAGCCTCGCCACCTCTGGGTAAGCCTTGGGTGCACCGGCCTGGGCAAGCCTGCGTGCACCGTGGGCAAGCCAGGTTCAGCAGGCTGGGCAAGCCGGTGAGTTCGGGGCCCGGCAGGCTTGACCGGCGGGTGTGACGGGCTCAGGGGTCGATGATGCCGAGCTCGCGGGCGGCGGGGCAGATCGAGCAGACTTCGACGTGGGGTTGGCGGAGGGCGTCGAGTGCCTGCTCCCGGGTGGTGGGCCGTGTACGTCCTGAGGCGAGGCGGCAGTCTGCGGTGTGGACGAGCGTGCGCGACTGGCCTTCGCCGATGGGGTACTCCAGTTTCCATTCGTTCAGCGGGGTGACGGCCGGCCCGCTCCGGGCGGCTTCGGTGACGCGGTCCCGGCGCTCGATCTCCGCGATGCGGCCGCGGATCAGCTCCAGCAGCACCAGGCACCACCGTTCCAGCGTCCGCAGTCGCTCGACGTCGGGCGGGAGGAGCCAGTCGATGTCGCGTCCGGCAGGCATCGCCTACGCCTTCCTGCGCGGCTGGGGATCGCCTGCGGCGGTGCCGGCCGCCCTGGCCGGCAGCTCCGTGCGGCCCTGTGCGCGTCCGAGGTGGCGTGGCCGGGGCAGGGGTCTGTAGATCACCTCAGCATCGTATCTCTGTTCGAATCCTCCGTTCCGCTTTCCGGCGTGCCTGTTCGAATAAGTTTTCGATACGGTGGGTGTGGGAGGTGTCGCCATGGACGACGAGCAGAGGGATCCGGTGGGCGCCGGCTCCCCGATCCTGCATCTGCGCTGCCCCGTGGACGTGGACCCTGTGCTGTACCGGCTGCTCCTCGGCCTGGTCGCGGACGTGACACCGGTGGTGCAGGCCGTCCCGCCGTCGGTCCTGGTCGCCGACGTCTCAGGCAGCATCAGATTCTTCGACCGGGATCCGGCCGACCTGGGGCTGATGATCCGGGCCCGGGCGCTGGCGCTGTACGGACTGCCGGTGGTGATCGGCGTCGGCCCGACCTGGTCAGTGGCCGCGATGGCCTCCCACGATGCCGCGCGCGGCGGCCTGGTCGCCGTCGGCTCCGCGCCGGAGCAGGTGGCCGCGTTCCTGCACCACCGGCCGGTCGGGGAGCTCTACGGCATCGGGCGCGCCCAGGAGCAGCGCCTGGTCCAGTTCGGCGTGCACACGATCGGCCTGCTGGCACAGCTGCCGGAGGCGACCGTGCAGCGGGTGCTCGGCGGGCGGGCAGGCCGGCAGCTGCGCGAGGTGGCCCGCGGCATCGACCGCAGGGCGGTGGTACCGACGGAGCTGCCGCACAGCACGGCCGCGCAACGGCGGTTCGCCCTCGACACCCTGTCCCCCGACGCGGTCCGTGCCGCGCTGCTCTCGCTGGCGGTCGAGCTCGGCGACCGGCTGCGAAACCGGCGGCAGGCGGCCAGGACGATCACGATGACCGTCACCCTGGCCGACCGTTCCCAGGTCCACCGCAGCCGCCAGCTGCCCGGCGGCCCGACCGCACACACCGAGGACCTCCGCGACACCGCCTACGAGATGTACCGAGCGCTCGGCTTCCAGCGGGCGCGGGTGCGCGGCATCGCGCTCCGCTGCGAGCAGCTGGTCGACGCGGCCGCCGTCGCCGAGCAGCTCTCCTTCGACCAGGGCCGCGAGCGGCGGCTGCGGGCGGAGAAGGCCATCGACCTGCTCAACGCCCGGTTCGGTTCCGGCACGGTGGGGCCGGCAGCTAGCTACCGGCAGGCCGGCTGACGTCCTCGGAGCGGGTGCCAGGAGGTCCGAGCAGGAGCCGCACCGAGCGGACGGTCAGCACCTGAAGTCGTCGAGTACCTTCCGCGTCGCAGGGTGTCGCGCGGGCGCGGCCGCCACTGCCTGATGTCCGCCAGGTCTTCAGCTGGCGCCGGGGGGCTGGATCAGCACCACGTCGACCGCGGGCCCGCGGCTCTCCACGATCTCCAGGAGCTGGAGGAGGCCCGGGTTGTCGGCGTGTCGGCGGCGCTGCAGTTGCGGGTCCGCGTAGAGCACGTACCGTGCGGGGTCGACCAGCTCGGGGTTCTGCTCGCGCATTTCGATCTCTTGCACGGTGCGGCGCAGGTGGCCCATCCACTCATCGGTGCCGGCGTCGTCCGGGATCGGGTTCTTGCCCGTGGAGGGGCGCCCTGCGGTGAAGCTCGACAGCGTGTTCATGTCTGCGTTCTCCTTCTGTCTCGGCTGTGCGGGGGTTGGGCTCAGAGATGCGGTTGCGCCCCTGCTGGCGGCTCCGTTCAGTCGTCGTAGGCCGGTTCGACTTCACCGTCGGGGCAGCACTCGTCTGCCTCGTCGGCCTCGTCACCGCACGAGTTGCAGAACCAGTAGACGGGCTCGGGTTCTTCTTCGTGTGCCATGTCTTTTCCTCAGTCCTCGCTGCCGCTGTGCTCCATGCCGGCTTTGGGGCGCTTACTGCCCTTGCGACCGTCGCGCAGGGCGGCAAGGAGCTCTTCGGGCTCGGGCCGCAGCCCGCTGCCCAGGTAGCGGATCCCCTCGCCCTCGGGCGGGGTGTCGGTGGCCTTGCCGATGGGGTGCCGGCGGCTGGTCGAGGTCCGCCATCCGTAGCGGGAGTCCCACACCAGGGCCGCGGCCGGCTGGTCGGTGTCGAGCGGTACCGCGGCGGCGATGTGCTCTCCGTCGGGCTGGCGCATCTCCACCTCGGCTTGCTTGGCGATGCCGGCCGCGGCCAGGAAGTCGGCGGTGTGCTGCAGGTACGGTTTGGCGCTGCGGGCGCCCAGTTCGCGCTCGGCGATCGCGATGGCGCCGCGGTGGGTGGCAGTGGGGTAGCCCAGCTGGATGGCGGCGTCCTTCGGGTCCAGGCCGGGCTGGGCTTCGACGAGGTCGGCGATCCGCCGGCCGCGCAGGGTGGCCAGGCCGGTCTGGGCAGTGGGGAACTTGGTGATGCCCAGGGTGTCGGAGACGGCCTCCACGGTGATGGCAGGGTTGTCGTCCAGGAGCTCGGCGATCCGCGGCAGGATCTGGTCGCGGGGGATCATGTCGCCGCTGCCCTCGCGGCGGCCGCCGCCGGCGCCGCGGCCGGGGCGCTGGTTCTTGTACGCGAGGACCAGGCGGCGGGGCCAGTGCTCGGTGCCGTCTGCTTTGGGCACGGGGCCCGCACCGGCGGCCATGTCCTTGTCGCTGTCGTCTGAGGCTTTGGGCACGAGGACCATACCGGCGGCCACGTCCTTGTCGCTCTTGTACTTGTTCCAGCTCTTGACTGAGACACCAAGCAGCGCCGCGGCTTCGTGGCGGTCCAGGAGGTCCTCGTCGTCGTCTTCGGCCGGCAGCGCGGGTACGGGCTTGCCGGCGTAGAAGGCCTTGGTCTGCTCCGCGTCCCAGAGCAAGGCTCGGGAGGTGGGCGAGCTGATCGGCGCCGGGTGGCCTTCCGCCGCGTACGGCTTCTGGTTTCGAACGGTGACGAGCTTCTTACCGAGGGCGTCGGCCAGGTCGGACATGGTCTGGACGTACTTCAGGCGTCCGGCGCGGATCATCTTCTTCTCCTTAACGGGGTGGCGGGGCGCTCATGGCGCCCCGCCAGCGGGACGTGTCAGTCGTTCGAGGGGTCGGGCAGGCAGTTCGGGTTGCACGGCTCGCCAGCGTCGGCGCCGCATCCGTCGCAGGGGCGGGCGGCCGCCTCGACGAGCGGATAGAGGGCGGCGAAGGCGCTGTCCGCGCTGGTGTGCGGGATGAGTTCGCCGGCGGCGATGACGTACAGGGCGTGCGGGGCGCGGCTGGTGGTGCGCACTCGGATGCCGGCGGTGTCGCCCGGACCGCAGGCAAGGCCGGGCATCGCGAGGACGCCGGCGGCGGGGAGGACTGTGACGCCAGCCTCCAGCAGGAGCTCGGCGAGCCGAGCGAGTTCGGCCTCGGCGGCGTCGGCGGTCGCCGGCCACTTGCGTGCGGCGGCCTCGGCCTGGGGCGAGCTGTCGGCGGGGGAGGTGATGAGGAAGGACATGGAGCCTCCAAGGGGTTGGTGTGTTCGGTGTCGGCGGGCTGCCACAACCCATCGACAAAAAAACATTACCCATCTTACATCACCGTTGGCAAGCGGAGTGGGTCCGAAACGGCGGGTCGTACGGATACACTCGGAGGCGAGATACGCCTCTCGGGTCTCCCGGAGTGTGTGTTTTCGGTTGGCCGGCGCCCTTGCCACCCGCCTCGGCGGAAGTGGGCGCCGGCCGCTTTCGTATCTGCCGGGCCGAGGGGTGGGCCCGCGCACCGAGGAGGTCTCCGGGTCCTCTTCATCTTCGGGCTTCCGGCAGAGTGCTCCTGCGCTAGCCTCGATGCAGCATCTATGACTTGGAGGCCGTGATGCGGATCGTCTTCGACCCGGCCGAGCAGGAGGCCCTGCGGGCCGACGCGCGGGAAATGGCTGACTGCGACCCGAAGATCGCCTACGTCCTGGAGCGGCTGGCCGGCGAGGGTGTCGACCTGGACCACGTCACCGCCTGGGAGGACCTGCGCGAGAACCTCGGTCAGCCCCCGCTCGACGACTCCGCTCCCACCTCGAACGTCGCCTGATGGGGCGGCACTCGCCGAAGCGCGCCCGCATCGTCTTCTACGACGTGGCGCAGGAGCAGATAGAGAAGATGACGGCGGCCGAGCGCCTCCGGCTGGACCCCGCGCTGGTGGCCATCTCCAGGAATCCCGAGATCGGCGCCCCCTCGAAGCACGGTGCGATCCGTGAGCACCGCGAGGACGGCGTCCGGATCCTGTACGTGCCGACGGCCCTGGGCACGCTCGTGCTGGTCGCTTACGTCGAAGCAGACTGACCACTCCCCTGGCTCCCCCGGGCAATCAGGTCTCCGCCTCCTGAAGATCCGCTGGAACTCAGTACGCTGCGATTTCACGCGGCACACGAGGTCGCCACAGGATCCCAGGGGGCGGCGCTGATGATGGACCTTGAGATAAAGATCAACCAGGTGTGGCACCAAGAGGTACGGCCACTCGTGGCCGAGGCATACCGCTGCTACACAACAGGCTCTGCCCGCGCGTGCATCGTCCTGACCTGGACCGCCGTGTGCACGGATCTCATCCACAAGCTCTACCAGCTTGCCGAGGACGATGAGGGCGACGCCAAGCAGCTGGTGAAGAGGATCGACGAGGCCCGCGGGAAGCCTGACCGGGACGCGATCAAGACGATGCTCAACGTCGAGAACACGATCCTCGACGTCGCCGCATCGCTCGACCTGATCGACTTCGTGGAGAAGCGCGAGCTGGAGCGGCTGAAGGAGGACCGCAACCTGGCCGCCCACCCGTCGCTGCGCCCCCTCGGGGAGCTCTTCACCCCCACGACCGAGTACGCCAGGGCACACCTCGCGGCGGCAGTGGAAGCGCTGCTGATCCACCCGCCGAGCCAGGGCCGGAAGGCCGTGGACCGGTTCCGCGAACACGTGGGCGAGGCGTCGTTCGTCGGAAGTAGCGACTACCTGGCTCAGGTCTTCTTCGCCCGGGCGAAATCCGCCACCCGACGCAACATCGTGGTCCTCGCCGCCAAGGAGGCTCTCCTGGAGCAGACGCGCGTCGGCGCACTCAGCGAGACGGTGATGGCCGACCGGTACGCGACCTGCCTCCGCGCGTTCGCGGAACGAGACCGCACGCTCGTGCAAGAGGCCATATCCACCGTCATGGGCCGCCTCGGGCAGCAGCCGTTCGATGCGCAGGTCCGCGCGCTGGTCCGCCTCGGCGACCTCGATGCCTTCTGGGACGAAGTCGAGGCGGCCATGCGCACCCAGTTCGAGGACTACGTCGGCCAGATCAACCTGCCTGGCGACTATGACCCGCTGTCCGCGGACCAGATCGCCTTCCTCGGGCTGGTGGAGCTGAAGCACATGCGGGCGGCCTTGCCCTCTCTGGAGCCGAAGTTTCAGGGCCTGTCCGCGTGGCAGAAGGCCTCCGTGATCAGGCATCGCCCCGGCCCGTACATGGCGGACCATGTGGCGGCCGTCCTGGAGGGTGCCAAGAGCTGGCGTACTGCTGAGAGCACTGCCCAGCAGTCGGTGCCGGCCTGCGCCCCGTACGTGACCGCGGAGCAGCTCGGCGACATCCTGTCCGCCTGGGCGGAGAACTACGAATGCCGTACGGCATCGGCGATGGGTGAACTGGCGGTCGCCTTCTTCTCTCTCGTGCCCGCGTCGCTCCGCGTGGACAAGGCGTGGCAAGCGTTTCTGGACGCAGTGCGCGCAGTGGAGGAGGCGGACAGCCCGTTCCGCTACGACGAGCTGGAGGAGGCGATGCGCGCGGCCACCGGCTCGCGCAAGTAGCTTCGAGGGTCCTGCGGAGGCAAGGCGGTGCTGCCGGTCACGGAGTGGCCGTGCCCTGCGCGGCGGTGCGGGCGGCGTGCTGAGGGGTCCATGGCAGGGGCAGGCTGTCGCCCTCCTGGCGGGGCACGACGTGTAGGTGGAGGTGGTCGACGGTCTGGGTGGCCGGTCGGCCCTTCGACGTGAGGATGTTGGCGCTGGGCAGGTCGGCGACGAGTTCAGCGGCGGCGGCCATGGTGATCGCGCTGATGAGCGGGTGTGCTCCTGCGTTGGGGACGTGCTCGTACGGCAGGACGAGGAGGTGACCGGGGGTGAGCGGGTCCAGCGGGACGATGGCGAGGACTTGGGGCCAGCGCCGGACGAGGGTGGCCGGGGCGCGGCCGGCGGCGATGTCGCAGAAGGCGCAGTTGTCGGGCATGAGGCTCCCCTGAAAGAGTCCAGGCCCTGCCGGTGGGCAGGGCCTGGAGCGGTGTGGTGTGCTGTCCCTCGTGTCCGGGGCTGTTACGAGCAGTCCCGGACACGGCTACTTCTGCGGGGCGGGCGGCGTGAGGCCGTGGTGCTCGACGCTGGTGTGGATGCCGCGGGCGGTGAGGATCTCCGCGAGGGCGTCACCGATGACGACAGCGCGGGTGCGGCCTTCGGTGTCGCCGGTCTCGATCTGGATCCAGGCCTGGTCGCTGGTGCTGAAGTCCATGGCTGTGGGCCTTTCGTCGTGTGAGGGGGGGTGGGTCAGCGCTCGACGACGGGCTTGTCGAGGTCGCGGTGGACGAGGCTGACGTCCAGGTGCCGGCCGGCGTACGGCTGGGCGAGGCCCGCGATGCCGAGCTCGGCGGCGGTGGCCGTGTCGCCGGTGAGGGCGGCCTGGAGGGCGAGGGCGACCGTTCCGGCGCGGTGGCGGCCGCCGGCGCACCCCGTGGCGATGCGGACGAGGCGGCCGGAGGCGGAGGGCCCGGCGAGAAAGGCCTCGATCTGCATCACGGTCGCGGTGATGAGTTCCTTGATACCGGGGGTGGCCATCACGGCGGCGCGGACGGGGGCGTCGTGCGCGGTCATGTAGCGCAGCTCGGGGCTGACGTGCGGGTCGCGGAAGTGGTGGCGCAGGTCAATGGTGAGGTGCGCGTCGTCGGGGGCGCCGTGCAGGTACCCGAAGGAGAGGATCTCGATCGTGCCGGTAGTCGCGGTCATGGTCTTCACCTTGTCGGTCGTGGTGCGGCTGCGGGAGGGGTTGCCCGTTGCCGATGTGGACGGGGTCTGGGCAGCGTCGGCGACGGCCTGGCGGCCGGCGTCGGTGATGGAGAAGAAGTGCGGGTGCCCGCGGTGAACGTCGCGGGGGTCCGGGCTGCCCTGGATGTGGCCGCAGTCGTCGATGCTGTCGGCGTAGCCGAGTTTCTCCAGTGCGATCTCGTCGGTAGCGGCGAGCCAGATCTTCTTCCCCGTGTCCGTGATCTCGACGAGCTGGCCGATGTGGCCTTTGGGGTGGGCGACGGCGTTCCGGAGGGCCTTGAGGCGCTTGGGGGTGAGTCGGGGAGCCATCGGCGGGGGTCCTTCCTGGTCGACAGGGGCTACAGCCAGCGGAAGGCGTTGCGGATGTCGCTGGCGGCGCCGGAGAGGTTGTCGCGCTCCAAGCGGACGTCGAAGTCGTACGGGTCGACGCCGGGCTGATCGAGCTCGGCCATGACGGCCTGACTCGCGGCGTCGAGGACCTCGGCGAACGCTTCGGGGAGCCGGGCGGCCTTGAGGGCATCGACGATGCTCTCGTAGTCGGCGCCGCGCCGGATGGCGTCGCCGAGGAGGCGCAGCGCGGCCGCGGCGGCCGGCGCGAGGTCGGCGAGCTCGGAGGTGTCGGCGCGTACGGACGGGGTCTGGATGGCGGTGATGCGGGCGAGGTCCTTCGAGTTGTCCATGGTGGCCCTCCTGGTGGGGTTTGGCGCGAACCTTGCTGTACGTGATTACGTACATCTTCATGATGTACGTAATCGCGTACAGAAGCAAGGGGGTTGCGGAATCCGGCACGCAACCCTTCTGGCTCTGCTGAGGATTTGGGCACGCCTACGGCCCCCTCTCCGCGGGGAGGGGACCGTGGCCGGGTCAGCTCAGCTTGGCCAGGAGAAGCGCGGCGGGGAGGAGACCGAGGGTGATGTGGGCGGCCTGGTCGACATGTGCGGCGCCTCCGCCGTTCTTGCGGAAGGACTCCTGACCGGTGTGGTCCATCCACCAGGCGATCGGCCAGCGGCGGTCGATCAGGCCGTGCGAAACGTGGATCCAGGCGAGTCCGGAGATGAAACCGGCGCCGGAGACGGGCAGTTCGAGCCCCCAGACGGGGACCACGAGGAGTAGCAGCAGGGTGGCGAGGGTGTGGGTTCCGGCGTGGACCTGGTTGGCCCCCCAGCCCCGGTGGTGGCAGACGGTGCGCTGCCGGGAGTCGAGTTCGGTCCATCCGGCCTTGCGGGCCGCGAGCTTGTCGGTCTGCAGGGGGTAGTCGGAAAGCAGGTGGGCGGCGTACATGACGATGAACGCGGTGACGAACAGCGTGGCGACGGTGATCACGGCCTGTCTCCTGTCGGTATGCGGCTGAGAGGACCCCGGTGCGGTCGGCTGAGTGGTTGGCGACCTGGCGGCCGCTCCGGGGGCATTTCGATGGTGGCGCGGTGGCGCTGTTCCGTGTGCACAGCGGTGTGCACGGCGGGGGTGGGGCCGGTCTCACTGCACCGGGCGGCCGGCTTTCCTGAGTCCGGCGGCGTGCAGGGTCTGGACCTTGGAGCGCAGGCGCTGAGGGTCGGGGTCTTCGGGGTAGAGGGCCTTGGCCAGGTCGGCCCAGCTGGCCCCTGCGGCGGGGTCGGCGTCGCGGCGGTCGCGGAGGGCGACGAGCAGGGCACCGCGACGGCGCTCCAGGCGTTCGAGCATCCACTGGACGGAGCGGAGCCGGGCCAGGGCCTGGGCGTCGGTCGCGGCGGCATCGCCGAACTTGACCGGGTCGGCGAGCGCCTCCAGAGCGCCCTCCAGGTGCCCGTCGGTGAGGGCCTGGAAGAGGTGGCCGTCGGGGTCGTCGGCCGGGGTCCAGCTGACGGTGAAGGTGCCGGATTCGGTCTCGCTGGGCTGGATGTTGAGCATGGAATGGCTCCGGGTGGTCAGTGGGGGCGGGGGGCGTAGCCGTTCTGGGCGCCGGTCATCCAGCGCTGGAGGAAGAGCGGGAGCTGGGGGAAGAGGACCTCGTCGAGCTCTCGCCAGAAGCGGTCCTGATCCTCCTGGGGCAAGTTGGTGATGGCGGTGCGCAGTTCGCCGAGGGTCATGCCGGTGGCGGCGCCGTTCACCATGGGTCCCCTTTCGAGGTGGGCTGTACGTGATTGCGTACATGTCTATAGTGTACGCAATCACGTACACGCGCAAGGGGTAGTGCCCAACTTCAGGACAGGGCGGAGCCGTTCACGCCGACGGCGGGGGACACCCGCCCGGCCAGGCCGCACCCAACCGCACCGAGGTCACGGCGTTTCCCTATCCGCGTGCGCGGCTCGCACACTGCGGCGAGGACGCGGGATATGGCTAGCCCATGACTCGCCTTGCACTTCCGGCCCCGCTGGCCCTGTGCCGCCCCATCGAGGACGTACGCCTGGGCCTGGGCTTGAATTTCGAACCGAAGTTCGATGGCTGGCGTTGCCAGCTCCTGGCTGGCGCCGGGCGCCTGTGGAGCCGGCACGGCACGGACCTGACGGCCCAGTTCGCCGACGTGGCCGGCGCATCCCGTGCCCTGCCGGAGTGCGTTCTGGACGGGGAGCTCGTGGCGGTACTGGAGAGCGGCAGCGTGGCCTTCTCGCGGCTGCAGTCCCGCTCCGGGCGGGGGCCGCAGCGCGGTGAGGACTTCACCGTCCACCTGGCCGTCTTCGACCTTCTCGGCCTGGGCGAGGAGGACTGGCGGCCGCGCCGGTACGCGCAGCGGCGCATGAAGATGCGCGAGCTGCTGGCAGACGGCCCTCCCGCCATCCGGCCGGTCCCCGCGACCGGCGACCTGGACGCCGCCCTGGACTGGGTGGGAGGCCTGAACGGCGTCGAGGGGCTGGTCTTGAAGCCGGACCTGCCCTACGTGGCGGGCCGCGGATCGGGGTGGCTGAAGTGGCGGCGCATGCACACCAGCGAGGCGGCGGTGATGGGTGTCAGTGGACGGACCCCGGGCACCCAGTGCCTGGTGCTGGGCCTTCCCCGCGGCGACGGCCGGATGCGGGCCGTAGGCGTCAGCCTGCCGCTCGCCCCGGCTGTCCGCCGCCAGTTGGCGCCTCTGCTCCGGCCCGTCGGCGAGGACGAGGCCGAGTTGCCCGGGACGGTGGGGGGCCTGCCGGGCGCCGACCCTGTCCGCTACCGGCCCGTCCTGGCGAACGTGGTCGTCGAGATCGAGGCCGACCAGAAGCGTCCGCTGGAGTTCGGCCGATTCCGTCATCGGCCGCGGGTGCTGCGGGTCCGCGGCGACATGACGCCTGACCACCTCCCCACGCACCGTGAACTGGGCTGCGCGCCGAAGCGACGGCCCGCCGGCCCCTGGACGTCACGATGCCCGGAGGCTCGGGGCTGCCTCCGGACATCGTGACGGGGTCCGCGTGGCTATCCGCGGGCCCTCAGGTGGCGGATCTGCGAGCACGGGCCTTCGGTGGCGCAGCCGGACTCCCAGGTGACCGTCGGGTTGTTCACGCCGCACTTCTCGTTAACGATCTGCTGGACGGCCTCGGCCATGCGGGGGTCAGCGGGGCGGCACTCCTCGGCGTGGCGGCGGACGTGGGCGCGGGCTTTGCGGGCCAACCAGCGGCGGTCGTGCGGACGGGTGTTGGGGCGGTGCTTGTCGTAGTCGAGGTCCGGCCGGGGGTGGCAGCGCTCGCAGTGGAGGCCGATCATGGGCGTCCGGCCACCGGCCTTGGGGTCATCCTGGAGGTACTCGTAGACGACGACCTTGCCACCGAGGGGGTGGTCGAACTCGGTGACGATGCCTTCGCCTCCCGGGTTCCAGGTGTTGCGGGGAAGGTAGTCGTCCCAGCCCTCGCCCTGCGGCCAGAACGCGTACATCACGCCCTGAGAGGGGTCGAGCACTGCGGTGCCGTCGGCATTGGCGGCGCGGTACTCCTCGATCTGCCGTACGGAGCTGATGTAGGTGAGGGAGTGCTCCTCGGACTCCAGGAAGGCCAGGCCGTAGCCCTCGGGGCGGCGGTGCTCGGGCAGGACGAACTCCTCCATCACCGCGAACTTCGAGTTCTCGGGGGTGAGGAAGCCGGCGAAGGGGATGCGGTACCGGTCGGCGCCGGTCACGTAGGTGGGGTTGGTCTCGCTGACGGTGTGCTGAGCCACGATCGTCCTCCTGGAGGTCCGGGGGCCGGCCGGGTCACCCGCTGGTGTCCGGCCTGCCCTGTGGTGCGGGGTTCTGGGGGCGGGGGCCGTGGTCGGCGAGCGCCCACAGCCTGTGTTGTCTACTTGGCGAGGTGTTCCAGGGCCCGGTGCAGCAGGGGCCTGTGCGCGGCGTACAGGGTGCGTCCGGCTGTGGTGATCGCGTTGTCGAGCTCGTCGAGGGAACCGAAGGGCCACCAGGTGGCGTCGAGGGCGTCGTCGGCCGCTACGGCGGTCACGGTGGTGGGCAGCAGGTAGAGCGCGCTGGTGGATGCGACCCAGGCCTGATCGGAGTTGCGCCAGTCGTCTACGAGGTCGCAGCCGAGAATGGTCGGTTGGTGTTCGGAGAGGTCGATGCCGGTCTCCTCCTGCAGCTCGCGCACCAGGGCGGCCGGGGCGGTCTCGCCCGGGTCGACCATGCCCCCCGGGATGGCCTCCTCGTGGATGTCGTCCCGGGTGATCAGCAGGAGCCGGCGGTCCCGTCCGGTGCCCGCGACCACGATGGGGTCGGCGGCGGCGTTCTCGCCCCACTTCCCCAGGTTCCGGCCGGTGCGGCCGGTGCGGCCCTCCGGGTGCAGGGGCCAGCCCTGCGCGTCGAGCTGGAACGGCACGAGCGCAGCGGCCTGGCGCCGCGCCCAGTCGCGCACGTCCGCCGGCGTCGCGGCGGCCTCGGCCCAGCCGGGCACCTGGCGGGCCAGGGCCTCGGGCAGCAGCTCGGACGGGGTAACGTCCGCCGGCTTGTACTCCGGCCAGCTCACCGACCAGGAGCGTAAGGCGGCGGGCACGGTCTCAGTGGTCTTGTTCATGATGCGGGCTCCCATGCTGATTGTGTTCGGCTGGCTCAGCCGTCTGTCCCGGTGATGGTCTTGATCGCCAGGCCAACACAGGGCCCGGTGTGGGCTCGTGCGAACCTGGCCGCCTCGCGAAGTGCCTCGGCTTCGTCCTCCAGGCCGTGCTCGTCGAAACGGTCGGCGATGTCGTCAAGCAGAGCGGCGAGGGTTCCGAGCAGGCTCGGGCCGGTCTCGTCCCGCTGGTAGATGGCGCGCAGCGCGTGGGTCATGTCGTCGGCGTCGGCGGTGTCGCCGAGCGCCAGGTGACGGAGCTGGTCGAGGCCCAGGGTGATCGCGGCCAGGGCAGTGGTCGCGCTGCTGTCGGTCGGCAGGGAGATCACCTGCTGCTCCTTCGGGGTATGGGTGCGCTCGCCCGATTCAAGGCGAGCGCATCGGGCGGTGAGGTTCTGCGGTGCACCCCCACACCCCATAATGCATCCTCATCAAAGGCATGTCTAGCGAATGCATTTAGATGTGGTGCCTGTTTGCCTCGGGCACCTCGGCACTGGGGTCGGGGAGCGCCGGCTACTCGTCCGCGGGGGCGTGCATGTGGTCGTACGCCCAACAGGCCCTCTTCCACAGGTCGCTCGCGTAGGCCTCCGGCTCCTGGGCGCACAGGCGGGCGTAGAGGTCGGGGAAGTTGCGGCCGGTGCCGTCGCCGTAGGCGTCCATGGCGTCGGCCAGGGCGTACGGGTCCGTCGGGACCTGCGGGTCGAGGTGGTCGAGGTCGGGGCGGAACGTGCCGGTGGTGATGACGGTGCCCTCCACGTGCGAGGTGTGGTGCAGCTGCCTGCGCAGGCACGCGGCGATCTCCTCAGCTCGGCCCTCGTGTTCGTACGGGCCGATCCGCACCGGGTCCAGGCCGGGCTGGTCGAGGATGACGGCGTGGCCGACCGGCTCGGTGTAGCGGACGGGGCGGCCGAGCAGGTGGGAGTATGTGATCTCGGCGCGGGTGGAGTCGCCGATGTAGCCGCCGACGTTGACGACCAGGACCTCGTCGCAGGCCCGGATCTTCCAGCGGTGCAGCGCGTCGAGCGCGGCCTTGAGCTCCTCGGCGGCCGCGGGCTCCTCCCACAGCGGATGGGCCTTCTTCATGTCGCAGCCGGGAGCCAGGACGACGTGGCCGGCGACCGTCTCGCGGAAGTTCGCCTCGGCAAGCTCGCGCCAGAAGCGGGTGGAGCCGCAGAGGGTGACGACCTTGGGCCGGCCGGTGGAGGTGTCGGACGGGTTGAGCAGCTGCTCGGTCGTGGCGGGGGCGGCGGCCGCGATGAGGGCGACGGCCTGGAGGTCGCAGTTGCGGTGCTCGGTCATCGACAGGTCCTTCGTTCTCTCGGGATGGGCGGGTGCGGCCGGCGCCAAGCGAGCTCGGCGCCGGGGGACGTGCTGGGTGCCGCAGGTGCAAAAGCGCGGTACACCACGGTGCAGGGTTCGTCGCTTTCGGTAAGTGCCTGGGCGTGACGCCAGGCCTTGGCCAGGTGCAGCACGGCCTTCTCGTACGTCGGGTAATCGGTCTTCTCGGCGGCGTCGTTGGCTTCGGCGAGCGCGTGGATGAGGGCGGCGGCCTCGGGGACCCTGAGGTCGTCGAGGATGGCAAGCTCGGCACAGCGGAAGGGGTCGATGCAGAGCCGGCCGTACTCGTCCTTGATGCGGTCGTGGTCCCGTTGGATCACCTGCCAACGCACGGCGCGGGCATCCACCGCCGGGCGGCTGAGTCGGGGACGGAGGATGTCGGTCAGCGTCGCAACGAAGTACGGCGCTTTGTAGGTGAAGACGATGAAAGCGACGACGCCTACGCCGCAGAGCAGGACCAGCTGCAGCCAGCGGATCCACTGCTGGGCAGCGTCCACCATCGTCATCGGCCCGTGGCGCGCAGCTCGTGAGCGTGGCACAGGACCGGGGCGATGAAGATGCTGATCTTGTTCACCGTCCACCGGCCCTCGGTGAGCTCGCCGGGCGGTACCTCATCGACGATCCTGCCCTTCTTGCCCTTGGCCCGGGGGTCGTCCTCACAGGCGAGGATCTCTACCTCGTCGCCGGCCTTGAACATCTGCTTCTCCTCGCATGGTTGGCGTAGGGGTGGTGTGTCCGAACGTGGGGCGGCGGTCGGCGCCGCGGGCCGGGGCGGCCGGCCTGCGTGGTGGCCGCCCCGGGGTGCTGGTTAGCCGGACTGGCGGATCGGCATGATCAGGTAGCGCAGGCCGGTGGGGTCCGCATCGGCGGGGACGAGGAGCGCCGGCTTGACCGGGTTGACGATCTGCAGGCGGATCCGGTCCGTCTTCAGCGCCGTGACGCCGTCGAGGAGGTAGCCGGGGTTGAAGGCGACGGTGACGGGGGCGCCGGTGAGCAGGTCGGTAGTGGCGGTGACCTGGTCGCGGGCGGAGGCGTCGTCGGCGGTGCCGGCGCTCAGCATCAGGGCGCCGTCGGTGAGGTGGAGCTTGACGGGGTGGCCGCGTTCGGCGACGAGGGCCATGCGCTTGACGGCGTCGGCGAGTTCGGTGGCGTCGAGGTCGGCGGTGGCCGTGAAGTCGGTGGGCCACAGACCCTTGTGGTCGGGGAGCTGGCCGTCCATGGCGCGCAGGGTGAGCGTCCGCGTGCGGCCGGCCAGGCCGAGGACGCCGTGGGAGACGGGGAGGGTGAGGTGGACCTGGTCGTCGGTGGCGAGGATCTTGGCGGCTTCGGCGAGGGACTTGGCGGGGATGGTGGTCTGGGTGGTGGCGCCGGTGGCCTCGGCGGGGGTCCAGGGGATGGGGCGGAGGGCGAAGCGGTAGCGGTCGGTGGCAGCGAAGGTGATGGTGTCGTCGGTGATCTCGGCCTGGATGCCGGTTAGGATCGGGAGGGCGTCGTCGCGGCCGGCGGCGGTGACGACCTGGTGGATGGCCTCGGCCAGCGCGGGCCCGGCCACGGTGCCGCTGGCGGCCGCGGGCCGGGGCAGGGTGGGGTACTCCTCCAGCGGGAGAGTGTGCAGGGTGTAGCGGGTACGACCGGAGGCCAGGATCAGGCGGGTGCCGTCGAGTTCGAGGTCGACCGGGTGGCTGCCCTTGATCGTGCGGGTGATGTCGGCGAGGAGCCGGCCGGAGACCAGGACGGTGCCGGGGGTGGTGACCTCGGCCTCCACGGTGGCCTGGGCGCTGATCTCGTAGTCGAAGGCGGCGACGGCCAGGGCGCCGGTGGCGGCCTCCAGCCGGATCGCGGCGAGGACGGGGACGGGGGGCCGGGCGGGCAGGGCCCGGGCTGCGTCGGTGACGGCGGCCGCGAGCGGGGCGAGGTCCGTACGGAGCTTCATCGGGGCTCCCTTGCGAGCGTGCGGGCGGCTGTCCGGCCGGGGCCGGGTTCCGCCCGGGGTACGAGTGAGGTCCGGGTGCCGTCCGTCCGGTACGGGAAGAGGCCGTACCGGATGGACGGGTGAGCGGGGTAGTGGCCGTCAGGCCGCGGCGGCGTCGCGGCGCTCCCTGCGCAGGCGGCGGCGGTCCGAGAGGGTGGTACCGGCCCAGATCCCGGATCCGGCGCGGCTCGGGTGGTCCAGGGCCCAGGCCAGGCACTGCTCGCGCACGGCCTCGGGGCACTTGCTGAGGCAGGCCAGCTGGCCGTTCACGCGCTGCTTGGGAGTCCCGGTCCAGTCCTCGGGATCGGCCCCGGGCGCCCGGCACGGCTCCTCGCCGGTCAGCCGCGGCCAGGGGGCGAGTTCGGTGGTGCTCACTCCCCCACCCCCATGGTCCCGGCGGCCGGGACGGCGGCGGTGGGCAGCAGGTGTTCGAAGGGCTCCCAGGCCGTCAGGTCGTACAGGTTCAGCAGGTCAACGTCGATCACGGCGCCCTGCTCCTCGTCTGCGAGGCGAGAGTGCCGCAGTTGCAGGCCGCCGATCCTGTTGGCCTGCGGGTCCTCTTCGAGGTCGAGGTCGGCGACCACGACGGTGTTGCCGGTGCGCTCCAGAACGTACAGGCGCCGGATGGGGGCGTCGTCCTCGTCGGTGTCCGGTCGACGCTCCCAGGTTTGGCGGGTGGCGGCGATGGCCCAGGCCTCGCAGGCGTCGGCGGCGTCGGTGACCGCGGTGCAGGCCTGCGCGTACTCGGTTCCGGCCTCGACCATTTCGTTGACGCGGGCCACGATGTGGTCGCTGAGGGCCTGGGTGCCGATCAGCCGGGTCAGGGAGGCGAGGCCGGTCACGACGCCGCTCCCGTCGGAACGAGGGTGCGGGTGATCTTGGTGGGGGCGAGGAGATGGTGGAGGGCGGAGCCGTGGTGGTGGGAGGAGAAGCTGGCGGGGAGGCCGCAGCTCCAGCAGTCGGCCTCGTCGCCCTGCCAGGCGACGGCGCAGCGGCTGCACACGAACGCGCGGTCGGCGAGCAGGGGGTTGGCCTTGGCCAGGGACTTCAGGAACCGGCCGGCGGTGCTCAGCCGGCGGGTGGTGGAGGTGTGGTGCTGCTTGCGACGGGTGGCGTGCATGATGGTGGTCTCTCTCTCGTCCTGGCGGGTGAGGGGCCCGGGGCGGCCGGCGGTTTCTCAGGCCTTGACGGCCGTCCCGGGGCGGATCTAGAGCTCGATGTCCTTGTGCGTGGCCTGGTCCCAGCGCAGGTTCCAGCCGGGGCGCAGTCCGCGGGCGGACCAGTCGGTGCGGTGGGCGGCGGTGGGGACGTCCTGGCCGGCCAGGGTGTGCAGGAGGGCCGTCTCCCAGGCGCGCTGCGCGGCCTGGCGGGCCTCGCGGCCGTTCTCGGCGAGGCCGGTGAAGACGTGGATGCCTCGCTCGCTGGTGCCGGCGCGCTCTATCGGGACGTCGACTTCCCACATGACCCGGTACACCGTCAGCCCTCGGCTTCCGGGTCGTAGTCGACCAGGACGGGCTGCGCGGTGATCCGGATGCTGGTGACGGACTCGTCGTCCGGGCCGGGGCCGAAGGTCACGAGGTCCTCGGGGGCGTGCTCGTCGCCGTTGTCCGGCACCCATCCGATGAAGGCGCCGGCCGGGAGGGAACACCGCTTCAGGGCGGCCTCGCCCTGGGCGCGGGCGGCCTCCCGGGTGGCGTAGGTGCCGAGGGCGAGGCCGTGGCGCGTGACGGTGTAAACGGCGAGGGTGGGCGGCTTGTCGCCGGCGAGGTGGGTGATGCCGGGGAAGACGGCCTCGGCGGCTGCCAGGCGGGCCTCGGTCTGCGCGGCGGTGCCGAGCAGCTGGAGGATGCCGGTGGTCAGCGGCAGGGTGCCGGCGGCGGCACGGCGCAGGTTGGCGGTGAGGACGGCGTCGAAGTCGGTGTCGGGGACGGTGCTGATCATCTCGTTCTCCGTCTCGTGGCGGGCCGGCTGTTCCGGTCCTCGGCGGTGCCCGGTCCTCGGGAGGTGGGGCCGGGCGCCGCGGGGGGCCGTCAGCGGCCGGCCGTGCTCAGTAGGTGCAGGGCTTCGTCCAGGACGGTCCAGAGGAAGTCGCTGGGCTCGAAGGCGGTGTCGGCGATGGTGAGCTGGGCGGCGCGGGCCAGGGTGTCGAAGGCGGTGTCGCCGACGAGGCGGGCGTGCCAGGAGTGCCGGAGCTCGGAGCGGGTGAGGGTTCGGCCGTACCGGGTGTAGTCCAGGCCGTTGACGCGGGAGACGACCATGCCGGGGTGGTGGCCGTCGTCCTGGAACCGGACGAGCAGGTCGAGGCCGGCCTGCTCGGCGAAGTCGACGAGGCGGGTGAGGATCTCGGGGTCGGCGACGAATCCGGTGACGGCGGCGCGCTGCTCCCACAGGTTGCCGGCGTAGTCGGCGGCGTCGTGGCCGGGCTGGGAGTCGTCGGTGAGGAATCCGGCGCGGTTCGCGGCGGCCAGGCAGGGGATGAGGGGCAGGGTCTCTTCGTCGGGCCCGTAGTTCGGCATTTTCCCGGCACAGGAGCGGATGTCGCCTTCGAGCCAGCGGGCGGTCAGCTCGGCGAGGTCGGAGAAGGTGGTGGCGGCGCGCCAGAGGCGGCGGTCCGCGCGGCTGGGCCAGGGAAGTCGGATCTTCATGGCGGTCCTCCTGTCGGGTTCAGAGCTGGGCGGCCAGGTCCTCGGCGCCGTAGGCCTCGACTTCGCGCTGCTCGATCAGCAGCTCGTAGGCGGTGAGGGTGTTGTCCTTCATGGGCTGCCGGCCCCAGACGTGCTTGAGGTACTTGAGGTGGAGCTCGCGGGCGGAGCGGTCGCCGAGCTGGTGGGCGTGGACGAGCTCGTGCACGAGGGTTTCGCGGACGTCGCGCTCGTGCCGCATGTTGGGGATCTGCAGGACGATCAGCACTCCGCCGCGGTCGATGGAGGTCTGGCCGAAGGACCGGCGGGAGTGGCGGTCGGAGCGGCTGACGGTGTTGACCTGCGTGGGGTTGATGCCGGTCAGGAGCTGAGCCTCCGCGATGTTCACCAGGTGGTCCAGCTGGCTGGTGTCGCCGTTGAGGACCAGGTGGACGGCCGGCATGGAGCCGAACTTGTCGCGGACGAGCTTCTCGGCGTCGGGGGCGATGGTCTTGGCGTACCTGCTGAGGCGGCCGCCTCCGAAGAGGAAGCGTTGGGTGGAGATGCGCAGCATGACGGTCCCTTCCGGGGAGTGAGTTCGGGGAGCGGGCGGGAGGACGACCCGAACCCGACAAGAAAACTATACCTTTTATTCATCACTTCGTCTAGTGGTTCCCCCTGCCGTTAGTCCCCGGCGCGCTCGGCGAGCTCGGCGGCTCGCTGCAGAAGGTCGAGGACAGCGCCGACGGTCGGTACCGCGATGTTGTTGTTCACGGCGATGTCGAACTGGCGGCTCAGGGCCCGCGGGTCGCGGCCCTCGCTGCGCCACTGCGCCTCCATGCGGGCCCGGTAGGCAGCCGTGGGCTGGGCGTACGCGGCCGGTTCTGCCATCGCGGAACGGATGTAGATGTGGGAGCGGTTGGTGGTGTCGGCGTCGGCCGGCGCGGCCATGAGGGCGCCGAGGATGCAGTGGCGGCCGGTGGCGTCGCGGAGTTCCCCGCGGCACCAGCCGCCGGTGGCCAGCACGGCCGCGGCGCGGCGGATGTGCAGGCTCGCGCAGGTGGCCGGCCGATGGTGGCGGCGGGTGATCCGGTCGAGCAGGGAGGGACGGGCGGCGGCCTGGGCGGCGGCCGTGGCCCGTTCGCTGCGCTCGACCTCGGCGAGGCCGGCGGCCACCAGGGCCGGGATGTCGAACCCGGCGGCGGGTTCGGGCTGTTCAGGGGCCGGGGCGGGTGCCGCGGCCGGGGTGATCTTCTTGAGCCAGGCTTCGACCTCGTCGGCCAGGCGGCGAGTGCTCGCGTCGGGAGCCTGGGTGCCGAAGGTGGCGGGTGCTGCGGATGCGGGCATGGCGAAGCCTTCCTGCCTGCTGCGGGACGGTGAGGTTGGGAGCTCCGGGGGCGGCCGGCTGAGTTTTGGCGACCTGGCGGCCGGCCCCGGAGGCGGTGGATCAGGCGGCGTACTTCCGCACGTTCTTGTAGACGTAGTCGCGCTTGCGGCCCATCGCGTCGGCGACGTCCTGCTGGGCGCCGTGGTAGCTCTTGCTGAGCTCGCCCATCCGCTGCCAGAACTCCTTCTCGGCGGCGAGTACGGCGTTGTCGCGTGCTGTCTGGGCGATCTGGACGGCGGCCTTGATGTCTTCTGCGGTGCTGGGGTCGGTGTCGGGGCGGGGGGTCATTTGGGCTCCTCGCGGTGGTGAGGGACGATGGGTCCGGCCCTCCTGCTCCGGTTGGAGCGGGTTGGGAGACCCGGGGACGGCGGGCTGAGTTTGGCGACCTGGCCGCCGTCCCCGGGGCGCCTCTACTGCAGATCCTCGCGGGCGTCGCCGGCCAGCTCGTCACCGGCCTGCCCGTGCCCGAGCACCTCGTCTGCCTTGCGCAGGTGGAGGGTGGAAGCGAACAGGCGCTGAGCCCGGTCCTCCTCCCCCTGCTCGGCGAAGGCCACGGCGAGCCTGCGCGTGAGCGTGCCGACCGTCTCCAGCAGTCCGCTGGTGCGCAGGCTGTGCTCGATCTCCTCCGGGTCGGCACCGGAGTCGATGTCGCCGCGGATCTGGCCGAGCTCCTCAGCCAGGGCGTAGGTGCTGTCGCCGTCCCAGCGGTCCGGGTTGATCCAGTCGATGAGCTCGTTGGCGGCGGCGTCGATGACGTAGAGGGCGCCGATGAGGGCGAGCGCGGCGAGGACGGCTCCTGGGGCGCTCAGGTTTGCGAGCGGGCCGTCGTTGTTGACGATGGCGTCGAATCCGAGGGTGAAGGTGCCTGCCACCATGACGATGCCGTCGTAGCGGGTGACGGCGGACAGGGCCTTGACGCTGGCGCGCCGGGTGCGCGCGGCCCGGACCGGGCGGTGCTCCAGGGACTTGGGACGGGCGGTCTCGGCGGGGTGGACCAGGGTGTGGGTCACGAAGGGCTCCTTCGGGCTGCTGGTGTTGGGCGGTTGGGAGGTCCCGGGGCGGGCGGCTGAGTTGGCGACCTGGCAGCCGCCCCGGGTGGGGTGGTCAGGCCGGGTCGCGGTCACCGAAGAGGCTGGCGGCGGTCCGCAGGTGCTCGCGCTGCGCGTCGATGCGCTTCTGGAGCTCGCGGGTGACCGGCCCGCCGCGGAAGGCCTCGTAGTCGTAGGTGTCACCGATGACCCACCGGCTGGCGTCGATCCCGGCGGCCTCGTACATCTCGGCGCGGGAGAAGGCGCCGTAGCGGAACTGGTCGTTCACAGTGGCGATGGCCCGCCCCGTGTGGTCCCAGGTGATCGCGGCGTCGAGCGCCGTCTTCTGGGCGGTGACCAGCTGGGAGACGGTGGCCCGCCAGTACGTGTCGGGCTTGCTGTCCATGGAGGTGAAGATCTCCTCCATGGCGGCGAGGGCCTGGGCGTAGGCGTCCCACTGGGCTTCGGCGCCGCTGGTGGCGTGCTTGAGGGCGGCGGTGAACGCGGCCTGGCGCCAGAGGAAGATCACCTCGTCGTACTGGGCGTCGATGAACGCGCGGGACTCGGGCGTGAGACTCTCGTCCTTCCAGGCGTAGAGCGGCCGCTGGGGCTCCTCCTCGGCGCCGGTGAAGGGCCGGAAGGTGAAGACGAGCCGGTTGAAGCGGTCAGCCGAGGCGCCGGTGAAGTGCGAGTGCTGGTAGGCGCGGGCCTCCGTGACGACCCTTCGAGGTCTCCGGCGCTGATGGTGGTCATGGTCTCTCCGTCGTGTCGGGCCGAGCGTTCCCGGCCGGTTACGGGCGTGGAGGAGCAGGCTTTCTCGCGGGCCCGGTGGGCCTTACGATGACTCAAGTATGCATTCTCACAGAATGCATTTCAAGAGAATGCACTTAGAGATTCGCGGGGATCCCCGCCTACGCGTCAGATCTGGTCAAGCCGCTGTCGGGACGGGAGTTGCCCGCTGCGGGCCGCCCGGCGCCCGCGGCCGCCTCCTCACGGCCGGGCCGGGCCTTCGAACCCGCGGGGGTACGGCCGCCTGCGCGGGCCCGGGCCGCCTTGCGCTCGGCGGCGGCCAGGGCCGCCGCGGCCGGTCCCTCGCACTCGGTGCACCTGATGTCCAGGCCCGGCGCGACGATCCGCCCCTTGTCCTCGCAGACCAGGCACGCCGGCCCCTTGGCCGGCGCGGGCATGCCGTACGCGGCCCGGTACTTGGCGAGGGAGGGGATCTTCGGCCCCGGGGCCTGCTTGCCCTTCTCCTCGGCCGGCGCGGGCTCCTCCTGCGGGACGCCGGCCTGCATGGCCCATGCGGTGCGGATGAGGGCCGCGACCGGGGAGTAGGCGACGTTGAGGGCCTTCTTCTTCACCTTGCGGACGCGGCGGCGGACCTGGCGGCGGACACGCTTCTTCGCCTCGCGGACGAGGATCTTGGTGACGATCCGCGCGGCCTTGGGGACCTCTTCGACGAGGTCGATGGGCGGGAGCGGCTCCTCGCCGAACCCGGCCTCCACGATCCAGAACATGTCCCAGTTGGGGGTGGTCCAGCGCATGTCGGCCCAGGCGGTGAAGTGGCCAGGGTCGATGAGGTGCTCGGACCACTCGTGCCGGGCCGGGCAGAGCACCTCGACCACGGGCTGCGCGCTGCGTTCGAGGACGAGGGTCAGGCCGGTGTCGGCGCCGCACATCGGGCAGGCGACGGGCAGGGCCTGCCACACGACGCGGATGGTGTGGTCGGGGTCGCGCTGGAGGTAGTTGAAGCGGCGCTCGGCGGTGATGCGGTAGTAGCCGACGTCCGGGTTGTGGGTGCGGGACGGGTCGATCATTACGGACTCCTCGGGATCTTTCGGGCGGGGAACAGCCGGGAACGAGGAGGAACGTGCAGGTCAGGGGACCGGAACACGGCGGGAACAGACGCGGGGAGGGGAACACCGCCACCGGTCCCGTGAGGTGTTCCGTCCCTGTTCTCATCCTGTTCCGGCGCGCTGACCTGCGTGTTCCTGAGGTGTTCCTGGGCTCAGGTGGCGCTTGCGTCCTCGCCGGTGATCTTCTTCAGGTGGCGCAGGCAGTAGCCCTTGACCGTGCTCTTCTCCCCCGGGCGCCGGTAGCTGTCGGTCGTCCAGGACTTGCCGCCGGGGGCGAGCACCGCCTTGATCGCCGCCTTCAGCGCGACAGCGCGGGCGGCCTCCTGGTCCGCGGCGCCCTCCCCGTCGAACGCTTCCAGGTCCCAGCGGTCGGCGTCGTGCTGGGCGAGGCCGGCCGCGATCTCCTCCAGCTGGAGGCCGCTCGGGTCCCCGGCCGCTCGGAAGACCTCGCGGATGGAGGCGATCAGCTGGGGGACGGCGCCCTGCTCCTGACCCCCGGCGGCGTAGTTCTGGGCACTGGTCTCCATCAGGCTCCGCAGCGAAATGCGGCTGAGCTTCGCGGACTCGGGGTCGATATCGACCAACCCGGCCTGGGCCCGGGCCCGGCCGCGGCGCAGCAGCTCGTCGGGGTCGGCGTAGCAGCCGCGGTACGGGATTGGCTCGCAGTAGGCGCTGCCCGCCATCACGTACACCACGGAAGCGTCGTTGATCTGCTTGCCCATGGCAGGTACGAGCCGGTCGGCGCGCCACCCCTGGGCGAGCATGCCTTCGCCGAGGATCTGCACGACGTCGTCCTTGTCGCAGGCAGCCAGCACCTGGACGGCCAGCTCCGTGAGCCAGGTGTTGTCCTTGACCTTCTCCTTCGTGACGCCCTGTCCGGCGATGACCATGGTGACGTCGCTCTTGAGGCAGGTAATCGCCATCTCGGCGAGCATGCCGTCCAGGTCCCAGGGGACCTGCCGCTTGAGGTCCTCGTCGTAGTAGCCCTTCCGGCTCTCGCGGACCAGCGCGGGGAACTCGTCCACGATGAACTTGACGCCGGGCCGCCGGCCGGAGGTGACCCAGTTCTCGCCCATGCCCAGGCGGTCAAAGAGGCCGGGGCGGCCCTTCCCGATGTCCAGCCCCCACTGGAGCACTGCCTTGGCCTCCGCGGGGGTGGTGGCCACCACGTGCATGGCGTGCCGGAGCCCGCCGAAGCCACTGCCGGCGCCGCCCAGGTCGATGCCGATGATGATCTGGTCCTCGGTCGCGGTGAGCACGTCCAGGATGGCCCGCAGAATCGTGGACTTCCCCGACCGGCTTTTGCCGACGACGTTGACGTTGGTCCGGCACATCGGCAGGGCCAGGGGCCGCCCTGCCATGTCGCCGCCGATCTGCGCTTTGTGGAGGTCGTCGGTGGAAACGGACTGGGGTTCCCGGACGGGCAGTTCGGGAACGGCCTGCCAGGGGCTGGGGCCCGGTACGCGGATCACGCAGTAGTTCCGGGATTCCGCGGACTGCTGGAGCAGCACGCTGCCGGTGCGCACGCCGGGAAGGCATGCCTCCAGCGTGTCCAGCCCGTTGGAGATCTTCTCCGGGGTCATCCGCTCCAGCCAGACGTGGATCTCGAACCCCCACGCGTGGGGGTCGACCCGCAGTGCCGAGAGGGTGAGCTTCAGGTCCTCGGTGAGGGCCTGGCGCATCATCTGCTCGAACATGCGCGGCGTCATGCCCACGCTGACCTGCTGCGGGGCTCCGGCTTCGATCCGCTCCAGCCGCTCCAGCTCCTCCTCGCTGACCTCGACGTCGCGGCCCAGCAGTGAGCCGCCGACGAGGTTGAGCACCAGGGCGCCGAGGAAGCCCCAGACGTCGGCGAAGCCGTAGGCGGCCGCGTCGGCCAGGGCCAGCGGGCCGTAGGTGACGCCGGCCCGGAAGGCGACCGCACGCTTGGCGCTCTTCCTCGCGTTCTGCGCGACAACCAGTTGCTTGCCGGCCTCCATCTGGAGCTTGGCCGCCTGGGCCTGCTTCGCCTCGCCGTTCCGGAGCGCGAACTGCGCGCGGCGGGCGCCGCGGTCGGCGGTCTTGACGGCGGCGAGCGCCAGGCGCTCATCGGCGGCGGCCTTGCGCCCTTCCATGCCGATGACCCATGAGCGCACCCGCCTCTCTCCGCGCAGGGCCCGGGGAATGACTCCGTGTACTGTGAGCTGGCGGGCGGCGGCCTTCCGCACCCGGCGGCGGGCCTGCCGGCGCAGGTAGGCGTAGCGGGCCTTGCGGCCCTCCTTGGTGCGCAGCTGCGGGTTGATCCAGGGGCGGTCGCCCTCCGGGTCTTCGCGCAGCTCCCACTCCTGGGGGGTGTAGACGGTGACTTCGATCGGCCGGCTGTGCTCTGGTGCCGGCTCGTCGTCCGCGTCGTCGTCAACGTCTTCGTCGTCGTCCGAAAGGTCCGTCGGCTGGGCCGGGATGGAGGCCGACGCCTGGCCGTCCAGGTGCAGCAGCGCAGCGAAGTCGATGCCGTCGTCGCCGTAGAGGTTCTCGTAGACGGGCTCCAGGTCCTCGACGAGCTTGATCTTCACGTCGCGGGCCTGGGCTCCCTGGTCGGGGCCGACGACGCCGAGGGCCTCCAGCGCATCCATCATCCGGCCCGTCAGGTCCCACGGGATGCGCAGCTTGCGCTGGAGCATGGACCGGGAGCCGAACTGGGTGGAGACGACCAGCTCGGCGGCCTCCCACAGCACTTTGCGGTCCATGGCCTGGCCGACCTTGGCCCACAGCCGGGGGTCGTCGACTTTCGGGTTGATGTCGATCTCGGTCATGCTGTTCACGCCTCCTGTCTGGGGGTGAGCGCGGGGTAGGGAAGCCGGGCATCGCTTTGGTCGGTTGAGACCGGCGGGCCCCGCCCTGCGCTCTGGGGGAAGGTGTTCGGGTCAGGCGGCGTTCGCGCCGCCGGGGCAGTCGTTGCAGACCCCGTAGCGCTTGGGGATCTCGTAGTCCTTCTCGGTGTGGCACTCGGGGCAGACCCTGCGGGCTGCCACCGCCTTGCGGATCGCGGCCCATCGCGCCTCCGTCATCGGCCGCTTCGGCTTGGCCAGCTCGACCAGGTAGAGGGCGGCGAACCTCGGGTTGCCCTGGCGGGTCCACCCGAGCTGGCCGGCCACGGGCTGGCCGCCCGGGCGCAGCCCGCGGGCCCGCAGCTGTCGGTAGGTGGCCATGACCTCGGGGTCGGGGCCGAGCTTCCAGGGCCAGGTCGGTATGCCGAACTCCTCGCCCTTCGGGTCGTCGTAGCGGGGGCTGGTGCGCGGCATCACCGGCTCCCCGGAACGTCCGGGTTGACACGGCTCGCCTTGGCCTTGGCGAGGCGGTCGTAGACCCAGGACTTGCCCGGCTCGATGACCTTGCTGCCGTGGACTTCCGCACGGCGTCGCTTGGTCTCCGCGGTGACCCCCTTGGCGTTGGGGCTCCGGCCGTCGCGGATCTCGCTGCGGATCCACTCCTCGATCGCGGCGTTCTCGGTCGCGTCGTAGTTCTTCGCGGTTTCCGCGGCAGCGCGCCGGGCGGCCGGCGAGAGCCTCCGCACGGAGGCCGTCACGGACTGCCGCTTCGAGCCCGCAGCAGCGGCCTCGCGCTTCCGCGCGGATGTGCGCGTGGACGGGGGGACGGACGTGTTGACCTGCGAAGATCCATTCCACCGGAAAGCGTTCGCCGGGCCCTCTACGAGTCCCTCGCGGGTTCCGGCAAACACCCGCGTAGGGAGGGTTACAGGCTCTTCCGCGACCGGCTTCACGGGCTCGCCAGAGACGTTCTCGGCCGCCACTGCGGACACCTTCGCGGAAGCGGTGAGGCGCATGCGGCGTGCGTCCGCGAGCTCTTCCAGAACCTCCGCGAGACGGCCTTCCGCGTCCACACGCAGCCCGAGCATCTCCGCCGACAGGTGCCGCAGCAGCTCCTCGGGCAGGTCCGCACCGGTGCCTTCGTGCACGCCGTACGCGGCGTGCCAGGCCTCGTCCTCAGAGAGGAGTTCGTGCCCGGCGATGGCACGCAGCGTCTTCGCCGTCGCCCACACCTTCGGCAGCAGATCCTCGCGCTGCTTGCGGGTGGCCTTCACGTCCTTGCGCCGGGCCCGCTCGGCCTTCAGCCGCGCCCGGGCTTCCTGGTGCCGGCCGAGCTGGACCAGCTGCCAGACGGCGATCGGGATGATCGAAGACGCGGCCAGGACGGCGCCCAGGATGGTCCCGTACTTGTCCCCGCCGACCTGCTGGCCGTGCAGCCAGTTGATCCAGGCTGCCAGGCCCGCGAAGGTGTAGATCGCGATCCGGTACGGCCACGGCGAGCGGCCCTGCTGCATGGCCTTGGCCTCGCCGGCCGTGGCGGCCCAGGCGGAGCACTCCAGCATCACCGGGAGCAGAGTGACCAGGAGGTAGCCCACCCAGCCCATCTCGATCAGGATGCCCGTGCCGGTCAGTGAGGCGGCCTGCGAGATAAGGGCCGGCACGATGCTGCAGGCCATGACGGCCAGCGCGGCGGCCAGGTCGAGGTGTTCGGCCAGCCACGCCGGGGCGGCGTTGAGCCGGGCGGCGAACCGCTCGCGGGCCTCCTTGCGGCGCCGTGCCTTCTCCCGCCGCTTCTCCTTGTCGGCCGCCGCCTTCGCGGCCTGGTCGGCCTTCTCCTTCGCGAGCTTCGCGGCGGCGTCGGCCTCCTTGGCCTCGCGGATGCGCTTGGCCTCGCGGTCCCTGGCCTCCTGCTCATCGGCGGCGCGAGCCCGTTCCTGCTCGAAGGCCTGCTGCTGGGCCTGCAGGTCGAGACGGGCCCGGAGTTCTGCGGCCAGGCGGGCCTGCTCGGCCTCGGCGGCGTTGTCCTCGCGGCGGGCGGTACGGAAGTCGGTGAGGCTCACGGGGCACCTCCGGCGGTCGGGGCGGCCGCGTGCGGGGCGTAGCGGTACAGGGCGGCGACGAGGGCGATGACCAGGCAGACGCCGATGCGCTCGGCCACGCCGGGGGTGAGGCCGAGGAGCCAGGCGCCGCCGGCCACAGCCAGGGGGAGCTGGATCGCGCCGAGTTCGGCGAGGAGCCGGGTCAGGCGGGCCCGGATCTCGACGATGGGCGTGTGGCCGCGGCTGTCGAGGTAGGCGAGTCCGGCGACCGGGAGCGCGAGCAGTACGCGCTGCCACCAGGTCGCCTCCAGGCCCAGGAGCCAGCCGGCGCCGAAGAGGATGAACGCGGTGATGGACCACGTCGTCACCAGGGCCTGGACCTTCAGAGGCAGGCCGCGCGGGGTGCTGGTGCTCATGCGACCTGCACCTCCCGCGCGGTGAAGACGGCCGCCGGCACCGACTTGCCCTTCCGGACGGAGGACACGAGCGCGACGGTGAGCGGGATGGGGATGGAGGCGGGGCGGTCCGGGCCGGAGTCCGCGGGGACCGGGCCGAAGACGCGGTCGGTCTTCTTCGCCTCGGGCTCGCCCGTCAGCCGGCGGATCAGCTCGGCGACGTGGGCGGCGGTCTTCGGGTCGTGCTCGGCGATGCCGAGGATCACGTCGGCCTGGAACTCCAGGCGCTCTGACTGCTGTTCGGCCGACTCGTTCAGCGGGGCCAGCCAGTCGACCGGCCTCACGCCGGTCAGCAGCTGCAGCTGGTGCAGGACCTCGACCTGTTCCAGCCCCTGCGAGTGGGTCGTACGGCTGCTGGCTGCGAAGATGGTGTTCACGGGTCGTTCTCCTCAGACGTGGACGGCCTGTGCGCGGCTCTCCGGGTCTCTGCCAAGACCACCCGGAGGGCCGTTTTTGGCATGGCGGTGCCGTCGTTGAATGCACGGGTAGCCAAACCATGAGTAGCCCTCCCGGTACCCCCGGTTAGAGCTATCGGTAATGATGAGACCACCCCCGCATGCCGCGCGTCAAGACTGACGCGCCATTAGAGATAGCTATATAGTGATGGCGTTGGATGCTTAGAAAGGCGGCCTGAATGCCCGTTTCGTACCGCGAGATCGCTGCTGCGCTCCGGCAGCAGATCTCTGATGGGCGGTATCAGCCGGGAGACAAGCTGCCCATGCTGACCGAGCTTCAGGAGCAGTACGGGGCTGGCTACCAGACCGTCCGCAGCGCGATCCAGCTGCTGGAGCAGGAAGGGCTGGTCGTCGCTGTCCGGCGGAGAGGGACGATCGTGCGTGAGCGTCCGGAGAAGCGTCGAATCACGAGGTCACGGCAGGTCTACCGGGACGAGATCGGGTACTACTTCGATCCCGCCGCCCAGAACTGGGTCGCGCTGGAAACGCCCACCGTGAGGTGGGGGGTGGTCCCCGTGGACCTTGCCGCCACCATGGGGCTCAGCGTCGGCTCGGAGGTCCTCATCCGGGACCGGATCATGGGCGACCCTGACACCCGGGCCGCGATGCAGCTCGCGACCAGCTACCTGCCAGCCGACCTCGCCCGAGGTACGCAGCTCACCGAGAGCGACACGGGCCTGGGAGGCATCTACGACCGGCTCGAAGAGATGGGGCACGCCCCGCTCGCCTGGAAGGAAGCGGTGTCCGCCCGGATGCCGTCCCCGGAGGAGGCAGAGTCGCTTGGCCTCCCGGCCGACGTCGGCGTTCCGCTGCTGCGCGTCGTCCGCGTTACCCGGTCCTCGACCGGCCAGGTGGTAGAGATCAACGACACCCGGATGTCGGCCGAGCTCTTCGAGATCGGCTACGACATCGAGCGCGACGGCAGCGCCCAGGCCGGCGCAGAGTCCGCACCGGTCTAGACCCTAAGGAGAACCCGAGATGAGCCGTTCACCGTAGAAAACGTTCACCGTAGAAAAAGAGGACGGCCGCCCTGGTTGCACAGGACGGCCGTCAAGCGACTCCCCAGCCGGCAAGCATCCGGAGTCGTGGTTCAGCGCGGTGACCGCGCTGGGTGCCTGGACCATCAGGCCCGTCGGTCACCTACCCAACAGCATAGACAACGACTCCCGGGCAAGCCCAGACAGGCTTGCCCAGTGGCCTGAGTCACACAGTTGATCAGCTGATCCACGGCTCCCTGAACAAGGGACCGTATGTGTCACACCTGAACAAGGCCGCCGCGGCGGCTGCACCCCGCCCAACCCACCGGCCCTCCGGCCCGCCCGCGCCTGCTGCGGCGCACTCTGGCTTGCCCGGTGCAGGCCTGCCCACGCGGCGCGGGAATGGGCAAGCCCGTCACCTGGGCCTTCCGAGCAGCGGGCAAGCCTTCGGGCAAGCCCACATGTGGAGAGTTCACGGCACAACATCCTTCAGGAGGAGTGCAGTGAACCCGAACTACCCTCCGACCGCCGCCACGTGGGTGGAGGTCCGCCTTCGTACCGTGCTGCCTGTAGCTGGCCGCCGCCGCAAGTCGGTGACGGCATGAGCGAGCGCCCCGACTTCGACCTCGCGGCCACCATCGTCCGGGGCCAGGCCCCGGCGCGCGCGGTCACCGTTCAGCGGGCCGTGGCCTTCAGCGGCCGCCTGACGCACCAGCTGGACTACGTCGTCTTCCTTCACGTCCTCTTCGCAATCAACAGCGGCCTCCAGGTCACGGTGCCCGGGATCGTCCGGTCGGTCCGCGAGGCCGGTGTGCGGTCGGCGAAGAGCGGCACCGAGCTCGTGGGCCGGGACGCCGTCTACGAGTCCTTCGCCCGGCTCATCGAGGCGCGCTTCATCCGCCGCACGACCATCCCCAACCCAAAGGGCAAGGGGTACCGGGGGCTGACCTCGTACGAGGTCTTCGAGCACTTCGAGGACAACCCGGACTACTCCCCCGAGGCCTCCGCCGAGGAGCCGGGGACCAAACTTCCGGTGTTCGCGGAAACTCCTGTTCCCGCAGGTCAGACCACTTCCGGTGTTCGCGGAAACAAGGGTTCTTCCGGTGTTCGCGGAAGCGCTGTTCGCGGACGTGGAGGATCGTTCGTTTCCGCAGGTCAGCCCACGTCCGCGAACACCGGAAGTGGAACGGGCTCCCCCCCACACCCCCCGGAGGAGGTAAATACCTCCTCCCCCTACCCCCTCGGTACAGGTGCGGATGGTGTGGCGCCTGCGGCGCGGGAGGAGGAGGGGGAGACCACGACAAAGCCCACCCCCTCGGCCGAGCAGGTGGAGGCCGCGTCGCAGTTTCTGCAGACGCTGCCGCGCCCCTGGACCGCAGGACGGGTGACGGCTCGAAGCCTCGCTCCCCTGCTGGCTGAAGTCGTTGCCGATCAGGGCTGGGAGCTGGACGACTTCCTGACCGCGGAGCTCACTCAGAACCCCGAGGGCGTGAAGCGTCCCACGAAGGTGCTCAAGGCACGCATCGAGGACCTCCCCCGACGACTTGCCCGCAAGGACGTACCCAGGCCCCGCGCGGCTGTGGCCGAAGGCCCCGACTTCGTGCCGGTCCCGATGCCGGACAAGGTCGCCACGATCCTCTCCGGCCTGCGACGGCCGGCTGTCTGACCCAACCGCGAACATGGCGGCGGCGGCCGCTCCCGCGAAGAACCGGCCGCCGCTCCAGACCACTACCTGACAGGAAGAGATCCATGACCAGTGTCCCACCCCCCGCGGCGCCGGCGGAGGCCGAGCCGTACATCGAGCCCACCTTCCGCTCCGCCCGGAGCCAGCCCGACCGCCAGGCCTTCGAAAGACTTCCGCCCCAGGACCTCGACGCGGAGCAGTCGGTCCTCGGCAGCATGATCCTTTCGAAGACCGCCATCACCGACGTGTCCAACCTGCTGGCAGCCGACGACTTCTACCGCCCCGCTCACCAGGCGATCTACAGGGCGATCCTTGAGGTGATGGCCAAGGGCGATCCGGTCGACCCCCTCACCCTCGGCGACGCCCTTCAGAAGTCCGGCGAGCTCGCGAAAGTCGGCGGTGCCTCCTACCTGCACACCCTGGTGCAGTCAGTTCCGACGGCCGCGAACGCCGAGTACTACGCCGAGATCGTCCGCGAGAGGGCCGTCCTGCGCAGGCTGGTGACCGCGGGCACGAGGATTGTCCAGATGGGTTACGAGGGCGTCGGCGAGCTCGACGAGATCACCGCGGCCGCCGCTGCGGAAATCGCCGCAGTAACCGAAGGCCGCGACCGCCAGGACGACTTCTTCACCCCGAGCGACACCCTCGAAGGCACGCTCGACATGATCCAGGCCGCCGAGTCCGGCGGCGAGCTCAGCGGCGTCACAACCGGCTTCAGCGACCTCGACTCGCTGACGAACGGCTTCCAGCCAGGACAGATCATCGTGGTGGCCGCCCGTCCCGGCATGGGCAAGTCCACCCTGGCCATGGACTTTGCGCGCGCCTGCACGATGCCGCGCGGGAAGAACCGCCAGCCCATCCCTGGCGCCGGCCGCCCAGCGGCCTTCATCACGCTGGAGATGAGCATCGACGAGCTCAACATGCGATGCCTGTCAGCTGAAGGCGACGTCGCCCTCCACCACATCCGCTCGGGCACGCTCGACGAGGCGGGATGGGGCCGGCTCGCGGTCGCGGCAAAGCGGTACAGCGAGGCACCGATGTACATCAACGAATGCGCGCGCTCCCTGGCCGAGATCCAAGCGAAATGCCGGCGCCTCAAGGCTCGGGTCCCCGACCTAGCAGAGATCATCATCGACTACTTGCAGCTGACCGAGAGCGGTGGCAAGCGGCACGACAGCCGGGAGCAGGAGGTCAGCCATATCTCGCGGAGCCTCAAGCTGCTGGCAAAGGAGCTCCACTTGCCGATCATCCTGCTGTCGCAGCTCAACCGGGGGCCGGAGATGCGGGCGGACAAGAGGCCCCAGGTCTCGGATCTGCGTGAGTCCGGCTCGATCGAGCAGGACGCGGACATGGTCATCCTGCTGTACCGCGATGACGCGTACGAGAAGGAAAGCCCGCGGGCTGGCGAGGTCGACATCATCGTGGGTAAGCACCGCAACGGGCCGACCGCGACGATCACCGTGGCGCAGCAGCTCTACCTGTCGCGTTTCGTCGACATGGCCAACACCTGAGGGGGACCTGATGGACAACAAGAAGTACTCGGCCGGCCTCAGTGAGCTGCGGGCCGTACGTGACGAACTCAAGCCGCTGGAGCGCGAGCTGGCCCAGCTGCAGGCCAAGGTCGGCAAGCTGCGCGACCGCCGGGCCGAGAAAATCCGGCAACTCGGCGTCTACGAGAAGGCCACCTCGGACCGGATCGCGACGGCAGCCGGTCTCGCGGTGATCGACATCGTGGCGCTGGTGCCCTCTCTGGCCCCTCAGGGCGCCCCTGAGGCGCCGGTAGAGGTCCCCGTGACCGAATCCGCCGCCGTGGACCAGCCGACCGCTCAGACGCCCGCAGAGCCGATCAAGGAAACGGCTGTGGTATCAGCCTCGGAGGAGCCCCAGGCCGCTGACCGGGCCGGAGCTCTTGCACGCCTCCGCGCAGCGACCGCCGAGGGCGCCTTCGACCTGGAGGTGCTCGGCGAACCCGGGCAGGCCGAGGCCACTGCGCCGCCGACCGGCGCTGAGACCGAAGGCGCCGAGCGCGTCCTGCCCTCCATTCCCGAAGGAACCGAGGGGGGCCGGTGGTTCCACGCCGAGCCCGGTCTGGCGTCGAAGCGGCCGAACTTCCGGCAGGCCGTACGGCAGATGGCCTTCCTCGACACCGCCACTGGCGTGCTGGTGTGGCAGGGCGGCACGGTCCGCCTCGACCTGGGCCAGGCCACGGTGTCGCAGATCCTGACCGCCGTCTACGCCGTGCCCAACACTGCCTCCGTCGAGCGGATCTACGTCACTGCGGGTGACCCGTGGCACCAGTCCAGCGAGCGGCACGACTTCCTGAAGGACGCCGTAGCCGCGTGGTTGAACGGCCCGCTCCCGGAGGGCTGGACGGTGGAGTCCTCGCGTGGCAAGGACCGGCAGGCCGGCCACCTGGTCCACCCGCGCAACCCGGTGGGTCGCTGGCAGCGCGGCGACCAGCACATCGAGATCCGGTCGGTCGGCGAGTGGTTCGACCCCGAGGGCGCTGACCCGGCGACGGTGCGCGCCGCGTTCGTCGAGCTGTGGAAGGCGCTGCGACCGCACTTCGAGGACGTGGTCCTCATGGGGTCGCCGTCGCAGACCGGGCGGGACCTGTGGTCGCGGACCATCCCGATGAAGGCCGGCGCGAAGTGGGCGGAGGGCTTCCCTGTCATGTCGCAGGAGATCCGAGGGCTACTGCACGCCACCGCCGGGCAGGGCCGCACCGAGCTGATCACGCCGCCGCGCGTGCCGGAGCGGGTGCCCGGCTGGTACGAGGTCGACCGCACCTTCGCGTACGCCAAGCACACCTGGGCAAGCGGGGTCGGCGTGCCGCAGCGGATCACCGCCGCCCGGTTCGCGGCCATGACCGAGAAGGAGCAGACGAACGCGCTGTTCGCGCCGTCGCACTGGCAAGTGCGGGTGACGATCCCGAAGGACTGGAACCACGTCGGGCTGCTCCCGGCCCCGGCGCCCGGGGAACGGTCCTGGCACTACCCATACGAGGGCGGCCGGACCTTCACCACCTGGGCGGGCGGCGCCGAGGTCAACCTCGCGCTCCGCAACCCGATCGCGCCGTGGCGGATCGAGATCCTCGACGGCCTGCTCTGGGAGTCCGGCGACCCGCTCAAGAGCTGGAGCACCAAGCTGCAGAAGGCCTGGCGTTCCCTGCGGGCCATCGCCGAGCACCACGGCGACGAGCAGCAGAAGAAGGCCTGCGCTCTGGCCTCCCGTGCGGTGCGCAGCATCCTGCTGTACGGCATCGGCACGTTCGCGCAACGGCCACGGATCACGACCGGCTCGCTGGAGCTGGGCGCCAGCGGCGAAGTTCCCGAGCTGCCGGAAGGTGCGCGGCTGACGGGCATCACGGACACCCACGTCACCTGGGAGCGCAATCAGGGGTTCGGGCGAGACCAGTACGCCCACCCGGAGTGGGCGGCCGGGGTGTGGTCGGCAGCCCGGGCGGCCCTGCTGTCGGTGAGCACCAGCTCGAAGGACCCGGAGACCGGAAAGCCGCTAAAGGCCGGCGCACTCCACCTCCCGCCGGGAAGCATCCTGGCGTTCCGGACCGACGCCATCTACACCTCGGCGCCGGTCGACTGGCCGTATGGCGGTGAGCCGGGCGACTACCTGCTCAAAGGCCGCATGGCCTGGGAGCAGACCACCCCCCGCACGGACGAGGACTTCTACGTCCTTCAGGAGCTGGGCCGCCAGGCCTACGAATCGGAGGGCATGTGAGCGCCGACGTGGTGTGGGGCGGGCAATGGGAGCACCCGGCCTGTGGTGCCTCGGGCGAGGCCCAGTGGGAGGACGAGGACACCGTCGACTCCGGGCACGACTGCGGCCGGGAGGGCGCGGTGGTGTGGAGCGCGGAGTGGCACTGCCATGGCTGTGGCGAGGAGGGCGACGGCCTGTTCGAGGACGACAGCCCGGTGTACTCCGACCACGAGTGTGACGACGAGGACGAGGAGGCGGCCGCGTGACGCCGCGTAGGAGGAAGCCCGCGGGCGGCCGGGGCGCCCAGCGCAATGAGGCCGCCCGGCTGACCTCGGAGCTGGAGCGGGCCGGGTTCAGCCGGAAGCAGGTCGGCGAGATCCTAGGCCGCAACCCCAGCCTGGTCTCGCAGTTCTTCACCAAGAACAAGGGCGCGTCGATGGTGGAGGCGCTGCGAGCCGTGGTCCAGGAGGTGCAGGCCGGCGGCCCGCGGGACATCGCGAGCCTGAAGGCCTTGGCCGCCGGGCACGTGAAGCCGCGGCTCAACCGCGAGGGCTACAAGGCCCGCGTGCGCGGCAAGACGAGGGTGCGTGCCGAGTGGACGGTCAAGGACGCCAAGGGCAAGCCGGTCATCGGCGCCGACGGCAAGCCGGTCAAGGCCTGGTCCTCGTCCCTGGCCAAGGCCGGCAAGCAGCACATCGCCTCCGGCGCGAGCCGGCTGCGGCCGGTGGTGGACGACGCGGCCGCCAACGGCGGGAAGATCGCCTTCACCGTCAGGGCCCGCAAGGGCGCCTTCAAGCACGATGCTGGCCGCCGGGCTGACTCCCCCGGCGTCCGCCGCAACGTGGTCCAGCGCCGCGACGGAACCGAAGAGCGGGCCTACGCCGACAACCGCGGCGGCCCGGGTTCGGGCGAGGAAGGGTTCGACGGCGCCGAGTTCAAGGCCCTCGTCGACGCGGCCGGCGGCGACGTCGCGGCCGCCGTGCAGAAATGGCTCGTTGACACCCACAAGATCGAGCCCGGCACACCGATCGTCGGCCTGGAAATCCGAGCCTGGAAGCCCCAGGACTAGAAGGGCTTCGCCTGCCCCCGGAGCGCCCGCTCCGGGGGCGTGGTCTTCAGCGGGCCGGATCCTCTTCCAGCTGGAGCAGCTTCTGGGCGTACTTCTGCGGGTTGGAAACGGCAGGTTGAAACGTCGCGAGCTCCCGGTCCCAGAAGTCCAAGTCCTCCTGCGGAAGAACCAGCCGGTGCAGCTCACCGTCAACCTTCCGAATCCACCCGAGTTCTTCCAGGAGCAGGAGCGCGATGTCCACCGCGTGGACGTGCATGCCGACACCGTCGGCGATGGCCCAGTCATCCACCTGCGCGTACAGGTCGTCGTGGCAGTACTCCGAGGTGGCAAGCAGCTCGTAGAGGCAGGCTCGTGCCAGTTCAGGGAGATCCGATCGCGGAGTGCAGCGAGGTACTCGGCATACCTCTCGGATTCCTCGGGGCGTACGGTCCGCCGAGCGATGGGGGCGCAGACTGCGCGCGCAGCAGCTTTGTGTACTTCCCGCCTGTGGCCTTCTGGGTTTCGCGGGCACGCGCCGTGCTCTGGTGCTTTGGCATCGGATTCCCTGGTCGCCGGCCTTCCCACGCTGAACACCGACTTGAGAACGCCGGGTCGGGTCGCGGGCCTCGAAAGACCTGGGCCGTTCACTGACCGGTGGCGTGGTCACCAGGTCCGTGGCGGTGGGCGGTGCGCGTCCAGCCGCGAGGACTGTAGCGCGGGGAGGTCTGTCTGCTGGGCGTGGCGCGCCAGTCACGAGAGGCCACCACCCAACCTGGATGCATTCTATTGAAATGCATCCAACGAGAATGCATAATCGCGGTGGCGGAGCACCCGCACCGCGTTCCGCACGGGCGGGGCCCCGGAAAAGGTCCACGGCTGGCCCTGCCGGAGCTGCACGCCATGGTTCACGGCGGCGCCTGCACCTGCGACGTCGTCCGGCGCTCACGCAACACCCGCACCTGACCCGCACCGCGCCCGCGAACCCCGACCGAAAGGAGCAGTAGATGACCGACTCCCCGCTCTCTGCCGACACCGCCTACATCAGCGCCCCCAACCTCCAGGAGGAGACCGAGGAGATCCTGCGCCTGCGCCGCGCGGGCAGGATCAGCGTCCGCGACTGGCTGCTGCGCCACGCGGCCCTGACCGACCGGCAGACCCTGGGCGCCGACCCCGCCGACGGCAAAGTACAGACCTCGCTCCGCACGATCGTGGACAAGCTCATCGCCTTCGACGCCGCGAACGGCACGACCACCGGACCCCGCACCACCGATGACCCCGCCTGGACGGCCGACCCCCGCGGCTACGTCCGCCAGGAGTACGCCATCTGGGCCGCCAGGGACGCACGGCCTTGACCGCCGGAAGCATCCCGACCATCCGGTGCGACTTCACCGACGAGACCGGCGACGAGTGCGACCGGGAATGGCACTCGCCGGTCCCGATGCCCCACCACCGGGCGCTCCGCGCCTGGCTGCGCACACGCGGATGGCGCAGGCTGCGCGACGGCCGCGACCTCTGCCCCGACCACGCCCACCGCTCCTCCAACCCGACCGCCTCCCGGCTGGCTCTGTTCACGAGAACGGGCTCTGGCTCACTTTCCGTGGAGGGCTGGCTGACCGTAACGTCGACCCCCTATGACCAGCAGTGAGAGGCTGACGTGAGCCAGTACTACGACTTGGGCGACCAAACCCTGTGGAACCCGTCCAACGGGGCGTCTCGGCTATTCATGAGCCAGGTCACCGCCTATCAAGCCGAAGTGGGTGTGCCATCCGGCATCGGCCCCATGGAAGCTGACGAGTGTCAGATCGACCCCATCGCATTCGCAGCGTTCGTCGACGCCCTGCTCGCCTGGCATAGCAAAACCAGGCACGCCGTCATGGCCACCCTGTCCGAAGGGTTCGTTGCCACGGTGCTGGCCTTGGCTGAGAAAGCGAACTTCGAGGTGAACTGGCAGGCGGCCGAGCGCGCCGAGAGCGGCTATCTCAAGACGGCTTCGGATCCCCATGCAAAGGAGTGGACAGCGGCACTGCAGCAGAAGTCACGCGAGCTCACCCGACACATGGCGACCTGAGGCTCGTCTGCCAGCACCCGCGGCAGGCTCGCAAGCGTTGCCCTACGTGTAGAGCAGGACACGCTTGCGGAGGAGATCGAAGCCGGCTCGGCCGAACATCTGGCGTTTGAGCATCTTGATCCGGTTGACGTGTCCTTCGACCACGCCGGAACTCCAGGGCAGGGTGAGGCCAGCGATGACGCCGTCCCGGTCGCGGTCGATGCCTGCGGCGAGGGTGTGGAGGGTGGGCAGGTCGTCTTGCCGGACGGCATCGAGCCACTCCGGCAATCGCTCGCCCTCGCGCTCGGTGAGCATCTGGGCGAAGGACCGGACGTGCCCGGTGAGGGCGTCCAGCTCCCTGCAGTGGGCCAGCACAGCCTTGAGCCGCAATTGTTCGCTCTCCGTGAGGCTTTCGGGGTGTCGCAGAATCCACCCGGAGACAGTTCGAGGGGTCGGCGGCCTGGCGGAAACCGGTCCAGGTGAGAGGCGTTTCTCCCGCAGGTAGGCGCGAACTCGCTGGTAGCTGCCCTTGTAGCCGAACGGCACGATCTCCTCCCACAACGCCCAGGCGTTGGTGCATCCCTGGTTCCAGCGGTCGTCCAGGTAGGGCTTGTACTCGTCGAGGACTGTGGGGCGATTTTGCCACTGCCCCTGGAAGAGGTCTTCGGGAGCAACGGCGTCGGCGAGGCGCTTGACGGTGCGGTGGGTCATGTGGAGTTGGCGGCCGATGGAGCGTCGGCTGTGGCCCGCCGCCAGCAGCGTGTGGACGATGGCATGCCTGTCCCGAATGCGGTCAGCGAACCGATGCCCTGTTGGCCATGGCGAGCCGGTCGTCTCGGGCGGTGAAGCCGCGACTGCGGACTCGGCTGGCTCGCGAGCCAGGACCCCAAGGCAACTGCGGTGCTTGGCGACGCAACGCTCCGCCGCCTCGCTCAGGTTGTGCCACAAGTGCCACCTGTCTGCGACTTGAATCGCCTGGGGCGCCCCAATCGTGGCTCCTTCCGCGAAGAACGGAGCACGGTCGCGGCAGACGACCTCAACGCTGGGGCGTTCAGCCAGCCACTCGGCCAGGCTGGAAGATTCCCGATCGGGCAGCAGGCCGACCGGGCGCCGGGTTTCGACGTCGACCAGAACGGTCCCGTAGAAGCGGCCCTTGCGCGTCGCGTACTCGTCGACGCCGACCACCCGCGGCACCGGTGCTTCGGGATCAGGAAGGTCCTCGACCAGCCGAAGCACAGTGCTGCGGCTGACTGCCACTCCGAAGACACCGGCCATGCGGGCGCCCGCCCGGCCAGCGAGTGCGAGGCCGACCGCAGCCAGTGTCGACCGCAGCCGCTCGGTCCACCGGCCGTACCGCCGGGTCAGCCCGGCCACCTGCTCAACGAACGTCCGCCGTTCGCACAACGCGTTCCCGCAGATGAATCGGCGGACCCGCAGACACAGCCGAACCCGCTTCCCCGCACTGGGCACATCAGCAGGAAACCGCAGGTAGGAGCTGTGAACCCGCTCCGACCAGCCTCTGCACCCAACGCAGTCGGCCCCGGCCATCGTGCACCGGGCCTCTATCAGTACCGCCTCATCGTTCACCTCGACCGACAGCACCGCGATATCCGCGATCGACGGGAACAGCAGCTCCTCCAGCCGGAGCACCGTCTCCTTCATGGACCCGAACTCTGAGCCCATCCAAGATCGCCACTGATGATTTTCAGGCAACTTCCCGGCGGCCAGGATGGCCTCCAACCGTCACCCACAGTGCACGCTTCACGGAAAGAGAGCCAGAACCGGAACTCGTGAACAAAACCACCCGGCCCCAGGGCCCGGAACCCGAGAGCAAGGCGAGCCCATGACCGATACCCGCACCGCTCCCCCGCCGCTGCGCCCCCACCAGAGCGAGGCCTTGGCCTGCGCGGTCAAGGAACTCACCCCCCGCTCCCCCGCCGAGCCCCCGGCCACCGGCCTGCGCACCCAGACACCTCACGTTGCTATGCCGTCAAGTTCAGGGGATGAGGCCTCCGAACACGGCGCGGTCGTAGAGGCGCTGATGCCACTCGTTTGCGCCAGACGCGGGCTTGCTGGTCAGCACGGGATTCGGGCCGGTCTCGATGAGATGCAGCAGGGTCCAGGCCACCCCGTAGCAGTCGTCCGGACCGAAGCAGGAGACGAGAGCCTGCGCTTCTTCCCTGGTGACCGGCTTGGCGATCGCACGGAGCTGCTGTTCACGCCGGTCGATCTCTTCTTCGCTCGCGTCCCAGTCTGGGAGCGGGCCGTCCGCAACGAACGCCTGCACTTCGAGTCTCATGTTCGAGTGATCGGTCGTCGCCGCCACCGTGAGCAAGGTTTCCTCCCAGGTCAGGCGGCTTGTGCTTCCGCCGACGACGGTGCCGGGAAAGCGGAGTGCTCGTCGAACAGCTTGTGGTGCTGAAGGCAGTGATAGAGCTGCCCGATCATGCGGTTGAACAGGTTGCGTTGGGCGGCCGCATGCCAGTCGCCTTGTTCGCGTCGGCGTCGGTAGTGGGCGTTGGCCCCGGCGGATGCCCGCAGGGAGGCGAAGGCCCAGAGGTAGCCGGCATGGTTGAGCCGGTCGTTCTTCACCCACCGTCTGGTGATGGCGGACTTCTTGCCCGAAGCTCGGGTGATGGGCGAGGAGCCGGCGTATGCCTTCAGGCCGCGGGCGTCAGCGAAGCGGTCACGGTCGTCTCCAATCTCGGCAAGGACTCGGGCGGCGAGCTGGATGCCGAGCCCGGGAAAGCTGAGCAGGATCTCGGCGTCCGGGTGCTGGGGGAAGGCATCTTCGACCGCTTCGGCGAGGTTGTCGGCGGCGGTGCAGGCGGCATCCAGCTGGATGAGGAGGGCAAGCATTTGCTTGCCGAGTGCGTCTTCGATCAGCGGCGGCTGGTGGGCCCAATCGGCCCGGAATACCTCGCGGAGGCGGTCGGCCTCGGCTTCGATGCCCCGCTGCCGGCCGGCGCGCTTGAGGGCGGCCTGGATCTGGGTGCGGGTCAGCCGCGCAGCCCGGGCTGGAGTCGGCGCGGTCTTGAGGAGCTCACGGGCTTCGGGACGGCACAGGCCGTTCGTCCAGGTGGCGAAGGCGGCTAGGGCGGAGGGGTAGTACTCGCGCAGCAGAGACCGGAGCTGGTTGGCCAGCTGCTGCGACCGGGCACGAGACCAGGACCGGGCACGTCGACTCGGGGAGACCCCCCGCTCGGCATCGCCCGCGCTTCCCGACCTGCCGCCAGCACCCAAACCGGCGACACGACCCACATATCGGCAGGCCCCGGAGCGAGATCCACTGGAACCGACCGCGACCCGCAACTGTCCCCACTGCCAGCAGCCCGTCACCATCGTCGCTCTCCTGGCGACACCGGAAGCCGCCCGGCCGTCAGTTCCCACCGGCCTTCCCGATGTCGTCCCACTCCGCAGGGCTCCCTGAGAGCACCCATCAACTGATCGGCAGCCTGGAAAATCGGGCTGCCGACCGCAGGCCCTGATGGCAGAGTCTGCCCATGGTCTTCCTACTTTGCGAAGCGGTCCGATGGGTCGATGACGAACCCCAGCCCGGCCTGGTCGAAGTCCGCTTCACCGACGCCCACCACCAGCAATGGACCTTCGTTGACAAGTGGCCTGTCTTCAGCGGTGAGGACCTCCACCCCGACTCCAGCTATCCCGTCGAGGTGGGCGTCCTCTGCGACATCCTGACCACGGGCAACAGCGCGGACACTGCGGACACGGTCAAGATCTCCGTCGCTCCCTGGGGACTCGAGTCTCTCGAAGGACGCATCGAGTTCGCAGTGCGGGCTGATCAATTGACCACCAGCTGAGGTCCACGATCACCGGGCCCCGCCGACCTGACGGTCGGCGGGGGCCCCCCCCCCAGCCCCCCCCCCCCCAGCCCCCACACCACAAAAAACACAAAAAAAAAATGGCAAAACGCGAAAAGGGGGTTTAAA
>NZ_JBFBAV010000046.1:0-53838 GCF_040689505.1 Streptomyces sp. NPDC051211
GGGGGGTGGGGGGGGGGGGGGGGCCCCCCGCCCCCCCCCCCCCGGCCGGGCGGGGGGGGGGGGGGGGGGGGGCGGGGGGGCCGGGCGGGGGGGGGGGGGGGGGGGGCCGCCCCCCCCCCACCACCCGGGATCGGACGGGACGACCGGGCCGGTCAGGCGACCGAGAAGGTCACGACCGACTGGTAGGTGTCGGCGAACATGAACGGCGGGAGCTGGATCATCCCGGCGCCGCCGACGGCGAACTCGCCACCGGTCAGCTGGTCCCCGCCGGCGGCGGAGGTCGCCACCTTCATCGGGGTCTCGGTGATCGCCCCGGGCGCACCGGCCGAGCAGGTGCTCGGGCTGTCCGGGTTGGTGACGGTGCAGGTCGGCTGGATGCCGAGCTGTGCCTTGGTCATCGAGTGGCCGGTGGTCTCGTTCAGGAACGGCGTCCGGGTCGCGGTGACGTCCCAGCCGAGGCTGCCGCCGCGGAAGTCCTGCACGGTGGCGGCGTTGAACGCGCCGATGACGGACTGCGGCTTGCCGTTGATGGTCACACTGCCCCACTGGGCGGCCGGGAAGCCGTCCTTCGGGCCGATGGCCAGCGGGCCGGGGAGCACCTCGACGTCGACCGGGTTCTTGACGCCCGGCTGGTCCTCGAGGAACACGAAGGGCTTGCCGGCCCCGGTCGAACCGTCGATCTTGATCTCGTCGGCTTTCTTGCTGACCGTGAGGGTGCAGGTGGCGGCGCCGGAGGCGTCCGCCGTGCCGGTGCCGGTGTCACCGGTGGCCGTTCCCGCCAGGAGCGCGGTACAGCCCACCGCGCCGGCCGGGAAGTTGGCGCCGGTGGCGACGACGGAGGTGCCGGCCTTGCCGCTGTTGGGCGTCAGCTTGGTCGTGACCGGGAACTTGGGCAGGGCCTCGACCGCGATCGAACCGACCGAGGCGCTGGGACGCGGCTTCGGCGTACAGGTCGTGGTGAAGACCGTGCCGCCGAGGCTGGCGTCCGTCACGACCAGGTCGATCTTGACGTCGACGGTGGTGCCCTCGGTCCCGTCCGGCACCTTGATGGTCTTGGTGACCGGCTTCGGGTCCAGCGGGACACCGGGGGTGACGGTGACCGTCTCCGGGTCGCCGACGATGGTCTGCAGTGCCTGGCCCACCACCAGCGTGATCTTGGTGGTGTTCTCGGTGGTCACCGCGAACTGCGGGAGCAGGGGACTGGGCCCCGGGTCCACGGTGATCGGTACCGTGTCCCCGGCCTTGGCCGTGTCCGGCAGGGTGACCGTGAAACTCTGGTTGCCCGAGCCGTCCGGCTGCGGTGCCGGAGCGTCGCACTCCACGAAGACGGTCGTGGTCTTGGTCGCCGCCTGTGCCGTCCCCGCCAGGCCCGCCACGCCACCCGTCAGGGCCAGGGAGAGGGCTCCCACCCCGGCCAGCACTCTTCGTCGGAACGTGTCTGTACTCACTGGGTCGCGACTCCTTCGTCATGACGAACCCTCCCCCCACCCGCTGTGCGGGGGAGGCCGAGCCGGTGCGGTGGCCGTCATTGACGCGTCGCCGTCACAAGAAGTCAATGACTTGCTTTCCTGTGAAGGACACAGAAATTGATGTCCCATCAGGCCGAGTCGGGGATCGGGGCGGGGGCCGGCGCCGGGAGCGTCGCAAGTCCGGTCGGCACCTGCAGCAGCCGGTTCGGGGTGCCGGCCGGCAGCACTCCGCCGATCCGGTCCGGAACGGAGGCCCGGACGAGCTCCTCCGCGACCTGCGCCGGGGTGGCCGCCGGCCGCCGGGCCAGGACCAGGGCGGCCGCGCCCGCCGCCTGGGGGGCGGCCATGGAGGTGCCGGAGAGGGCGCGGACCGCGTCCGTGGAGCCCGCCCACGCGGAGGTGATGTTCACACCCGGAGCCGACAGGTCCACGCAGGAGCCGTGGTTGGAGAACCCGGCCCGCCGGTCCAGGGCGTCGGTGGCACCGACCGACACCGCCTCGGTGACGGAGGCCGGGGAGGAGGTGCAGGCGTCCTTGCCGTCGTTGCCGGCGGCCGCGGTGAAGGTGAAGCCGCGGGCCACGGCCCGGCGTACCGCGTCGTCCATGACGGCGCTGCGGTCGCCGCCCATGCTCATGTTGGCCACCACCGGGGCGGCCGGCCGGGCGGCGGCATGGTTGCGCACCATCCAGTCGAGGCCCGCGAGGATCCCGGAGAGGGTGCCGTCCCCCTTGCAGTCGGCCACCTTCACCGAGATCAGCCGCACGCCCTTCGCGACCCCGTACGTGGCGCCGCCGACGGTGGCCGCGACGTGCGAGCCGTGGCCGTTGCAGTCGCCGGGCCCCTCGCGGCGCACCGCGTTGTAGCCGGCCACGGCCCGGCCCCCGAACTCCCGGTGCCCGGTGTTGATCCCGGTGTCGAGCACGTAGACGGCCACCCCCTTCCCCGTCGAGCCGTACGTGTACGAGCCGTCGAGCGGGAGGTCCGGCTGGTCGACCCGGTCCAGCTGCCAGGGCGCGGCCGGCTGGGTGTCGTTGATCCTGAACCGGGCGTCGGGCTCCACCCGGGCCACCCGCGGGTCGGCGGCGAGGGCGGCGGCCCGGGCCGGGGTGGCGCGGACGGCGAACCCGTTGAGCGCGGCGCCGTAGACGTGGCCCACCTCGTCTCCGGCCGCGGCCGCCTCGGCGGCCAGCGAACGGGTGAGGGCGCGCGGGGCGGTGTCCTTGAGGACGACCACGTACGGGGCGGGCGGGGCGCCGGGAGCCGAACCGGACCCGGGAGCGGAACCGGCGGGCGGGTGGGCGGGCAGGGCCGCCGCCGTCAACAGGGCGGCGGCCGGGAGCAGTACGGAGAGTGGCGTCATGCGGCGATGCTGGACGAGGGGCGGACGGGGCGCATGAAGGGTGCGCCGAGTGGCCGCACGACACGCCCTCCCGGTGGGCGCGCTACCGGAAGCACGACCGGAGCGGCATGCCGGCGCCGGCTGCGCCCGGACCGGGCCCGAGTGGCCGGGCCCAGCGGCAGGGCCTGAGTGTCCGGGCCCGAGCGGCAGGGCCTGAGCGACCGGGCCGAGTGGCCGGGCCTATGCGGCAGGGCCTGAGCGACCGGGCCCGAGTGTCCGGGCCTATGCGGTGGCCACGGCCAGTGCTGCCGCGTAGCCCTCCGGGGCCGGGAGGTCGGTGAGGGTCCAGTCCGGGATCCGGGCCGGGGCCGGACCCGAGCCGACGTACGGCTCGGCCAGACCGCCCGTCAGACCCGCACCGGTGGCCTTGAGGCAGGCCTCCTTGCGGGACCAGATCCGGGCGAGCGCGGCCGGGCGGTCCGCTACGGGCCGGGCCGACAGTTCGGCGGTCTCCCGCGGATGCAGGGTGCCCAGTACGTCGGTCACGGCGCTCGCGGTGGGCATGGCCTCCACGTCCACCCCGACCGGCACCCCGGCGAAGGCGAGGTAGGCGGAGTCCGCGCTGTGCGAGAGGGAGAAGTGCAGGCCGCCGCCCGCCACCACCGGGCGGCCGTGCGGGCCCCCGCAGCCGTGGCAGCCCTCCCGCACCAGGCCGACCTCCTGCGGCGGCAACCCCAGGTAGCCGCCCAGCAGAACGCGCAGCCCCAGGTGCGAGGCCAGGTAGCGCTGCCGGTGGCCCGGTCGCACCAGCCGGTCCGCACGCTCGCGTTCGGCCGCGTCCAGCACGGCCGCCGCCTCGGCCACCGGATGGCCGCCCACCACGGCGAGCGTGGTGTCCAGCGACCACACGGTCACAGCGGTCCCGGTGGGGCGCGGGCCGGTCGCGGGGAGGGCGCCGCCGAGTTGGTTCACGTACTCGCTCACCCGATGAGAGTACGAGAGGACGGGAGAACGAGGGGCGCGAGAGGGCGCGAGGGGGCCGACGCTGGCTAGGCTCGCTCCGGTCTGATCATCGGAGTGCTTGTCGGAGTGCTTGTCGGAGTGTTGGGGGGACGGAACGTGCGCAACGCCGTGGTCACGCCGGAGGGCGACCAGATCCGCTGGACGGAACTGCCGGGAGAGGAGCCCGCGCGCGTCTACGTGCACGGACTGGGCGCCACCTCGCCCGCCTACTTCACGGCGAGCGCGGTCCACCCGCTGCTGGCCGGCCGCCGCTCGCTCCTCGTCGACCTGCTCGGGCACGGCCACAGCGACCGGCCGGAGCACTTCCCGTACACGCTGGAGGCACACGCCGACGCGCTGGCCGCCGCCCTGGAGGACGCCGGGGTGGCGGGTGCCGAGCTGATCGCGCACAGCATGGGCGGCTCGGTCGCGATCGTCCTCGCCGCCCGCCATCCGCAACTGGTCTCGCGGCTGGTGCTGGTCGACGCGAACCTCGACCCGATCCCGGTCCCGGCGGTGCCGGAGCCGGGCGCGGGCAGCAGGAGCATCGCGAGCTACTCGGAGGAGGAGTTCCTCGCGGGCGGCTGGGCGGAGGTCCGGGACCGGGTCGGGGAGCACTGGTGGGCGACGATGCGGCTGGCCGGCCGGGTGGCGCTGTACCGGTCGGCGGCCCACCTGGTCGCCGGCACCGTGCCGACCATGCGGGAGCTCCTGCTGGACCTGAAGATCCCGCGCACCTTCCTGCTGCCGGCGGCGGACGCACCGCTCCCCGGGGCCGACGGGCTGGCGGAGGCGGGCGTGCGGGTGGTGGCGGTGCCGGACTGCGGGCACAACGTCATGCTGGACAACCCGGAGGGCTTCGCCCGCGCCACCGCCGAGGCGCTGGCCGACTGAGAAGCCGTCAGGGGTGGCCGTCTGGGAGAAGCGTCGGGGAGGGGCCGTCAGGGGGTGGCCGTCATCCGGGTGCCGGGTGAGGTCTCGCCGTCCGTCCAGGCGTAGACCCGCTTGCCGCGGACGGTGACCTGGTAGCGGTCGGAGTCCCGGCACTCCGGCTCGGCCTCGTGCCCGACACCGGCCGGCCACCACTTGGCGTCCAGCTGCGGCGGGCCGGCCGGCCGGCGGGGGCCGGCGCACTCCGGACCGCCCCAGCCGTCCGGGCCGACGGTGAAGCGGATCAGCTTCGCCCCGTCCGTGGTCCTGACCTTCACCTTCACGTTCTTCGCGTCCGCGGGCACCCACGACGGCACCGCCAACACCCCGGCCCGCTCCTGCCGGGCGTCGGCCACCACCGCGAAGCTCCGCTCCTTCTCCTGGAAGAACCGGTCGTTGATGGTGTCGGTCAGGGCGTTGGGCGGCAGGTTGGGCAGCGCGAACCCCGCCGTACCGAGAACCCCGACGGCGGCGACGATGATGAGGAGAGGACGCTTCATGCCTCCAGTCTCATCGGGCCCGCCCGCCGGGGGCTCAGCCCGCAGGACGAATCCGCCCTCTGTCTGAAGTCGGACACCGGGATCCTCCGTGCGACCCACGTCGGGGACGAGGGCCCGGACGAGCTGAAGCGCGGTACGGTCGGCCGCCGCCGGTGACGCCGTCCTGTCGCCCGGGGTCACCGGGACCGTCATCCGGCGGATGCTGCGCGGCGGCGGGGCCGAGCCGGCGCGGCAGGACGGCGGCCCCGGCGATTCCGACGCCCGGATCGCCGCGCTCACCGAACGCGAGCGCGAGGTGCTCGGACTGCTCGGCGCCGGTCTGCCCAACCTGGAGATCGGCCGCAGGCTCGGCATCGGCATCGGCACCGTCAAGACCCACGTCGGCTCCATCCTGGAGAAGACCCGCACCGGCGGGCGGGTCCAGGCCGCGCTCCTCGCCCACCAGCTGGGCCTCGCCGCCGGCCCCGCCGGCCCCGCCGACCCCGACCGCCCCGCCGGTCCCCAAGGATCCGAAGGCGTCAACGCGGGCTGACGGAAGGACGGTTCGGGTCCGGCGGCGCGGTATCACTTCCTCCGCGGGCCCGGGTGCGGGGCCCGCTCCCGGACCGCTGGAGGAACGTGATGCGCCGTCGATTCGTCCCCGCCCTGGCCGCCGCTGCCGCCCTGGCCGGGGTGCTGGCCGGGACCTCCCCGGCCGCGGCCGTGCCCGCGGACAAGCCGCAGGTGCTCGGCAACTGGACCCGGACCAGTGCCGCGAGCTACCAGGCCTGGGCCGCGGCCCGGCAGAACCGGGACGACTGGGCGGCGTACGCCTTCGACTGGTCGACCGACTACTGCACCTCCTCCCCGGACAACCCCTTCGGGTTCCCTTTCCGGAACGCCTGCGCCCGCCACGACTTCGGCTACCGCAACTACCGCAGGGCCGACGCCTACCAGGCCCACAAGCCGCGCCTGGACGAGGCCTTCCACGCCGACCTCAGGCGGGTCTGCGCCCGGTACGCAGGGGCGAAGAAGGTCTCCTGCGAGGGCACGGCCTGGACCTACTACCAGGCGGTCAGGGGCCTCGGCATCTCCTCGGATGGACAGACTCCACATAGCTGACACGGTGTGGCCCGCCCACACCGTTCGACCGCCTCCGACCCCCGACGACCGGCTCTTTCACCCGGGGGTGGTGACCGCGCCACCACCGCCCGGGTGAGGGAGTGTGACCGGCGGCCCTCGTGCGGAAGGGGTCCCGGTGGCCAAGCTGGAGGGGACCTCGGCGGACGACGGGAAGAGGCGGGAGCATGGGCGGTTCGCGACTGGCGGAGCTCACACGGCCGCAGCAGGCAGAGACGGGAGTGCAGGATCCGGTCGCGCATCTGTGCGCCGCCGTCTTCGACTCCCTGCCCCGCGCGGACCAGCGGCGCAAGGCGGAACTGTACGTCCGCGGGCTGCTGACCGCACCCGGCCGCAAGTCCATGCGCAGCATCGCCGCGCACGCCGGAATGGCGGCCGGGGAGCAGAGCCTGCACCACTTCATCAGCTGTTCGACCTGGGACTGGCAGTCCGTACGGGAAGCGCTGGCCGTCTACCTGGAGCGGACGGCCGGGCTCCGGGCCTGGGTCGTGAAGCCGATGGTGATCCCCAAGTCGGGGGCGCACACGGTGGGCGTGGAACGCCGCTTCGACACCCGGCTGGGGCAGATGGTCAACGGCCAGCAGGCGTTCGGCGCCTGGGCCGTCGGCGACGAGGTGAGCGCGCCCGTCGGCTGGTCCCTGCATCTGCCCGACGAGACCACCCTCGCCGACTGCGCGGCCCGGTCCGTCCTGGACCTCACCGAGCCGGGGATGCTGCGCCGGCTGCCGGTGGTGCTGGACGCCGTACACGGGGGAGCCGAGGAGCTTCCGCAGCAGTTTGCGGACGCCGTGCTTCCGTTTCTGATGCGGATCGGGGCCGGTACGCCGCTGACCGTCGTCGATCCGCAGCTGCCGGGCATCGGTCGCGCGCGGTCACGGGCCGGAGCGGTGATGGAGGCCGCCCGGATGCTGCGCCGCCCGGTCCGCTACCCCGACGGGGTGGACGGCTCGGTGCGGACCGCCTTCACCGCCGCGGTGCGGGTGGAGACGGGCGGGGCCGGCGGGGCCGCGGCACGCCCGCTGATGCTGCTGGCTGAGTGGAGCGATCCGCGCCGCCGTCCCGACCGCTACCTGCTGACCGATCTGGTCTCGGCGCCGCCGGCCGGACTGCTGAGGCTGGCGGAGCTGTCCCGGCGGGTGGACCGGGACTTCGCCGGGATCTCCGAGCGGGTCGGCATGCGGGACTTCGAGGGGCGGTCCTTCCACGGGTGGCACCGGCACGTCACGCTGGCCTCGGCCGCGCACGCGGTGCGCACGCTGGAGGGGGAGCCGCACATCACGGGCGGCCGCCCGGCCGGCTACCCGGCGGCGGCCGGTGTCCCGTCGACAGGACAGCCGGTGGTGGCCGGACACCCGACGACAGGACACCCGGTGGTGGCCGGACACCCGTCCGCCGGCCGCCCGGTGGTGGCCTACGACGCACGCAAACGGTCGGCGTGACCGGTCTCGCCGGCCGCTGCATCCGCAGCGCCGGCCCCGCCGGCCCCGCCGGCCGCGTCCGGCCCGTCCGTCGTATCCAGGCCGTCCCGGCCGTCCTGGCCGTCCGCCTCGCCCGGCCGCAGGATGGCGCGGGTGCGGTGCAGCCGCAGGGCGAGCTGGACTTCCAGGGCGCGGGCCGGCTCCTGCCAGTCCTCGCCGAGCAGGGCGGTGATCCGCTCCAGCCGCCGGGAGACCGTGTTGGGGTGGACGTGCAGGGTCTCGGCGGCATGCGTGGGACTGCTGCCGGACTCGAAGTACGCCTCCAGGGTCTGCACCAGGTTGGTGAACCGGTGGCTGTCGTAGTCGAGGACCGGGCCGATGGTGTCGGCGATGTACCCGCCGACGCCGTGGTGGTCGCCCAACAACAGCCCCAGGAAGCCGAGTTCGTTGGCGGCGGCCGTGGAGCCGCTGCTGCCGAGCGCGGTGAGGGCACCCAGGCAGCGGACCGCCTCGGCGTGCGCGGGCTCGATGTCCGCGATACCGGTGGTGGGACCGGCGGCGCCGACCGTGACCGGGTGGCCGAGCAGCGGGGACAGCTCGTCCGACACCTGCCGGGCGGTGGACCCCGGGTTGTCCGAGGGCAGCAGCAGGATGAGGCAGCCGCTGCGTACGGTGGCCAGGCCACCGGCGCGCAGCGCGTACGAGGAGCCCCACACCACCGCCCGGCCCTGCGAGCCGCCCTCGGGGCGGATGACCGCCACCGCGTACGGGCGGTCCAGGTCGAGGCCGAGCCGCCGGGCCCGGTCGCGGAGCTGCGTCAGCGGGCGGCCGGGAACGGTCAGCAGGTCGTCGAAGAACTCCTCGCGCACCTGGCTCTCGGCGACCGCCGTGTTGCGCTGCATCAGCATCAGCACACCGGTGGTGCCGGCGGTCAGCCGCAGCAGCCGCAACCCGCTGTCCGCGAGCGGCTCGGCACTGTGCAGCAGCACCCCGCCCAGGCATTCGCTGCCCGCGGCGACCGGCGCGAGCCACAGGTCCGGGCCCAACTGGACCGGCTGTCCGGCCATATGGGTCTCCAGCAGCGCCTTCGTGGTGGCCTCGGGACCGGGCAGGGTGGCGGGCAGCGGCCCGGTCGCGGACAGCACCCGGCCGTCCGGGTCGACGGCCGCGGCGGTGCCGCCCAGGGTCTCGGCGGCCAGCGCGAGCAGGGCACCCAGATCGCCGCCGGCCAGCAGCAGGTCCGTCATCCGGGTGTGCGCGTCATTGACCCGGCGCACCGACACCAGGTCGGACTTGGCCTGTGAGGTGTACCGCTCCAGGTCGGCTATGTCGGCCCGGGCCCGGCTGAGCACCCGGGTCTTCTCGATGGCCACCGAGGCCAGGTCGCCCAGCGAGGCCATCAGCGCTATCTCGTCCGGGGTGAAGTGCCGGACGGTGCGGTCGGCGGCGTACAGCACGCCCAGTGCGGAGCCGCGGTGGACCAGCGGGACGGCGACGATGGCCCGCAGGCCCTCGGCGCGCACCACCTCGTCGATCACGGTGTGGTGGGCGACCCGGTCGTCGGCCAGATAGTCCGGGCTCCAGAAGGGAGCGCTGCTGCGTTTGACCGCGCTGCCCAGGCCGGAGCCCGTGGGCACGCGGAATCCCACGGTCAGCGCGGTGGCGTGGCCGTCGGCGGTCCGGACGTAGCTGTCGCCGGTCTCCTCGTCGTGGAAGCTGATGTACGCCATGTCCAGGTTGAGCAGCAGCCGGGCGCGGCGGGCGATCACCCGCAGCAGCGCGTCCAGGTCGTACGGAAGCGTGAGGTCGTGGGCAGTGTCCACCAGGGCGGAGAGCACGGCCTCCCGCTGCTGCCGGCGGCCGAGCTGGTCGCGCACGGTGGCGGCGAGCCGCAGTGCCTGTTCCAGCTGCTCGCGCTGTTCACGCTGTTCGCGCTGGTCACGTCCGGTGCGGGCGGTACCCGCCTGGCCGGCCGGTGCCAGGAGTTCCTCGTAGGCGCCGGCGGGGGCCTCGCGAGCAAGCAGTTCCAGCACGGTGAGGACGCCGGCGTACCTCGGCTCCGCGTCTAATGCCATGGGGTTGTTTCCTCACGTGTGGGGCGTGCACAACCTCGATGCCCCGGAATCTAGGCGACCGCACTCTCCATGGTCAATTGTCAATGGTGTGCGGTTAAAAGGGAGTTGAAGATTCCGTCTGCAAGAGGTTTTGTCGGCCAATGATCCGATTCTTACTCACAGGCAGTGGCCGGAACACCACCCTGGGCCCCATCTTGTGTGGAGGGCTCACCTTCTGCGCGCCGCACTGCCCCGAGCAGACTTCCTGACACGCCTACTCGACCACATCTCGAGTGACATTCAGGAGGGGGAAACATGTCCCAGGCCACCGTCGCTTCTGCGGGTACTTCGCTCGTCACCGACCCCGCCAACTCGGTGCGCGATTACCAGCGTTCGCTCGCACGGAGCGTGCAGTCCCGCACCCGGGCCGACCGGCCGCACGAGTTCGAACTGAGAGGTCGCACCTGGGACCTGCTGGACGAGGTCTTCGCCCCCGTCTACTCGCCCAGCACCTCCGTCGCGCTGGACTTCCTCGGCTGGACCGACTCCGTGGAGACGCCCCGCACCGGCTCCATGCTGGAGATCGGGTCCGGCACCGGCGTCATCGCCGTCATGGGCGCCCTGGCCGGCTGCGAGCGGGTGGTCGCCACCGACGTCAACCCGCAGGCGGTCGCCAACACCCGGCTGAACGCCGAACGCCACGGGGTCTCCCACCGGGTCGAGGCGGTACAGAGCGACCTGTTCTCGTCGCTCGACCCGCAGGAACGATTCGACCTCATCTTCTGGAGCTCCAACTACGTGCTGGCCCCGGCCGACCACCACTACGCCTCCGAGCACGACAAGGCCTATGTGGACCCCGGCTACGCCACCCACCGCCGCTACCTCGCCGAGGTCTGCGACCGGCTGACCCCCAGTGGATCGGCCCTGCTGCACTTCAGCTCGCGCGGCGACATGAACCTGCTCAAGCAGCTGGCCGAGGAGACCGGCCGCAGACTGCTCAAGCTCGTCTCCCGTCCGGTCCGGGAAGACGAGAACATGGTGGATCACCTCCTCCTGGCGATCGTCCCCGTCGCCCGGTGACCCACCTGCTCCCGTACACCCCCGCACACTGCCCCCAGCTCTTACGCCCCTCTACATCCGCGAGGACTGCTGCCGTGCGCACCCTGCTCATCGACAACTACGACTCCTTCACCTACAACCTCTTCCACCAGATCGCCGAAGTCACCGGAACCGAGCCGACGGTGCTGCGCAACGACGAGGCGGCCTGGAGCCCGGAACTGCTCGACGGCCATGACGCGGTGGTCCTCTCCCCGGGACCCGGAACTCCCGAGCGCACCGCCGACTTCGGGATCTGCCGCGACATCCTGGACCACTCCGATATCCCGCTCCTCGGCATCTGCCTCGGCCACCAGGGCCTGGCCCACTCCCACGGCGGCCGCGTGGTCCGCGCCCCCGAGCCGCGCCACGGCCGCATCTCCCCGGTCATCCACGACGGCAGCGGCCTGTTCGCCGGACTTCCCTCCCCCTTCGAGGTGGTGCGGTACCACTCCCTGGCCGTCGCGGGCCTGCCCGCCGAGCTCGAGGCCACCGCCTGGAGCCCCGACGGTGTGGTGATGGGCCTGCGCCACCGCTCCCGGCCGCGCTGGGGCCTGCAGTTCCACCCCGAGTCGATCTCGACGACGTACGGGCACGAACTCATCGCCAACTTCGAGCGGCTGGTCCTGGAACACCACGGCCGCAGCCCCGCCACCCCGGACCCGGCCCCCGCCGGCCGCCCGGCCCCGGTCCGTCTCCGGACCACCGCCCCGGAGCCCGTAGCCACATCCGCCCCGGCATCCGCCCCGGCATCCGCCCCGGCATCCGCCCCGGCCGCCGCTCCGGCCGGCGGCGCCGCCCCGGTCCGCCGGCTCCGGGTGCTCGCCGACATCCTCACCACGCGCTGGGACGACGAGGCCGTCTACGACCGGCTGTTCCGCTCCGGCCCGCACGCCTTCTGGCTGGACAGCAGCCGCTCCGGCGACCCCGAGGGGCGCTTCTCCTACCTCGGCAACGCGGCCGGCCCGCTCTCCCGGATCGCGATGGCCGACGTCACCAGCGGCACCGTCTCGGTCTCCTCGGCCGGAGGCGTGCCCGAGCAGCTGGTCGCCGAGGACTTCCTCGACTGGATCGACCGCGACCTGCGCTCCTGCCACACCGAAGTCCCGGAGCTGCCCTTCGACTTCACCCTCGGCTGGGTCGGCTACCTCGGCTACGAGCTCAAGGCCCAGTGCGGCGGCGAAGCCGCCCACCGCGCCGAGGACCCCGACGCCGTCCTGGTCTTCGCCGACCGGGCCGTCGTCCTCGACCACCACACCGGCACCACCTACCTTCTCGCCCTTGCGGAGGGGGGCGAGGAGGAGGCTGCCCGTGGCTGGCTCGACCGGACCGCGCGCACACTGACCGGGGCGTCCGTGCCGCTGCCCGCGCCCGTCCCGCAGGTCCCGCTCACCGGACTGCGGCTGCGCCACGACCGGTCCGCCTACCTCGACCTGATCGAGGAGTGCCAGAAGGAGATCGCGGCCGGTGAGACGTACGAGGTGTGCCTGACCAACCTCGCCGAGGCCGACGGCAGCCCCGACCCCTGGCAGACCTACCGGGCGCTGCGCCGCCGCCACCCGGCGCCGTTCGCCGCGCTGCTCCAGTTCGGCCGGACCCAGGTGCTCAGCACCTCACCGGAACGGTTCCTGCGGACCGGCGCCGACGGCCTCGCCGAGTCCCGCCCCATCAAGGGCACTCGGCCGCGCGGCGCCACCCCTGCCGAGGACGCGGAGATCCGCCGCGAGCTCGCCTCCTGCGAGAAGGACCGCGCCGAAAACCTGATGATCGTCGACCTGGTCCGCAACGACCTGGGCCGGTGCGCCGAGCCCGGCAGCGTGGAGGCCGAGGACATCTTCCGGATCGAGAGCTACGCCACCGTCCACCAGCTGGTCTCCACCGTCACCGCGCGGCTGCGGGCCGGCCTGAGCGCAGTGGACTGCGTCCGCGCGGCCTTTCCCGGCGGTTCCATGACCGGCGCGCCCAAGCTCCGCACCATGCAGCTCATCGACCGGCTGGAGGCCGGGCCGCGCGGCATCTACGCCGGTGCCATCGGCTACTTCTCGCTCTCCGGCGCCTGCGACCTCTCCATCGTCATCCGCACCCTGGTGCTCACCCCCGGCCGGGTCCGGTACGGCATCGGTGGCGCGATCGTGGCCCTCTCCGATGCGGCCGCCGAGTTCGAGGAGACCGCGGTCAAGTCCGCCCCGCTGCTCGGCCTCACCGCGGACGGCTTCCCGGGCCGGGCCGACGTACCGGCGGTCTCCGGAGCGACCGGCTGAGGCCGCCGACCCCGGTGGGACCCCGGCCCCGTCCCCAACCCTGGCCCTGATCCTGCCCCTGCCCCTGACCGTGACCGTGACCCCGGCCGAGCTCCACCGGCCGGGGTCGCCCCGCGTCCGCGGCCGTTCGCCCCGGTCAGTGCCTTTCCGTATCAGTCAGGCCCTTCCGCCTCCCCGGGATGCCGCCAGCTCCCGGCCCACCGCCGCCACCAGCGACCGCCACTCCCGGAACTGCCGCAGCGGTGCCTCCGACTGAAGGTTCCGCACCAAGGCGGGCCAGGGAACCCCCAGTTCGCGGAGGCGTTCCAGATCGTCCCGGGCGCTGAGGTGGCGCCCGGAGAGGGTGTCGCCCTCCATCAGCACCACCGCTTCCGCAAGCCGGTCCAGCCCCTCCTCGTTCAGCGCGTGCACCGTCCCGGCCGCCACCAGCCCGCCCGCGCAGGCCGGTACGGACGCCCCGTCGAGGGCCAGTACCAGCCGCGGCGGCACTGCACCGGACCGGGCGAGCCGGGGCCAGCGCGGATCGTCGAACAACCGCTCGTGTACGGCGAACGCGAGCCGGGCCACCGCGATCCCGGCCTGCCGGCACACCGCCTGCGCGATCTCGTTCGTTCGTCCCGGCGGCAGCGCCGCCAGCACCTCGGCATCCACCCCGCCGACCGGAACGCGGACCGCCGAGGAGATCCGGTGCAGCGGCCGGCCCGCCGCGAGGGCCCCTTCCAGCCCCTCGAACCAGGCCGCCAGCACCTCCTCGTACCGGCCTTCCGTACAGACCGGGCCGGCCGCCGCCCCGATGCCCTCCGCCAGAGCGCCGCGCAGGGCGTCCAGCCCCACCGGGTCGGCGGGGAACTGCACGAGCAGATTGGGCCGGTCCACGACCCAGTGCAGCCAGCGGGCCTCGGCGACCGCAGCCGCCGGATCCAGCGTCTGGCCGACCGCCGCGCACACCAGCCCCTCGGCTCCCCGGCCGGTCCGCCACACCGGGGCCAGTGCATCGCACACCGACCGCAGGTCGTGGGTGAGCAAGGCCCGGGCGGCCTCCTCCGGGCTCGCTCCGAAGGCGGCGAGATCGGCGAGCCGGGCCCGGTAGGCGGGCCCGCGGACCAGCTCGGCGAACTCCCCGAAGGCGAGGGTCGCCCCGGTGACGCCCACGTCCCGGACCAGCCGTTCCAGGGCGCCGGACGCCACCTGCCGGCGGCTCGCGCCGTCCAGCCAGAGCGACACGCCTTCCGCAGCGAGCTGTCTCGCCGGATTGCCGGTCATCCTCGTTCTCGGATCCATCGGGCCCCATCTCGCAGGGCCGCGCCCCAGGTGAATTCGTGGAAAGTGAATCTAACCGGGACCGGCAGCGGGGATGCCGGATCCGGTCGGTCTTTGTCAGTTGGCCGACACCTGACGAAGTCGGCCCGTTCCCTTGGTTCCCACAGGTTCCGGGAGAGAAGATTCCGCGGGATTTCGCGCGCATATTCTTCCGGAATCCGAACGCGCTCCCGGTGGCGGGCCGTCGGGGCCGCCGGGCCGCTGTGAACTGGGGCGGAGCCGGTGCCGGGCAAGCTGACACATTGGGGCGGCACCGGTGCGGAGAGGTGACAAAGTCCGCCGCACCCCACCCTCCCGCGGTTGCCGAAAGCGGCCCGGAACTGGTTGCTTCAACTGCGGAAAGCCGGCGCCCGGGCGCCGCCGCCGAACCCGTGCCGGGAAATGCCGGATCCCTCGGCGGGAGATTTTCCGGTGACCCCCAACAGCGTGGAGATGATCATGGCCAGTGCTGCCGCCGAGTTCTACTGGATCGTCGTGAACGACGAGGACCAGTATTCGATCTGGCCGGGTGACCAGCAGATTCCGGCGGGCTGGCAGTCGGTCGGCGACCGCGGCTCCAAGGAGGACTGCCTCGCCTGGATCGAGGAGAACTGGACCGACATGCGCCCGCTGAGCCTGCGCCGGTCCATGGACTCCGACCGGCCCGCCGGCGGTGTGGCGGGCGCGGCCTGACCTGCTCCGCCGCCGCGAGGAGAGGGAGCCGCATCTCGTGATCCACTTGATCCATGAACGCCTCCAGGTGATCGCCCTGTGGAGCCCGCCGGGCTGCCGGTCCACCGCCCTCGAGCAGATGATGACCGGCCGGGGCGACCTGACCGTGCTACACGAGCCCTTCAACAAGGTGGCCACCAGGGGGAGTTACGGCTTCCAGGGCCGCTCGTACGGCAACGGGACCGCGCTGCTCGACGCCGTGCTGTCCAGCGCCCACCGCCCCGGCGCCCGCCCGGTGCTGTTCAAGGACAGCACCGCCCTCCGGCACCCCGATCTGCTGATGGACACCCGCTTCACCGCCCGCATCCAGCACACCTTCCTCGTCCGCGACCCCGCCGAGGTCATCGCCTCGCATCACGCGGGCAACCCGGAGACCACCTCCGAGGAGATCGGCTTCGGCAACTGCTGGGAGATCTTCGAACTGGCCCGGCTGGCCTCCGGTGCCCATCCGGTCGTCGTCGACGCCGCCGACCTGCTGACCCGCCCCCGGGACGTGGCCGCCGCCTACGCCGCACACACGGGGCTGCCGCCGGCCCCCGCACCCGCAGGGTGGACCATGGACGAGGAGGGTACGTCCGATACGGCCGACGGCCGCACCGGAAACCCCGCCGACACCGTGCACGGCAACCCGCACCTGGCCGAGCTGTACGCCGAACAACTGCCCTACTACGAGTGGCTGAGCGCCCACCGCCTCGAACCGGCGGTGCCGGTGACCGGCCGTCCCGGGACGCCGCTCACCGCGAAGACCTGACACACGAGGAAGAGGGAGAGCCCCGCCGATGTACGGCAGTCCGCACGCGGAGCCAGCCGACTGGCTGAAGACCTGGTACGCCCCCCGCACCACCCCGGCCACCGCGCGCCGGCGCCTGCTCTGTCTGCCGCCGGCCGGCGGCGCCGCCCACCTGTACCGCGACTGGGCCCCCTCGCTGCCCACCGGCACCGAGGTCCTCGCCGTCGAACTCCCCGGTCACGGAAGCCGCCTCACCGAGGAGCCGCTGACCCGCATGGCCGAGGTCGTGGACGGCATAGTCACCGCCCTCGAAACCCTGCCCAACCCCGCCCTGCCGATGGTCGTCCTCGGCCACAGCATGGGCGCGGTGATCGGCTGGGAGCTGTGCCGCACCCTGCGCCACTACAGCGGACGGCCCGTCCGCGGCCTGGTGTCCGTGGCCTCGCCGGCGCCGTCCAGGCCCTCCCCGGACCGCTGGCGGGCCGGCGCCGAAAGCACCGAGGAGGCCCTGCTGAACCTCCTCGACCAGTCCGAGAGCCTCCCGCCGGAGCTCCGGCACAACCCCGAGTTCCTCGACTTCTACCTGCCGGTGCTCCGCGCCGACATGGAGATCCTGGCCCATCACGAGGCGCGCCGGGAATCCCCGCTGCCGTGCGACCTTCGCGTCTACACAGGGGAGCGGGACCCGCTGGTCACCGAGGCCGACGCCTGGCCCTGGGACGGGGAGGAGACCCTGGGCAGCCGCGAGCTGGTCCCCTTCCCCGGCGGCCACTTCTTCCTGCACGAGAACCCGCGTCCGGTGCTGGAGCGGCTCTCGGCCGATATCGAGACGATGACCCGGGTGCCCGCCTGGAGCGGCCGGTAGGCCGTCGCGGCACACCCGATCAGCCTGGTGAGGCTGTGAGTTCTTCCGGTACCCGGCGGGGATTCCCGCCGGGTATCCGTGTTTTCCGGTGTCCGGGTGTCCGGGTGTTCCGGGTGTTCCGGGTGTCTGCCGGCATCTCGCCACCGCGCTGCTCCCGATCGTGTCGGGGGAGGCGGTGGACCCGGCCTGGTGGGGATCGCCCGCAGGGTCCGGAGACTGCCGTGGCCGGCGTACGCGCCGACGAGTGCCCTCTGCCGTACGGCCCGCACTCGTCCCGGGGGGAGTGGCGGGTCACGCCTGCGGACTCCGTCCCGGCATTTCGCCACCCGGCCAGTTCGCGAACCGGCGTCCGCCGTACATCAGCGGGGTCCCGGCCTCCTGGGCCACCTCGACGACGCTGCCCAGGACGAGGGTGTGGGTGCCGATCTCCAGCATCCCGGCCACCTGGCACTCGGCGGTCACGAAGGCGTCCTCGATGAGCCACGGCAGGCCGAGCCCGGGCGACGGGCGCCACTCCACCTGCGCGAACCGGTCCGTGTTCGGCGTCGCGAACACTCCGGCCGCGCGGCGGCCCCGGTCGTGCAGCAGGTTCACCGCGAAGGAGCCGTGCTCCCGCAGCGCCTGCAGGGTGTCGCCGCCGGTGTTCAGGCAGACCGAGACGGTCGGCGGTTCGGCGGTCACGCTCGCCAGGGACGAGGCCGTCAGCCCGCGTGGGAAGCCGTTCTCGTCGTACGTGGTGATGACTGAGACGCCGGAGGGGAAGGCGCTCATCATCGAGCGGAAGTGGTCCAGCGGGACGGGGCGGGCAAGGGACAGCGTGGACATGGCCGGCGGCCTCTCTCTTCAAAGACGGTTTATCGGGGGGATGGTGGGCTCCGGGGTTGGGGCCGGGGCCCGCGCGGCCTCTGATCGCGCGGCTGCCCGATGGCCCGACCGGTCAGTGCTTCAGCCCTGATGGTGAGCGGGCCTGCGCCGTGCGGCCTGGCAATGACTGCTCGGTCTGGAGGATCCGTACCGGCTCCACGGTGCGGCGGGCCGGTGACGGGCGGCTCCGGGCGATCAGGTCCGGGCCGCTGTGCACCGTGGCCCGCACCGAGCGGGCTCCCAGGACCGCCACCGCGCCGTCGTAGTCCTCGCCCAGGGAGAGGTCGGCCAGTGCCGGCACCGGGCGGCTGCCGGCATCCGGACCGTGCCAGCCCACCAGCGCCGGCGGCTCGTCCGGACCGGAGAGCGTGAAGTCGGTCATCGGGGTGTTCAGCCCCTCCCCGGTGGCCTTCAGGACGGCTTCCTTGCGCGTCCAGTAGGTGAGCCCGGCCCGTGCCTGCTCGCCCTCGGGCAGCCGCTCGATGGCCGCCCGCTCGGCTGGTGTGAGCACCAGGTCGTACTCCGGGGGGAGTCCTGGGCCGCCCCAGGGTTCGAAGCGCTCGACGTCCACCCCCAGCGGGCTGCGGTGGGCGATGGCCACCGCCACGATGTCGCCGGAGTGCGTGATGGACAGCTCCCATCCGGCGCCCGCACCGACCACCTGGGGCTTGCCGTGGGCGCCGCCGCACCCCGGGCAGCGGGTCCGGAAGCTGATGGCTTCCGGGCCGGTGCCGACGAGGCTGGCCAACGCCGTCTTGGCGAGGGTCCGCCCGGTGACGAACCGGGCGAGGTCGAGCTCGTGGGCGAAGGACGAGACGCGGGTGAGCTCCGCACTGTCGAGGAGCCCGAACCAGTTCTGCGGCCGGGACAGCGGCCGCAGGGACCAGATGTGGCACTCGGCGGTGTCGACCTGCGGTGCGTCGACAACTTGTGTGTGAGCCGGCCCGTGGCCGACCGCGGCGAATGTCGTCATTCCGGGTTTCACCTCCTGCTGCGGCAGTGCGTCTGCCGCTGCCACAAGTCTTCGGCTCGGCAGGGGGGCCCGGGTAGCAGGAAATCCTCCGTCCGGGGGTGGGTTAACCCTCCCCCTGTTATCGCTGTTATCGCCGTTATCGAAGGGCGGTGCCGAAGCGATAACAGCCCGAAAGAGCGCCTCCGTAATTTTCTCGGCAGAAGGAAGAAGCCGCAGGTCAGAGACCACAGCGGCCCACCGAGAAGGAGACGGACATGATGAACACCACCGCCAAGGCCGCCGTTAAGTCCCTCACCGTCGCCCTGATCGCCGGCACCGCGATATTCGCCTCCGCGGGAGTCTCCGCCGCCGACAACGGTCCGTGGGGTGCGCCGCAGGCCGCGCAGCTGGACGACAACGGTCCGTGGGGCGCGAAGCCGGCTGCCGCAGACGCCGGGCTGCTGGACGACAACGGCCCCTGGTAGCCCGTACCACCAAGCGATCCACCCACCCGCCGAGGGAATGTTCGAGGAAGAATCTCCGTTCCCGCACCGGCTTCCCGTCACCCGCCCGATCGGGCGCTCCGAAGGTGACGACGACCCACGCTTCTCGCTGGAAGTTCCCTGCTGGTGACCTACATTGGGGTTCGCTGCAGATCAGGACTCAATGGACGGGGGGCGAGGTGGGGGCACAACTCAGCTTTAAGGTACTGGGGCCACTGGAAGTGGCCGCGGGAGAAGACGACATACCGCTCGGCGGTGCACGCCAGCGCGCCATTCTCGCGCTGCTCCTGCTCACTCCCGGCCGTGTCGTTTCCGTGGACACCATGGTCGAGACGGTCTGGAACAGTAATCCGCCGACCACGGCACGGACCCAGGTGGCCATCTGCATCGCGGCTCTCCGCAAGATCTTCAAGGCCGCGGGCGTCGCGGAGGACGTCATCGTCACCGCCCACCCGGGCTATCTCCTCAAAACCGAGGGCCACCGGATCGATTCCCTGGAATTCGCGGGGCTCGTGCAGTCCGCCGAACAGCACACCAGGGAAGGCCGGCTTCAGGAAGCGGCACACCACTACGCGCAGGCGCTCGGACTCTGGCGCGGATCCGCCTTCGCCGGCGTGGGCGGCCAGGTCATCGACGACGAGACCGACCGCCTCGAAGAGCACCGCCTCAACGCCTACGACGACTCCACCCTCGTCCACCTCGAACTGGGCCAGCACCAGGAACTCATTCCCGAACTGGTTGCACGGGTCCGCGAGTACCCCTTGCGGGAACGTCTCCGGCACCACTTGATGCTGGCGCAGTACCGGTCAGGTCGCCGAGCCGACGCGATGGAGTCGTTCCGCGAGGCCCGCCGCCATCTCATCGACGAACTCGGTATCGAGCCGGGTCCCGATCTCCAAGAGCTGCACGACGCGATCCTGCGCGACGACCCCCTGCTGGCGGCCGTGGCCCCCACGCCGGAGCGTCCGTCTGCCGTTCCCGTGCACTCGATCCCTTCCGAACTGCCCCCCGACGTGCCGGGATTCACCGGGCGCGAGGAGGAACTCGCCGCCCTGGACAGCCTGGTGTCGGCGTCGGAGGAAGACCGCTCCTCCACCATCGGCCTGATCACCGGCGCCGCGGGCATCGGCAAGAGCGGGCTGGCCACCCGCTGGGCCTTCCGCGCCGCCGAGCACTTCCCGGACGGTCAGCTCTTTGCCGACCTGCGCGGATACGACCAGCACCACGATCCGACCAAGGCGCACGAAGTGCTGAGCCGCTTCCTGCGAGCCCTGGGCGTGCCCGCCGACCAGATCCCGACGGAGCCCGATGAGCGGGTCTCGCTGTACCGCAGTCTGCTTGCGGACCGGCGGGTTCTGATCATCCTCGACAACGCGCGCAGCTACACCCAGCTTCGTCCGCTGCTTCCGGGCAGCGGCAAGTGCTGTGTCGTGGTCACCAGCCGGGACCAGATGGAACAGCTCGTCGCCTGGCCGTCCCAAGCCCGGGTACACCTGGGCGTGTTGTCCGAGGGCGAGGCCGTACAGCTCCTGACGACGATCGTCGGCGAGCGCCGGATCACCCCGGCGCGCGCGGACGCCGTCCGGCTGGTCCAGCTCTGCGAACAGCTGCCCCTGGCCCTGCGGATAGCCGCGGCCCGGCTCGCTTCCAAGCCGCACTGGCCGGTGAAGTTCCTGGTGTCACGCCTGAGCGACGAACGGCGCAGGCTGGACGAGCTGAGCCAGGGGGAGTCGCAGATCCGTGCGAGCTTCGCGCTCAGCTACCGGTACCTGCCTACGGACTCGGCCCGGCTCTTCCGACGGCTGGGGCTCCTCGACGTACCGGACTTCACCGCCTGGGTGGCCGCGGCACTGCTCAACAACGAGGTGCTCGACGCGGAGCGGCTCATCGAGCACCTGGTCGACGCCCAGTTCCTCGAAGTGGTGAACATGGACGCCACCGGCCAGCTGCGCTACCGGTTCAACAGCCTGCTGCGTCTGTACGCCTCCGAGTGTGCGGAGCGGGACGAGCCGGAGCCGGACCGGCAGGCCGCCGTCGACCGGTTCCGGCGGACCTTCGTGACCTTGGCGGAGGAGGCGGTACAGGCGGTGTTCCCCAACAGCACCGTCACGCACAGCAGGGTCCAGCGACGGCGGATCGACCCGCACCTGATGGAGGAGCTGCTCGCCGCTCCGCTGGAGTGGTACGAGGCCGAGCGGCTCGCCATCGTGGCCACGGTGCGGCAGGCGGCGCGGGCCGGCGTGGCCGACATCGCCTGGGACCTGACGGCCTCGTCGGGGACCTTCTTCTCGATGCGCAACTACAAGGAGGACTGGCGCACCTGCTGCGAGGAGGCCCTGCGTGCTGCGCACGACCTCGGCGACGAGCTCGGCCAGGCGGCGATGCACTACAACCTCGGCACGCTGGAGATGCTCGGCAGCTACGACGCCGCCGCTCCGCACTTCGAGCGGGCGCTGCGGTTCTACACGGATGCCGGGAACCGGACGGGCCGGGCGTGGACTCTCCGCTGCATGGCCATGATCGACCGCCAGCGCGGTGACCTGGACACCGCCATGGCCCGCCTCACGGAAGCCCTTCCGGTCTTCCGCGAGGTGGGGGACCACCTGTGCGAGGCGCACAGCCTGCAGAACATGGCGGCGATCGAGCTGGACCGAGGACGGCTGGAGGAGGCGATGCGGTTCGCCCTGGACTCCGTCCGGGTCGAGGAGAGCACCGGCCCGAACGTCACGCGCAATCTCGCGCAGGCACTCTTCCGGCTCGGCCAGGTGCAGCTCGCCCTGGGAAGTGTGGGCGAGGCCGAGGAGTCGTTCCTCCGCACGGTGCGCATCGTCAAGGAGAAGTCCGACATGCTTGGCCTGGCCATGGCTCTGCTCGGTCTCGGGGAGACCCGGCTCGCCAAGGGCTCCGTGGAACTCGCGGAGACCACGCTCGTGGACGCACAGGACATCGCTGAGCAGGGCAACAATCCGTTGGCCGCCGGACAGATCAGCCTGGCCCTCGCCAAGGTGTCGAAGCAGCGCGGTCACGCCGACGAGGCGCGCAGCCGTCTGCTCACCGCCCAGCAGAAGTTCACAGACGTCGGCGCCCCGGTCTGGCTACAGCGCGTCGAGGAGGCGCTCGGCGCCCTCGTGGACTGACCGACGGCGCGGCACATGACGAAAGGTGCCCCCGGCCCGGAGAGATCCGGGCCGGGGGCACCTTTACCTGTGCGCCGGGACGGGGGCTCAGCCGAACAGCTCGGCCAGCGCCTCCATGTCGATCGGCACCGGCGGCAGCCGGAAGCCGGCCGGCGGTTCGACGCCCAGCAGGTTGCGGACCAGGAAGTCCCAGCGGCGCTGGTTCACGTAGTGCTCGTAGCCGAAGTAGATGTGGTCGGCTCCCGGCACGATCACCAGGTCGAAGTCCTTGCCGTGCTGCACCAGGCGCTCGGCCAGCCGCAGGGTCAGCTGCGGGGAGACCCGGTCGTCCAGGCCGCCGTGGATCAGCAGCAGCTTGCCGGCCAGGCGGTCCGCGAGCTCCGCGTTCGAGGTGGCCGTGTAGTCGGCCTCGTCGAAGGGGCCGTGGTAGCCCTCGCCGAGGCCCGGCTCCAGGAGGCGGAAGTCGTGCATGCCGGACTCGGCGACGCCGACCTTGAACAGCTCCGGGTACTGGAGCATCGCCCGCACCGCGGCGTAGCCGCCCGAGGACATGCCGGTGACGCCGACCCGGTCCAGGTCCATCCACGGCCGGGTGGCGGCCAGTTCGCGCAGCGCCGCCACGTGGTCGGGCAGGCCGCAGGCGTCGCCCAGGTTGCCGTACGAGGCGTCGTGGAAGGCCTTGCTGCGGCCCGGTGAACCCTGGCCGTCCACCGCGATCACCACGAAGCCCAGCGCGGCCAGCACCTCGGCGTCGTAGCCGTAGTAGCCCGGGTCGAAGGAGGGGCTCACCCGGTTCGCGGTCGGCAGGCCGTACGGGGTGTCGATGACCGGGTAGCTGCGGTCCGGGTCGAAGCCGTGGGGCTTGTACAGCAGGCCGTGGATGTCGATGGTGCCGTCGGCGGAGGTGACGGTGAAGTGCTCGGGCGCGGTCCAGCCGGCCTCCTCGAGCAGGGTGATGTCGGCGCGCTCCAGCTCGACGAGGACCCGGCCGGCCCAGTCCCGGACGGTGATGACCGGCGGGGTGTCGGCGGCCGAGGCCGAGTCGACGAAGTACTCCGCGTTCGGCGGGACGGTGACGACGTGGTCGAGGGTGTCGTCGGTGAGCCGGGTGAACCCGGAGCCGTCCAGGCCCGCCTTGCAGACGGTCCGGCGGTACGGGTTCTCCTCGACCAGCCCGGAGGCGGTGAAGTAGACGACCCGCTGCTCCTCGTCGACGTGCAGGATCTCCTGCACGCCCCAGGGCCCGGAGGTGATCTGCGCGAGCGGCTCGGCGGAGTCCGCCCCGTACAGGTAGAGGTGGCCCCAGCCGTCGCGCTGCGAGTACCACAGCACCTCGCTGCCGCCGGAGAGGACGCGGACCAGGGGCTGCTGGAGCTGCTGCTGCGCGGGCTCCACCCGGGTGTCGCCGGTCTCGGTCACCAGGGTGCGGACCTCGCCGGACACCGGGTCGAGGCGGTGCAGGCTCAGGGTGCGGTGGTCGCGGGTCCGGTTGAGGTAGTAGACGGCCGAGCTGTCCTCGGTCCACCACGCCCACTTCTGGAAGACCGGCGACATCATCGACATGCCGACCGGCTCGCCCTGCGCGACGGTGGACGTGCCGGAGGCGATGTCGAACACGACGAACTCGGCGAGCGGTATGTGCTCGTCGCCGGGGACGGCGAAGCGCGGGGAGAGCAGGCCCGGTTCGCCGCCGCCCGCCGGGGCGGTGTCCACCAGTTGGGTCCGGCGGACGCCGCGCTGGTCGGTGCGGTGGGTCAGCACCCGGGCCGAGTCCGGGGACCATGCCACGGCGGGCGGCAGGTGCGGCAGCCCGATCTTCCCCAGCAGGGTCGAGTACATGAGGTAGTCGGGGTTGGCGCCGTAGTCCTGGCCCTCGGTGCCGTCGGAGGTCAGCGCCCAGTCCCGGGCTCCGTCCAGCGACCGGGCCCGCAGGTCGTGCCCGGCCCGGTAGACGGCGTGCTTGCGGTCCGGGGCGGGGACGGCCAGGGGGTTGCCGGGAGCCTCGCCGTCGGCCTTCTCCACCGCGTAGTGGTCCAGGCGGCACCGCCAGTGCTCACCGAAGGCGTCGAACTCGACCGCTCCGGTGACCGGCTGGATCGCCGGGAAGGGCAGCGCCGCGGCGTCGACCTCCTGGCCCGAGGCCGCGGCCAGCGCGGCCGCCAGGCGCTCGTGGTCGAAGGCGGGCGTCCGGGTGCCGGTCTTCGGGTCGACGAGGACGAACCTCTTTCCCTCGGCCGTGCCGACCGTGTACCAGAAACGGCTGCCGGCTTCAATCCACCGCGGCTTCACTTTGTCACTGCGGACGAGTTCTTTTCGGTTGTGCCGGAGAAGCCGCTCCGCCGTCTGATAGGCCTGCACGTCAAGTTCGGTCGAGTGCATCGGGTGTGTGCCCTTCCTTCGGAGTGGGTGTACGGATTCCGTCCGTGAATCGGAACGTGAGCGCGCAGCGCAGATTTCCTTACCGGGGCCGCCTTCATCATCGCCACCCCACCCGTTCCTTGACCAGTTCGCCGCAGCCCGCGACGGTGCCCGCCCGTCCCGTCGACAGGACACCGGACGGGCGGACGAAGGCTCCCGCCAGGCAGTCCGACAGGACATATATAGATGGTTCGTAGAACCGAATGTCACATTGGGTTGTGTACGTAAGTGGCCGTATGAACTGAGGTGCTGTCGTGGGTACGCGGAACCCCGAGAACGTTGTGATCGTCGGTGGCGGAGTCGCAGGCTGGATGACCGCTTCCTATGTCAAAGCCGCATTCGGAGACCGGATTTCCGTCACACTGATCGAGAACGGATCCGGTGATGCCGGCCCCCTGCCCGACGAGACGACCTTCAGCGATATCGGGCGGTTCTTCGATTTCCTCGGCCTCGCCGAAGAGGACTGGATGCCGGCCTGCAATGCCGCGTACAAACTGGCCGTCCGGGTCCAGGACTGGAACCGTCCCGGGCAGCACTTCTACCACCCGTTCGAGCAGACCCCGTCGGCCGACGGCTTTCCGCTGACGGAATGGTGGCTGCACAACGGGCCGAGCGGCCGGTTCGACCGGGACTGCTTCGTGGTGGCCTCGCTGTGCGACGCGGGACGCAGCCCGCGGCACCTCGACGGCTCGCCGACCGCCGGCCCCGGCCGGGACGGCACGGGCGGCGGGCACCTCCCCTACGCCTACCACCTCGATGCCGCGCTGCTCGCCGAATACCTCGGCGGGTACGCCCTGGACCGCGGCGTGCGCTGCCTCGTCGACGAGGTCGCGGAGGTGCGCCTGGACGAGCGCGGCTGGATCGGCCACCTGGTCACCAGGGAGCACGGGGAGGTCCACGGCGACCTGTTCATCGACTGCACCGGCTTCCAGGGCCTGCTGATCAACCGGGCCCTGCGCGTCCCCTTCGTCTCCTACCAGGGCGTGCTGCCCAACGACAGCGTGGTCGCACTCCAGGTCCCCGCGGACATGAGGGCGCGCGGGATCGCCCCCTACACCACGGCGACCGCCCGCAGCGCGGGCTGGATCTGGACGATTCCGCTGGTCAGCCGGCTCGGCACGGGCTACGTCTACGCCCGGGACTACTGCACCGCGGAGGAGGCCGAGCGGGCCCTGCGCGCCTTCGTGGGCCCGGAGGCGGCCGAGGTGGAGGCCGTGCACGGCACGCTCCGGTTCGGCCGCAGCCGGCAGGCGTGGAAGAACAACTGCGTGGCCGTCGGCGCCTCGGCCTCCTTCGTGGAACCGCTCGCCACCTCGGGGGCCTCGTTCGTCCACCACGCGGTCGAGGAGCTGGTCCGGAACTTCCCGTCGGCCGACTGGCAGCCGGAGCTGCGCGAGGCCTACAACGCCTCGGTGGCCCGGGTGACGGACGATGCCCGGGACTTCCTGGCGCTGCACTACCGGGGCGCGGCGCGGGAGGACTCGCAGTACTGGCGGGACACCAAGACCCGGTCCCTGCCCCGGGCGCTGGCCGAGCGCATCGAGGGGTGGCGGGTGCGGATGCCGGACGCGGCGGACGGCGGCCCCGCGGCCCGTCCCCGGCTGACCCCGGATTCGTACGCCTGCATCCTGCTCGGCACCGGCGCCATGCCGCTGCGGGCGTCGTCGGCGGTGTCCCTGGCCGACGAGGAGGCCGCACGCCGTCAGTTCGCCGAGGTCAGGGACACCGCGCGGGCCCTGGTCGACGCGCTGCCCACGCAGTACGAGTACTTCGCCCAGCTGGGGGTGTCGGTCTAACCGGACCGGGAGGGCCATGGCCGGCCGGAGGGGCGGTGCAGCACGGGGTCGGCGCTCAGGATGGCCTGGTGCACCTCGCGCAGCAGCGGCCCCGGCTCCAGGCCGAGGTCGCCGGCGAGCATCCGCCGGCCGCTGTCGTACAGCGCCAGGGCCTCGGCCTGCCGGTCGCACCGGTACAGCGCCGTCATCAGCTGGGCGCGGAAACGTTCGTGCAGCGGGTACTGGCCGACCAGCCGGGTCAGCTCGGGCAGCACCTGCTGGTGCATGCCGACCGCGAGGTCCGCCTCGATGCGGCTCGCCAGCGCCGAGATCCGGGCCTCCTCGATGGGCGGCCCCTCGGAGGCGGCCAGCTGCTCCGAGACATCGGCCAGCACCGGCCCCCGCCACAGCGCCAGGGCCGCCCGCAGCAGTCCGGAGGCCTCCGGATACCGCCCGGCGACCAGCTCCAACTGACCCCGCAGGGCGAGTTTCCGGAATTCGGCGAGATCGAAGGAAGCGGCCCCGATCTCCATCAGATATCCGTGCGGACCGCGGTTGATGACCGCCCGCGGGCCGAGCGTCCGGCGAATCCGCGATACGTAGGTGTAGATCTGCGCGTTCAGCGTCCGCGGCGGACGCTCCCCCCACAGGAACCGGCTCAGTTCCGTGTCCGGAAGGAAAGAGCCTTCGGCGATGAGCAGGGCCGCCAGAACCGTTCGCTGCTTGGGCCCGTCCAGCGGAATATCGGCGCCGCCGTCCCGCACTTCCACGGGTCCCAGAATCCCGTACTCCATCGAAATACCCTCGCAGATCCGCATTGACGTCTTATGAGATAAGCCCGGGAATCCGCCGGTGTCCATGCGGTGACGGGGCTTGGCGGGTTCTGTCCTGTCGACGGGACGGAACCGGCCGGTCCTCTCGCCGGGCAGCCCTCCGGGGTGCCGGGGGCGCCGCGAAAGGAGCTTGACTCCGATGGCGCGTTCGCATGAGGGTGTGGGCGTCGTGAGGGGCCGGATTACCCGACTTGCACTGACGACTTCGCGCCAGGGGGGAGCGTAAGGTTCATTCGGACAGCTTTGCTGTCGATCTTCAGATCGCGGAATTTGTTGATGCCGTGCGCCGTGGTGTGACCCGCGCCGGTGTGCCGAACCGCCGTCTTCCCGTACAGAAAACCTTCGCCGGAGCGAGGAGTAGCCAGCAGATGCTGCCGTTGGAAAGCCAGGAACTGGTCCCCGAAAGCCCCTACATCTGGCGCGCGAAGCGCCAGGAACAGACCCACCGGCTGATCTGCTTCCCGCACGCGGGCGCCGGTGCGGCCGCCTACGCCGACTGGGTCGGACTGCTCCCGCCGCAGATCGAGCTGATCGCCGTGCAGCTGCCGGGCCGTCAGAACCGTATCGCGGAGGACCCGTTCACCGAGGTCGCACCGCTCGTCAACGTGCTCAGCCACGCGCTGCGCCCGGTGTTCGACGGCCCGTTCTCCTTCTTCGGGCACTCCGGCGGCGCCTCGCTCGCCTACGAGCTGACCAAGGCGCTGCGGGCGCGCGGCGGCCGCGGACCGGAGCAGCTGTTCCTGTCGGCGCAGCCGGCCCCGGGGGAGAGCGGCCTGCGTCGATTGCACGACCTCTCCGACGAGGACCTCGCGGCCGAGATCGTCGCCCTCGGCGGCCTCGACCCCGAGATCGCCGAGGACGAGGACGTCATGGATTCCCTCCTCTTCACGCTCCGCGCGGACTTCGCCCTCTGGGAGCAGCACGAGCCGGCCGTCGACGCCGCCCCGCTGGACATCCCGATCACCGTCCTCACCGGCAAGGAGGACCCGCGGGCGCCGCTCGAACACGTCGAGCGCTGGCGGGACTTCACCACCGCCGAGTTCGGCACCGAGCTCTACCCCGGCGGCCACTTCTACTTCCTCGAATCGCCGGCCGACGTGGTCTCGGTCATCAGCAGCAAGATCCTGAACACCCACGGGAGGACCGCATGACCGCCCCCGAGCTGCTCGGCGACGAGGCTCTCGCCGCCCTCACCGCCGCGGCCAAGGACGTCCCCGGAGTCTTCGACGCGGTAGCCGTCGCCCGCAAGGTGCGGGCCTCCGAGCCGGCTGCGGCACAGCCCGCCCCGGCCGCGGCCCCGGGCCCGGCCCCGGTGCGGCAGCCCGACCCGGCGCCGGTGGCGGACACCGCCCCCGCCGCGGCGGACGAGCTGCCGGCCGGCCCGGCCGCCGACCTCTACGGCGGCGACCTGATCGTTCCCGCCGGCGCCCCGGCCACCCTGCAGGAAGCCCTGCGCGCGGCGGCCGAGCAGGCCCCCGGCAAGGGCACCGTCTACCTGCGGGCCGGCGAGGAGGACGTCTTCCAGACCTACGCCGAGCTGCTCGCCTCGGCCGAGCGGGTGCTGGCCGGCTTCCGCGCGGCCGGCCTGAAGCCGGGCGACGCCGCGCTGTTCGTGTTCGACGACAACCGCGGCTACCTGACCGCCTTCTGGGCCTGCGTGCTCGGCGGCTTCGTGCCGACCCCGGTCGCCGTGGCCACCTCCTACACCACCCCGAACGAGGTCAACCGCAAGCTGCTGGGTGCCTGGAACCTGCTCGGCCGGCCGGTGCTCGTCACCGACGCGGCCACCGCGGGCGCGCTGGCCGGCGTACGCGAGCTCTGGAACGAGCCGGACGTCCGCATCCTGACGGCCGAGGACCTCGCCGGCCACGAGCCCGACCACGACTGGTTCCCCGCGACCGCCGACTCCCCGGTGCTCAACCTGCTCACCTCGGGCAGCACCGGCGTCCCCAAGTGCGTGCAGCACACCAACGCGAGCGTCGTGGCCCGCTCCCACTCGGTCATCCGGCACTGCGGGCTCACCAGCGAGGACGTCAGCCTCATCTGGATGCCCTTCGACCACGTCACGGTCGCCTACTACAACGTCCGCGACGTGTTCCTGCAGTGCATGCACGTCAACGCCAAGATCAACCACTTCCTCGCCGACCCGCTGCAGTGGCTCGACTGGATCGAGCGCTACCGCGCCACCAACGTCTGGGCGCCGAACTTCGCCTTCGCGCTGATCAACGAGCGCGCGGACGAGATCCGGGCCGGCTCCTGGGACCTCTCCAGCCTGCGGGAGATCTCCGACGCCGGCGAGCCGGTCGTCGCGGCGACCAGCCACCGCTTCCTGGAGCTGCTGGCCCCGCACGGGCTGCCGGCCGACGCGATCGTCCCCTGCTGGGGCATGTCCGAGACCTGCTCCGGCGTCACCTACACCCGGCAGAGCCGCGAGGACCGCACAGCCGGCACCGTCGCGATCGACCCGGCCTCGCTCCAGGGGAACGTACGCCACCTCGACCCCGGCCACGAGGACGCGGTCGTGCTGTCCCGGGTCGGCCGGCCGATCCCCGGCGTGCGGATCCGCATCGTCGACGACAACGGAGCCGTGCTCCCCGAGGGGCGGATGGGCGAGCTCGCCATCACCGGCCCCACGATCATGCGCGGCTACTTCGCCAACGAGGAGGCCAACCGCGAGGCCTACGACTCCGAGGGCTGGTTCCGCACCGGCGACCTGGCCTTCGTCCACGACGGCGAGGTCGTCATCGCGGGCCGCAAGAAGGACCAGATCATCGTCCGCGGCATCAACTACATGGCCCACGAGCTGGAGAGCGTCGTCGAGCGGGTCGACGGGGTGCGGGTGACCTTCTCCGCCGCCGTCGGCGTCCGCGAGCCCGGCGCCGGCTCCGACGACCTGGCGGTCTTCTTCGTCCCGACCGGCTGGGACGCCGACACGCTGGACCGGACCGCCGCCGAGGTGCGCGCCATCCTGGTCCGCGAGGCCGGCGTCTCGCCCGACCTGATCATCCCCGTCACCGAGGCGGAGTTCCCCAAGACGGGCAGCGGCAAGGTCCAGCGGGCCGCGCTGGTCACCGCGCTGCGCGCCGGTGCGTTCGCCGACCGGCTGGCCGCCGCCTCCGGGTCCGCCGCCGAGGAGGAGGGCGAGGACACCTGGCTGTTCGGCCGGCAGTGGGTGCAGCTGCCCGAACCGGCGGCCGCCACGGCCGCCGCGGCCCCCGCGGCCCCCGAGAACGCAGACTCCGCGGCCGCCGCCGCATCCGGTGTGACGCTCGCGCTCGGCGCCGACCTGGACGTCAAGTGGCTGGACCTCCAGGGGCAGGTCGTCGCGGCCCGCCGCGGTGCGGTCTACGCCGAGGACGGCCCGGACCGCTACCGCGTCCGCGCCACGGACCGCACCGACCTGCGCCGGCTGCTGACCGAGGTGACCTCCCGGCACGGCGAGATCGGCACGGTCGTGCTGACCCTGCCGGTGATGAGCCGCTCCGGTGCCGCCGCCGACCGGCTGGCCGCCGCCACCGAGGAGTTCACCGCCCTCGTCTCGGTGCTCGCCGACGGCGAGTTCGGCCGCCCGCTGCTGCTGGTCGTCACCTCGGGCGCGGTGTACGTCCAGCAGGGCGACACCGTCGACCTGGGCTCCTGTGCCCTGCCCGGACTCGTCCGAACCGCCGTCAGCGAGGCCGCCCCGCTGGCCGTCCGGCAGCTCGACCTCACGCCCTGCCCGATCGACTGGGCCGCCGCCGTGCGCACCGAGCTCGCCGACCGGACCCGTACCGGCGTCGTCGCCTCGCGCGACGGCAAGCGCTGGCAGCCCAAGCTCGTCCCGGTCCCCGAGGACGAGGGCGCGGGCCTCGCCTCGCAGCCCGTGGTCCCGGGCGGGCTGTACCTGATCACCGGCGGCCTCGGCGGCATCGCCCACGACATCGCCGGCTACCTGGTCGCGAGCTTCGGCATCCGGCTGCTGCTGGTGGGCCGCTCGCCCGCCGAGGGCGAGAAGGCCGCCCGGCTCGCCGAACTGTCCGGCCTCGGCCAGGTCGCGTACGAGCAGCTCGACGTCGCCGACGAGGACGCCCTGGAGGCCGCCGTCGCCGCGGCGGAGGCCCGCTGGGGCCGCCCGCTGGACGGCGTCCTGCACCTCGCGGCCGCCGACCCCACCGGCCAGTGGTCCGAGCTGGAGAAGCACACCCTGGCCCGGGAGACCCGCGAGACCTTCGACCGGCAGTACGGCGCCAAGGTCGCCGGCACGCTGGCCGTCGCGAAGGCGCTGGAAAGCCGGCCGAACGCCTCCCTGGTCCTCTTCGGCTCCGTCAACGGCGAATTCGGCGGCCATTCCTTCGGCGCCTATTCCGCCGCGAACAGCTTCCTCGTCGGATTCGCCGACCACTGGCGCCACGAGCGCAAGCGCACGGTGCACTGCCTCGCCTGGAGCATGTGGACCGGCGTGGGCATGAACAAGTCCCAGTCCTCGGCGGCCGCCGAGCACCGCGGATTCCGCTCCATCGACCAGGAGAGCGGCCTGCGCCTCTTCCTGGACGCGGTGGCCTCGGACCACCACTACCTGGTGGTCGGGCTCGACCTGAAGAATCCGTCGATCGTCGAGGAACTCGTCCCGCAGACATTGCGGGTGAGTGAAATCCTCATCGCCTACATATCCGATGTGACGGACCAGGATTCCGTGCGTGCCGCCATCGCGGAAAGTGTGCAAAGCTCCTCGGTACCGGTTCGGATCGTCGCAGTGCCCCGCATCCCGAGGGACGCCTACGGTGCGGTGGACGCCGCCCAGCTGCTGCACGACGCCGCAGCGGACAAGCCGAGCCGCACGTACACCGCACCCGCCACCGAGTTGGAGCGCAACCTCGCTCTGATCTGGTCCGATGCGCTCAACCGACCGGAAGTCGGCAGGGACGATTCCTTCTTCGAACTCGGCGGGAATTCGCTGCGCGCCACCCGCCTGCTGGCACTCGTCGACAACAAGCTCGGATTCCGGGTCACCACCCAGGAGCTGTACGAACTGCCGACCGTGGCCGGCATGGCCGCAATCATCAACGAAAAACGGGCTGACTGATCCTCAGCCGGCACGAGTGGTGTCCTGCTGCCCGAATTCCACGTCTGCGCAGGACGACTGATCGAGGAGTAGACGCTAAATGATCCCCTTGTCCTTCGCCCAGCAGCGCCTGTGGTTCATCGACCGGTTCGAGGGGCCGTCGGCGACCTACAACGTTCCGTTCCTGCTGCGTTTGAACGGAACCCTCGATGCGGATGCGCTTTCCGCCGCACTGCGTGACGTGGTCCTCCGGCACGAGAGCCTGCGCACCGTCTTCGTCGTCGACGAGAACGGTGTGCCGGCGCAGCAGGTCGTGCCGGCCGAGGAGCTGGACCTGGATATTCCGCTCGTTGTCGCGGGCCCCGACGGCGTGGACGCCGCGGTGTCCGGGGAGATCGTCCACCACTTCGATCTCGCCACCGAGATCCCCGTACGGGCCCGTCTGGTGCGCAGCGCACCGGACGAGCACGTGCTCGTCCTCGTCATCCACCACATCGCGGCGGACGGCGAGTCGATGCTGCCGCTCTCCCGCGACCTGGCCGAGGCGTACACCGCCCGGGTGAGCGGCGAGGCCCCCGAGTGGGAGGAACTCCCCGTGCAGTACGGGGAGTACACCCTCTGGCAGCGCGAGATGCTGGGCGAGGAGAGCGACCCCGACAGCGTCATCGCCGCCCAGCTCGCCTACTGGCGGGACGAGCTGGCGGGCGCCCCCGAGCAGCTGCGGCTGCCGCTGGACCGCCCCCGCCCCGCCGTGATCAGCCACCGCGGCGACATGGTCGACTTCGTGATCGAGCCGGAACTGGTCGCCGCCGCCGAGCGGCTGGCCGCCGTCCACGGCGCGAGCACCCCGATGGTGATGCAGGCCGCGCTCGCCGTCCTCCTCCACCACCTCGGCGGCGGCGAGGACATCCCGATCGGCGCCACCATCGCCGGCCGCGTCGACGAGGCCCTGCTGGACCTCGTCGGCTTCTTCGTCAACACCTGGGTGCTGCGCACCGACCTGTCCGGCGCCCCGTCCTTCGACGAGGTCCTGGAGCGGGTCCGGGACAAGGCGCTCGCCGCCTACGACAACCAGGACGCGCCGTTCGAGCGCCTGGTCGAGGTGCTCAACCCGGAGCGCTCCACCGCCTACAACCCGCTGTTCCAGGTGATGTTCACCTGGCAGAGCAGCGACCGGCTGGTCCTGGACCTGCCCGGTGTCACCGGCGAGCTGGAGGCCGTTCCCACCCACACCGCCAAGTTCGACCTCGAGTTCAACTTCGCGGTCGACCCGGCCGACCAGAGCATGCGGTGCGTCCTCGAGTACGCCACCGACCTCTTCCACCGCAGCACCGTGGAGAACATCGGTGCACGCTTCCTCCAGGTGCTGCGCCACTTCGCCGCCGACCCGACCCGCCCGGTCAGCGCCGTCGACGTGCTGCTGCCCGGCGAGCGCGAGCGGCTGGCCGGCTTCGCGCACACCGCCGCCTCCACCCCGGAGGTGACCGTCCCCGAGCTGTTCGAGCAGCAGGTCGCCGTCGACCCCGACTCCGTCGCCGTGGTCTTCGGCGAGCAGTCGCTGACCTACCGCGAGCTCGACGAGCGCGCGAACCGGCTGGCCCGCGCCCTGGTGGAGCGCGGCGTGCAGGCGGAGACGCTGGTGGGCCTCGCGCTCCCGCGCTCGGCCGACCTGGTCGTCGCGATGCTCGGCATCATGAAGTCCGGCGCCGCCTACCTGCCGATCGACCCCCGCTTCCCGAGCCGGCGCCTGAGCCTGGTCCTCTCCCAGGCCCGCCCGGTCCTGCTGCTCACCGACGCCGAGACCGCCGCGACGCTGCCGGAGCACGACGCCCCGACCCTGTTCCTCGGCGACCTCGACCTCGACGGCGCCGACGCCTCGGCGCTGTCCGTACCGCTCCGCCCGGACAACCTCGCGTACGTGATGTACACCTCGGGCTCCACGGGTACCCCGAAGGGCGTCGCCATCACGCACCACGGCGTGGTCAACGGCGTCATGCGGCTGGCCTCGGTGGTCGGCGTCGGCCCCGGCTCGAAGATGCTGGCCGGCACCTCCATCAACTTCGACGTCTCGGTCTTCGAGATCATCACCGCGCTCACCTCCGGCGGCAGCGTCGAGGTGGTCCGCGACGTGCTGGAGCTGGCCGAGCGCGAGAGCTGGTCCGGCAACGTGATCAGCTCCGTGCCCTCGGTGTTCGCCGAGGTCCTCGACCAGATCACCGGCAAGACCAGCGTGGACACCCTGGTGTTCGCCGGCGAGGCCCTGCCCGCCTCGCTGATCGCCCGCGCCCGCGAGGCCTTCCCCGGCGTCCGCGTGGTCAACAGCTACGGCCAGACCGAGTCCTTCTACGCCGGCACCTTCACCGTCGACGGCGCGCAGGAGTGGGACGCCGCCAGCAGCGTGCCGATCGGTGACCCGCTGGGCAACATGCGCGCCTACGTACTGGGCGCCGGCCTCACCCCGGTGCCCCCGGGCGTGGTGGGCGAGCTCTACGTCTCCGGTGTCGTCGGCCGCGGCTACCACGGCCGGGCCGCCCTCACGGCGGAACGTTTCGTCGCCGACCCCTTCGGGCCCCCCGGCTCCCGCATGTACCGCACCGGCGACCTGGCCCGCTGGAACGCCGACGGCCGGCTGGAGTACGCGGGCCGCGGCGACAGCCAGGTCAAGATCCGCGGCCTGCGGATCGAGCCGGGCGAGATCGAGGCCGCGCTCACCGCCCACCCCGGCGTCTCCCACGCCGTGGTCACCGTCTTCGAGCGCGGCGGCGCCAAGCAGCTCGTCGGCTACGTCGTCCCGGTCGGCGTCCTCGGCCACGACGCGGGCTCCGCCGAGAGCATCGGCGACCTGCACGTCGACCTCACCGCCGGCGTCTCCATGGCCGAACTGCGCAAGTTCGTGTCCGCGCGGCTGCCGGAGTACATGGTCCCGTCCGCCTTCGTGGTCCTCGACCGGCTGCCGCTGGCCCCCAACGGCAAGCTCGACCGGGCCGCCCTGCCCGCACCCGTCTTCAAGGGCGAGGTCTACCGCGCCCCCGCGGGCGAGGTCGAGGAGACCCTCGCCGCCGTCTTCGCCGAGGTCCTCGGCGTCGACCGGGTCGGCGTGGACGACGACTTCTTCGCCATCGGCGGCGACAGCATCCGCTCCATCCAGGTGGTCTCCCGCTCCCGCGCCCGCGGCGTCGAGGTCAGCCCCCGCGAGGTCTTCCAGTGCCGCACCGTCGCCGAGCTCGCGGCCGTGGCCGCCGGCCGGGTCGGCACCGCGGTCGTCCTGGAAGAGCTCGAAGGCGGCGGCGTCGGCTTCATGCCGCTGCTGCCCGTGGCCCGCTACCTCCTCGAACTCGGCGGCGGATACCACCGGTTCACCATGTCCACGGTGGCCGACCTGCCCGCCGGCATCGACCGGGACGGCCTGACCGCCACCCTGGCCGCCGTCTGGGACCGCCACGACCTGCTCCGCTCCCGGCTCGTCGACGGCGGCATGACCGTCGAGGCGCCCGGCTCCGTCGACATCGCCTCCCTCGTCCACCGGATCGAGTGGGACGGCGCCTGGGACGACGCCTGGTACGCCCGCGCCACCGAGGAACTCGACGCGGCCACCGGCCGCCTCGACCCGGCCGCCGGAGTCATGGCCCAGTTCGTCTGGTTCGACGCCGGCCAGGGCGCGGGCCGCCTCCTCATCAGCCTCCATCACCTCGTCGTCGACGGCGTGTCCTGGCGCATCCTGCTGCCGGACCTCGCCGAGGCCTGGGGCCGGATCCGCGACGGCAAGGCCCCCGGGCTCCCGGCGGTCGGCACCTCGGTGCGCCGCTGGACCAAGGCCCTGGCCGACGAGGCGCAGAGCCCCGAGCGCATCGCCGAGCTGGACCTGTGGAAGTCCGTGGTCGAGGGCCCGGACCCGCTGCTCGGCTCCCGCGACGTCGACCCCGCCGTCGACGTCATCTCCTCGGTCGACTACGTCTGGCTGAAGGTGCCCGCCGCGGTCACCGAGGCCCTGCTCGCCGACGTCCCCGCCGCCTTCCGCGGCGGCGTCAACGACGGCCTGCTCAGCGCGCTGGCCGTGGCGGTGGCCCGCTGGCGCCAGGGCCGCGGCATCGACGAGTCCTCGCTCCTGGTCAAGCTGGAGGGCCACGGCCGCGAGGAGGGCGTCGTTCCCGGCGCCGACCTCTCCCGCACCGTCGGCTGGTTCACCAGCATGTTCCCGGTCCGCCTGGACATCGGCACCGCGGACGTCGAGGACGCCCTCGCCGGCGGCGCCGCCACCGGCCGTGTCGTCAAGGCCGTCAAGGAGCAGCTGCTCCGCATCCCCGACAAGGGCCTCGGCTACGGCCTGCTGCGCTACCTCAACGAGGACACCGCCGCGGTGCTCGCCGAGCACCCGACCGGCCAGATCGCCTTCAACTACCTGGGCGTGTTCAACTCGGCCGACATGCCGGAGGAGCTGCGCGGGCTGGGCTGGACCCAGGCCCCCGGCACCAACGAGCTCATCGCCGTCCCCGACGCCGACATGCCCGTGATGTCCACCCTGGAGATCAACGCGCTGGTCACCGACTCCGGGCAGCTCACCGCCCGGTTCGGCTTCCCGACCGGGATCCTCGCCCGCGAGGACGTCGAGCAGCTGGCCCAGCTGTGGCAGACCGCCCTCGAGGGCGTCGTCCGGCACGCCGCCCGGCCCGGCGCCGGCGGCCTGACCCCCTCCGACGTACCGCTGGTCTCCGTCCGCCAGAGCGAACTGGAGCGCTGGGAGGCCGCCTACCCGTCGCTGACCGACGTATGGCCGCTCACCCCGCTCCAGAACGGGCTCCTCTTCGAGTCCATGCTGTCCGACGCCACCTACGACGCCTACCAGATGCAGTTCGCGTACCACCTGTCCGGCCCGGTGGACGCCGCCCGCATGCGCGCGGCCGGCCAGGCCCTGCTCGACCGGTACGCCAACCTGCGCACCGCCTTCGTCTCCGACGACGCCGGCGACCTGGTGCAGCTCGTCCTCGACGAGGTCGAACTGCCGTGGCGGCACCTGGACATGACCGGCAAGGACGAGGCCGAGTTCCAGAGGTTCCTCGTCGAGGACCGCAACCAGCGGTTCGACCCGGTCAGCCCGCCGCTGCTCCGCATCACCCTGGTCACCCGCGGGCCCGACCGCTCCGCGCTGGTCTTCACCGCCCATCACGTGCTGTTCGACGGCTGGTCGGTGCCCTGGCTGATGCAGGACCTGCTGCGCCTGTACGGTTCCGCGGGCGACGCCACCGCCCTGCCGCGGGTCCGCGGATTCCGCGAGTTCCTGGTGTGGCTGGCCGAGCAGGACCGCGACGCCGCCGCCCTGGCCTGGGCGAACGAGCTCGACGGCTTCGACGAGCCGACCCTGCTGGTGCCCGACAAGGGCGGCGACACGCACAGCGACGACGTCGGCCTCGTCGAGGTGCCCCTCTCGGCCGAGCTCGCCCTCGGCCTGTCCTCCTGCGCCGCCGACCTCGGGGTCACCCTGAACACCCTGGTCCAGGGCGCCTGGGCGGTCCTGCTGGGCCAGCTGACCGGCCGCCCGGACGTGGTGTTCGGCGCCACCGTCTCGGGCCGCCCGCCGGCCGTCCAGGACGTCGAGTCCATGGTGGGCCTCTTCATCAACACGCTGCCCGTGCGGGTGCCGGCCGCCCCCGGCGACACCTTCGCCGAGCTGCTCGACGCGCTGCAGAACCGGCAGGGCGCACTGCTCGACCACCACCACTACGGCCTGACCGAGATCTACCAGGCCGCCGGGACGAGCACCCTCTTCGACACCATCGTCGTGTTCGAGTCCTACCCGGTCGACCACGTCGGCCTGAGCGAGGCCAACGCCTCCTCCGGGGTCGCCATCACCGGCATCACCCCCTTCAGCGGCACCCACTACCCGCTGACCGTCATGGCCGACGCCGACCCCAACCTCCAGCTGTCCCTCCAGTTCCAGCGCAACGTGCTCGACCGGGCCGCGGTGGACGTCCTCGCCGAGCGCTTCGAGCGGGTCCTGGCCCAGCTGGTGGCCACCCCGCACATGCCGGTCGGCGCGGTGGACGTCCTCGCGGACGCCGAGCGGGACCAGATCCTGCGCGGTGTCGGCACCACCTCGGTGCCGGTCCCCGAGACCACCGTTACCGCCCTGTTCGCGCAGCAGGCCGCCGCGACCCCCGACGCCCCCGCCGTGGTGTGCGACGGGCAGGCGCTGACCTACCGGGAGCTCGACGAGCGGGCGAACCGCCTGGCGAACGGCCTGGCCGGCCGAGGCGTGGGCGCCGAGTCGGTCGTCGCGGTCGCGCTGCCGCGCTCCCTGGACCTGGTCGTCGCCCTGCTCGGCGTACTGAAGTCCGGTGCCGGCTACGTACCCATCGACCCGGAGTACCCGAGCCGCCGGCTCGAGTTCATCCTGTCCGACGCGGCACCCTCGCTGATCCTCACCGACGCCGCCGCCCAGGGCGTGCTGCCGCCCGCCGACATCCCGCGGCTGTTCCTCGACGAACTCGCCGCCGGCGCCGGCGAAGGAGCCGCGACCGCCCCGGCGGTCACCCTGCACCCGGACAACGTGGCGTACGTGATGTACACCTCCGGCTCCACCGGCATCCCCAAGGGCGTGGCCGTCACCCACCGGAACGTGGCCAACGCCCTGCCGGGCCTGGTCGCCGCCCTCGGCGTGCAGCCGGGCGCACGGATGCTGGCCGGTGCGTCGATCAACTTCGACGTCTCGGTGTTCGAGATCTTCTCCTCGCTCTGCACCGGCGGCAGCGTCGAGATCGTCCGCGACGTGCTCGCCCTCGCCGAGCGCGACGACTGGTCGGCCGACGTGATCAGCTCGGTCCCCTCGGCGTTCGCCGAGCTCCTGGACGACCTGCCGGGCCGGATCAGCCCGCAGGCCCTGGTGTTCGCCGGTGAAGGCCTGCCGGCCTCGCTGGTGGCCCGGGCCCGGGAGGCCTTCCCCGGCGTCCGCGTCGTCAACGGCTACGGCCAGACCGAGTCCTTCTACGCCACCACCTTCTCCCTCGGCGGCGACGAGGAGTGGACCGGCGGCGCCAGTGCGCCGATCGGCGAGCCCCTCGGCAACGTCCGGGCGTACGTCCTCGGCGCCGGCCTGACCCCGGTCCCACCGGGCGTGACGGGAGAGCTCTACGTCGCGGGCGCCTCGCTGGGCCGCGGCTACCGGGGCCGGGCCGCCCTCACGGCGGAACGCTTCGTCGCCGACCCGTTCGGACCCGCCGGCTCCCGCATGTACCGCACCGGCGACCTCGCCCGCTGGACCTCCGACGGCCGGCTGGAGTACGTCGGCCGCGGCGACGGCCAGGTCAAGATCCGCGGCGTCCGCGTCGAGCCCGCCGAGGTCGAAGCGGTCCTGACCGACCACCCCGCGGTGGGCCAGGCCCTGGTCGTGGCCCGCGAGGGCCAGGGCAAGAGCAGCTCCAAGTACCTCGCCGCCTACGTGGTCCCGGCCGGGACCGAGGCGCCCGAGAACCTCCGCGGCTACACGTCCGCGCGGCTGCCCGACCACCTGGTGCCGTCCGCGTTCGTCACCCTGGACAAGTTCCCCCTGCTGCCCAACGGCAAGGTGGACCGGGCCGCGCTGCCCGAACCGCAGTTCACCGGCGTCGCGTACCGGGCCCCGCGCAACGCGAACGAGGAAGTGCTGTGCCGCCTGTTCGCCGAGGTCCTCGGCGTGGACCGGATCGGCATCGACGACGACTTCTTCGCCCGCAACGGCCACTCGCTGCTCGCCACCCGCCTCGTCAACCGGATCCGCGCCGCCCTCGGCGCGGAGGTCCGCGTCCGGCTGGTCTTCGACGCACCCACCGTCGCCGAACTCGCCCGCCACCTGACGACCACCGGCCCGGCCCGGCCGCAGCTGCGCCGCGCCGAGACCCGCCCGGAGCGGGTGCCGCTGTCCTACGCACAGCGCCGCCTGTGGTTCGTGGACCGCTTCGAAGGCCCCTCGTCCACCTACAACCACTCCTTCGTGCTGCGCCTGGCCGGCCTGCTGAACGTCGACGCGCTGCGCGCCGCCGTCCGCGACCTGGTCGCCCGGCACGAGACCCTGCGCACCCTGATGGCCGAGGACGCCGACGGCACCCCGTACCAGCAGGTCGTCCCGGCGGCGGAGGTGAACCTGGACATCCCGCTCGTCGACGTGTCGGTGAACGGGGTGGCCGAGGCCGTCGCCGAGGTCCTCGAGGACCCGTTCGACATGGCGACGCAGATCCCGGTCCGGGCCGCCCTGGTGCGCTCCGGCGCCGAGGAGCACCGCCTGGTCCTGGTGATCCACCACATCGCCGTCGACGGCGAGTCCATGGCCCCGCTCGCCCGCGACCTGGGCGCCGCCTACGCCGCCCGGCTGGACGGCCACGCGCCGGACTGGCAGGAACTCCCGGTCCAGTACGTCGACTACACGCTGTGGCAGCGCGAGCTGCTCGGCGAGGCCGACGACCCGGACAGCGTCCTCACCGCCCAGGCCTCCTACTGGAAGCAGGAACTGGCCGGTGTGCCGCAGCCGCTGCCGCTGCCGGCCGACCGCCCCCGCCCGCCGGCCCCCAGCCACCAGGGCGACGTCGTCGAGTTCGGCCTCGACCCCGAGCTGTCGGCCGCCGTCGAGGACCTGGCCCGGGCGCACGGCGCGACCGCGTCCATGGTGCTCCAGTCGGCCCTGTCCGTGCTGCTCAGCCGGCTCGGCAGCGGCGACGACATCACCATGGGCTCCCCGATCGCCAACCGCACCGACGCCGAACTCGCCGAACTGGTCGGCTTCTTCGTCAACACCTGGGTGCTGCGCGCCGACCTGTCCGGCAACCCCTCCTTCGAGGAGGTGCTGCGCCAGGTCCGCGGCAAGGCCCTCACCGCGTACGACAACCAGGAAGCGCCGTTCGAGCGGCTGGTGGAGCTCCTCAACCCGGAGCGCTCCACCGCCTACCACCCGCTGTTCCAGGTGATGTTCGCCTGGCAGAACATCACCCGCGAAGACTTCGAGATGCGCGGGCTGCAGGTGACGTGGGAGCCCTCGTTCACCTCCACCGCCAAGTTCGACCTGTTCTTCAACATGGGCGACATCCCCGGCACCGGCGTGATCGGCTACCTGGAGTACGCCACCGACCTCTTCGACCGGAGCACGATCGAGAAGCTCGCCGACCGCTTCGTGCAGGTCGTCCGGCAGCTCGTGACCGCCCCGGAGCGCAAGATCACCTCGGTGGACGTGCTGGTGCCGGGCGAGCAGGAGCTGCTGGCCGCCTTCTCCGGCCCCGCCGCCCCGGCCCTGCCGGCCGCCGCCGCGACCGTGACCGGGCTGTTCGAGCAGCAGGCCGCCGCCGCCCCCGACGCCGTCGCCGTGGTCTTCGGCGAGCAGTCGCTGACCTACCGCGAGCTCGACGAGCGCGCGAACCGGCTGGCCCGCGCCCTCCGGGAGCGGGGCGTGCGGCAGGAGTCCGTCGTGGGCCTGGCGCTGTCCCGCTCGGCCGACCTGGTGGTCGCCATGCTGGGCATCCTCAAGTCCGGCGCCGCCTACCTGCCGATCGATTCCCGCTTCCCCAGCGGACGCCTGGGCCTGATGCTCGAGCAGGCCGCCCCCGAACTGCTCCTCCTCGACGAGGAAGCAGCCCGGGTGCTGCCGGAGCACGAGGTCCCCGAACTCCGCCTCGCGGAGATCGACCTGACAGAGGGTGAGGCGACTGCTGTACCGGCCGCACCGCGGCCGGACAACCTGGCGTACGTGATGTACACCTCCGGCTCCACCGGCGTGCCGAAGGGCGTGGCCGTCACCCACGGGAACGTCACCAGCGCCCTCCCGGGCCTGGTGGCGGCCCTGGGCATCGAGCCGGGCGCCCGGATCCTCGCCGGCACCTCCGTCAACTTCGACGTCTCGGTCTTCGAGGTCATGACCGCCCTGACCACGGGCGGCAGCGTCGAGGTGGTCCGCGACGTGCTGGAGCTGGGCGAACGGGACGGCTGGTCCGGCAGCGTGATCAGCTCCGTGCCCTCGGTCTTCGCCGAACTGCTGGACCGGATCGCGGGCAAGACGAGCGTGGACACCCTGGTGTTCGCCGGCGAGGCCCTGCCGGCCTCGCTGGTGGCCCGCGCCCGGGACGCCTTCCCCGGCGTCCGCGTGGTCAACGGCTACGGCCAGACCGAGTCCTTCTACGCCACGGCCTTCTCCCTGGCCGGCGGCGAGGAGTGGACCGGCGCGGCCGGCGCGCCGATCGGCGCACCGCTGGAGAACGTCCGGGCGTACGTGCTCGGAGCGGGCCTGACCCCGGTCCCGCCGGGTGTCCCCGGTGAGCTGTACGTGGCCGGCGCTTCCGTGGGCCGCGGCTACCGCGGCCGGCCCGCCCTCACGGCGGAACGCTTCGTCGCCGACCCGTTCGGACCGGCCGGCTCCCGCATGTACCGCACCGGCGACCTGGCCCGCTGGAACGCCGACGGCACGCTCGAGTACGTCGGCCGCGGCGACTCCCAGGTGAAGATCCGCGGCCTGCGGATCGAGCCGGGCGAGATCGAGGCCGCGCTCACCGCCCACCCGGGCGTCGAGCAGGCGGCCGTCCTGGTCCGCGACGCCAAGGGCGCCGGCAAGCAGCTCGTCGGCTACGTCGTCCCGGCCCGCACCGCGGACGACACCCCCGCCAAGAAGAACAGCATGGACCTCACCGCCGGCGTCTCGGTGCAGGAGCTCCGCCGCTTCGTCTCCGCCCGGCTGCCGGAGTACATGGTCCCGTCCGCGTTCGTGGTCCTGGACCGGCTGCCGCTGACCCCCAACGGCAAGCTGGACCGCGCGGCCCTGCCCGCGCCGGTGTTCAAGGGCGAGGTGTACCGCGCCCCGTCCAACGAGGTCGAGGAGACCCTCGCCGCCGTCTTCGCCGAGGTCCTCGGCGTGGACCGGGTGGGTGTCGACGACGACTTCTTCGCCGTCGGCGGCGACAGCATCCGCTCCATCCAGGTGGTCTCCCGGGCCCGCGCCCGCGGCGTCGAGGTCAGCCCCCGTGAGGTGTTCCAGTGCCGCACGGTGGCCGAACTGGCGCTGATCGCCGCCGACCGGGTCGGTGCCGCGGTCGTCCTCGAAGAGCTCGAGGGCGGCGGCGTCGGCTTCATGCCGCTGCTGCCGGTCGCCCGCTACCTCCTCGAACTCGGCGGCGGCTTCAACCGGTTCACCATGTCCACGGTGGCCGACCTGCCCGCCGGCATCGACGAGGCCGGACTGACCGCCACGCTCAGCGCGGTCTGGGACCGCCACGACCTGCTCCGCTCCCGCCTCGTCGACGGCGGCATGGTGGTCGACGCCCCCGGCTCCGTCGACGTATCGGCCCTGGTGCACCGGATCGAGTGGGACGGCGCCTGGGACGACGCCTGGCTCGCCCGGGCGACGGAGGAGCTGGACGCCGCCACCGGCCGCCTCGACCCGGCCGCCGGAGTCATGGCCCGGTTCGTCTGGTTCGACGCGGGCGCCGGTGCCGGCCGCCTGCTGGTGATCCTGCACCACCTGGTCGTCGACGGCGTCTCCTGGCGCGTCCTGCTGCCGGACCTCGCCGAGGCCTGGGGGCAGATCCGCGACGGCAAGACCCCGGAACTCCCGGCGGTCGGCACCTCGGTGCGCCGCTGGACCAAGGCCCTGGCCGACGAGGCCGCCTCGGCGAAGCGCGTCGCCGAACTCGACCTGTGGAAGTCCGTCGTCGAGGGCCCCGACCCGCTGCTCGGCTCCCGCGACATCGACCCCGCCACCGACGTCATCTCCACCGTGGACCACGTCTGGCTGAAGGTGCCCGGCTGGGTCACCGAAGCCCTGCTCGCCGACGTCCCCGCCGCCTTCCGCGGCGGCGTCAACGACGGCCTGCTCAGCGCCCTGGCCCTCGCCGTCGCCCAGTGGCGGCGGGCCCGCGGCATCGACGAGTCCTCCCTGCTCGTCAAGCTGGAGGGCCACGGCCGCGAGGAAGGCGTCGTCCCCGGCGCCGACCTCTCCCGCACCGTCGGCTGGTTCACCAGCATGTTCCCGGTCCGGCTCGACATCGGCGAAGCCGACATCGAGGACGCCTTCACCGGCGGCGCCTCCGCCGGCCGCGTGGTCAAGGCCGTCAAGGAGCAGCTGCTCCGCATCCCCGACAAGGGCCTCGGCTACAGCCTGCTGCGCTACCTCAACGAGGACACCGCCGAGCAGCTCCGCGGACACGGCACCGGCCAGATCGCGTTCAACTACCTCGGCCGGTTCTCCACCACGGACATGCCCGAGGAACTGCGCGGCCTGGGCTGGACCCTCGCCCCCGGCAGCAACGAGCTCATCGCCGTCCCCGACGCCGACATGCCCGTGATGTCCACCCTGGAGATCAACGCGGCGGTGACCGACACCGAGGAGGGCCCGCAGCTGGGCGTCCGCTTCGGCTTCCCGGCCGGCGTGCTGGCCCGCGAGGACGTCGAGCAGCTCGCCGAGCTGTGGGGCACGGCCCTGGAGGGCCTGGCCCGCCACGTCGCCCAGCCGGGCGCCGGTGGCCTGACCCCCTCCGACGTACCGCTGGTCTCCGTCCGCCAGAGCGAACTGGAGACCTGGGAGCGCCGCCACCCGTCCCTCACCGACGTGTGGCCGCTCACCCCGCTCCAGTCCGGTCTGCTCTTCGAGTCGCTGATGGCCGACTCCACCTACGACGCCTACCACGTCCAGGTGGTGTACGACCTCTCCGGCGCCGTGGACCCGGCCCGCATGCGGGCCGCAGGCCAGGCCCTGCTCAACCGGTACGCCAACCTGCGCACCGCGTTCGTCTCCGACGCCGCCGGCCGCCAGGTGGCCCTCGTCCTCGACGAGGTCGAACTCCCCTGGGAGTTCACCGACCTCCGGGACCTGGACGCCGAACAGCGCGCCGAGGCAATGGAGCGCTTCCTCGCCGAGGACCAGGCCAACCGCTTCGACCCGACCCGCCCGCCGCTGCTCAGGCTGTCGCTGGCACTGACCGGAGCCGACTCGGCCGAACTGGTCCTCACCTCGCACCACGCGCTGCTCGACGGCTGGTCCCTCAGCGTCCTGATGCAGGAACTGCTGCGCCTGTACGGCTCGGCCGGCGACGACTCCGTCCTCCCCAGGGCCCGCAAGTACCGGGACTTCCTCAGCTGGATGACGGACCAGGACGCCGAGGAGTCCGCCCGCGCCTGGGCGACCGAGCTCGCCGGGGTCGAGGAGCCCACCCTCATCGCGCCCGGCGCCGGATCCGAGGTGGACCCGGAGCGGGTCGGCCAGATCGAGATCCCGCTGTCCTCCGAGACCGCCCGGGAACTCGTACGCAGCGCCGCCGACCTGGGCGTCACCCTGAACACCCTGGTCCAGGGCACCTGGGCGGTCGTCCTCGGCAGCCTGACCGGCCGCCGGGACGTGGTGTTCGGCACCACCGTCTCGGGCCGCCCGCCGGCCGTGGCCGGGGTGGAGTCCATGGTGGGCCTCTTCATCAACACCCTCCCGGTGCGGGCCGAGCTGTCCCCCTGGCAGACCCTCCGCCAGGTGCTGACCGGCCTGCAGGACCGGCAGGGCCCGCTGATGGACCACCACCACATCGGACTGACGGAGATCACCCGCAGCACCGGGCTGGGCACCCTCTTCGACACCGTGGTCGTCTTCGAGTCCTTCCCGATGGACCGGGACGGTCTCGCCGACACCGGCGTCAACGGCGGCATCGCCATCACCGGTGTCAGCACCGGCAACGGCACCCACTACCCGCTGGGCATCGCGGCCGCCGCCGACGACTCCCTGCACGTGGTCATGGAGTACCAGGAGGACCTGTTCGAGGCGGAGGCCGCCGAAGGCATCGCCGCCCGGTTCGCCCGGGTGCTGAACCAGCTGGTGTCCGACCCCGACGTACCGCTCGGCTCGGTGGACATGGTGCCGCCGACGGAGCGGGAGAAGCTGCTCGCCGGCTTCAACGCCACCGCCGCGCCGACCGCCGACGGGACCGTCCCGGCCCTGTTCGAGCGGCAGGCCGCAGAGACCCCGGACGCCGTCGCGGTGTTCTTCGAAGAGGAGCAGCTGACCTACCGGGAGCTCGACGAGCGCGCGAACCGGCTGGCCCGCGCCCTCACGGAGCAGGGCGTCGGACCGGAGACGATCGTGGCCGTGGCCACCCGCCGGTCCCCGGACCTGGTGGTCGCCCTGCTCGGCGTGTCCAAGGCGGGCGGCGCCTACCTGCCCGTCGACCACACCTACCCGGCCGAGCGGATCGGCTACATGATCGAAGACTCCGGGGCCCGGCTGGCCGTGGTGGACGCGGCCGCGGCCGAGGTCCTGGCCGAGCACGGCCTGCCGACCCTGCGGGTCGACGAGGTGGCCGCCGCGGACGGGGCCGTGACCCCGGTCGAACGGTTCCAGACCCTCGACAGCGCCGCGTACGTCATCTACACCTCCGGTTCCACCGGCCGCCCCAAGGGCACCGTGGTCACCCACCGGGGCATCGCCAGCCTGGTCGCCGCGCACGTGGAGCGGATGGCGGTCACCGCCGGCAGCCGCATGCTCCAGCTGGTCTCGCCCAGCTTCGACGTCTCCGTCTGCGAGATGTTCACGGTCCTGCTGTCCGGGGCGGCCCTGGTGGTCGCCGACAAGGAGCAGCTGGCACCGGGCCTGCCGCTGGCCGACACCGTCGACCGGCACAAGGTGACCCACATGATGCTGCCGCCCGCGATGCTGGCGGCCCTCCCGACCGACGCGCTGACCAGCGTGGTCTCCCTGCTGGTCGGCGGTGAGTCGCCGGCGCCGGAGCTGGTCGCCGCCTGGGCGCCGGGCCGCCGGATGATGAACGTCTACGGCCCGACGGAAACCACGGTGTGCGCCACCATGGGCGCGCCGATGACCGCGGACGGCAAGGTCTTCCCGATCGGTACGCCCATCCACAACACCCGGGTGTACGTGCTGGATTCGGCGCTCCAGCCGGTTCCGGTGGGTGTGGCCGGCGAGCTGTACATCGCCGGTCCGGGTGTGGCCCGCGGCTACCTCGGCAAGCCGACCGTGACCGCCGAGCGGTTCGTGGCCTCCCCGTTCGGGCGGCCGGGCGAGCGGATGTACCGCACGGGCGACGTGGTGGCCTGGAACGAGGCCGGCGAACTGGTCTTCCGCGGCCGGGCCGACGACCAGGTCAAGATCCGCGGATTCCGGATCGAGCTCGGTGAGATCGAGGCCGCCCTGGTCGCGCATCCCGCCGTCGACCGGGCCGTGGTGGTCGTGGACGACAAGCGCGGCGGCGACAAGCGCCTGGTGGGCTATGTGGTGCCGGCCGGGGAACCGTCCGAGGAGCTGATCGCCGAGCTGCGCGGCCGGTTGCGGGAGCGGCTGCCCGAGCACATGGTGCCGGCCGCCCTGGTCGTCATCGACGAGGTGCCGCTGACCCTGAGCGGCAAGCTGGACAAGCGGGCGCTGCCCGCGCCGGACTACGCGGGGGAGTCGGTCGGCCGTACGCCGCGGACTCCGCGCGAGGAGATCCTCTGCGGCCTGTTCGCCGAGGTGCTGGGCCTGGAGTCGGTCACCATCGACGACAGCTTCTTCGTCCGGGGCGGCCACTCGCTGCTGGCCTCCCGCCTCATCACCCGCATCCGGATCGTGCTGGGCGTCAACCTGCCCCTGCGGGCGGTGTTCGACTCGCCGACGGTCGCCGAGCTGGTGGGCTACCTGGAGGCGGAGGGTTCCGCCGGCGGATCCGGTGACCCCTTCGGTGCGGTCCTGTCCATCAAGGGCAGCGCCAATTCCACGGCGAATGACGGCACTCTGTGGTTCATTCACCCGGGTGGCGGGATATGCTGGCCCTACCTCGGATTCGCCGGTCGTCTTCCGCAGTACCAGACGATCAACGGAATCCAGGCCAAGGGATTCGACGGCCGGACCAAGCTGCCCGAGTCGATCGACGAGATGATCCTCGACTATGTCGGGGAGATTCTGGAAATCCAGCCGGAAGGCCCCTTCCACCTGGCCGGATATTCCATCGGCGGTACGTTCGCCCAGGCGATCGCCGCAGAGCTGCAGAAGCGGGGACACGAGGTCGCTCTGCTGGCCATGCTGGACAGCGTGCCCAGCACCTACCTGGTCACGCAGGCGCCGCCCACCGCGGGCGCGCTCCGGGAGTACTTCCAGGAGCAGCTCACCGGCCAGGCCGGTTCGGAGGACTACGAGTCCTTCCTGGACAACGCGGTGCGCGTCATCCTCAACCACACGTCACTGACGCCGGGATTCAATTCCCCGGTGTTCCACGGCGATGCGCTCTTCTTCAATGCCGTGCCCAACCCCGAGGCGCGGTACGGCGACCTGTGGAAGCCGTTCATCACGGGTGCCATAAAGCAGTACGACATCGAGACCACTCACCACGAAATGGTGCTGCCGGAACCTGCGGCCGAGATTTGCCGGATCGTCGGACGAGAAGTTTCCGCAAAGCAGTCGGATGGAAATGGAGTTCAGGTATGAGTAGCAACCCGTTCGACGACGAGGGCGGTCAGTTCTACGTCGTGGTCAACGGCGAGGACCAGCACTCCCTCTGGCCCGCCTTCGCCGAGGTCCCGGCCGGCTGGCGGATCGTGTTCGGCGCGGCCGCCCGGCCGGACTGCCTGACCTACGTCGAGGACAACTGGACGGACCTGCGGCCCAAGAGCCTGCAGGACGCCATGGCCGTCTCCCAGTAGTTCCGGATCTCCGTAAGAACGCAGAGAGGAAGCATCAGTGTCTGAGGTCATCGAGCGGTGGAACGTCCACCCGAGCCGCCAGTGGCTGCGGGGAATCCGGCCCGCCAACCCGATCGAGTTCGACGAGGAGATCGGCGCCTGGTGCGCCTACGGCTACGACGAGGTCGAGCAGATCCTCGGGGACCACGCCACCTTCTCGGCGGCGACGGCCAAGTACGCCGCGGTGCAGGTCGACCCGAAGTTCCAGGAGGGGGACATCTCGCAGATGGACCCACCGGAGCAGAACAAGTACCGCAAGCTGATCGGCCACGCCTTCACCCCACGGGTCATCAACGGCCTCGAGGACCGCATCCAGAAGATCACCGATGAGCTGATCGACGAGGTGTACGAGAAGGGCAGCTTCGAGCTGGTGGCGGACCTCGCCTACCCGCTGCCCGTCATCGTCATCGCCGAGATGCTCGGTGTCCCGCTCAGCGACCGCGACCTGTTCAAGGGCGTCGCGTTCGACATCATCGAGAACATGGCCGGCCTGGACTTCGTGTCCGGCGGCGACGGCATCGAGGACCAGATCCACGCGGCCGAGGCCCGGCTGAAGCCGATGCTCGACTACATGGCCGACCAGGTGGCCCAGCGCCGCAAGCAGCCCCGCGAGGACCTGCTGACCTACCTGATCCAGGCCGAGCAGGACGGCGAGCGCCTCACCGACAACGAGGTCGTCAACATCGCCAACGTGCTGCTGATCACGGGTCACATCACCAGCACCATGATGGTCGGCAACACGATGGCCTGCCTGGACACCGACCGGGTCGCGTTCGACCGGGTGCGCGCGGACCGCTCCCTGGTCCCGGGCGCGGTCGAGGAGGCCCTGCGCCTGCTCCCGCCGGCCGCGACGCTGTCCCGGGTGACCACCCGTGAGGTCGAGATCGGCGGGGTCACCATCCCGGCCGAGCAGATGATCCTCCCGTGGGTGAGCGCGGCCAACCGCGACCCGCTCAAGTTCGACCGGCCCAACGTGTTCGACCCCTCCCGCAGCCCCAACCCGAGCATCTCGTTCGGCTACGGCGTGCACTACTGCCTCGGCACCCGCCTGGCCCGCCTCGAGGGCAAGATCGCGATCAACACGATCCTGGACCGCTTCCCGGACTTCTCCAGTGACCCGGAGAACCCGCCGACCTTCTTCCCGTCCACGGACATGGTCGGCGTGCGTTCCTTCAACGTCCTCTACAAGTAGGACCCGCTCTGCCGCGGTCACGCGGCGCCCTCCGTCGGGGCGCCGCGTGACCGCCGGTGGGAACGGGGTACGGAATCCGTTCAGCAGGGGGAAACATCCGATGACGACAGAGCTCGCCGACCTGTGGGGGTTGGCAGAGAATCGCGCCTGGCTGCGCGGCCGGCGACCAGACGAGCCGGTGTGGTACGACGAAAAGCTGGGGCTGTGGCAGGTCTGGGGCTACAGCGAGGTCTGCGAGGTCCTGAACGACCCCGCGAAGTATTCGACCGACAGCGCCCGGCTGTTCGAGGTCGACGAAGAGGCGCGGAAGTACTTCGCCGGTGACATCGCCCAGATGGACGGGCCCGACCACATCCACATGCGCCGGCAGGTCGGCAAGCTGCTGACACCCCGGCACCTGGGCGACCTCGAGGAGCGGGTCCGCCGGACGGCGGTCGAACTGCTCGACCGGCTGGGCGACCGGGACCGCTTCGACCTGATCCACGACTACATCGACGAAGTGTCGGGGATCCTGTTCAGCCAGATCATCGGCACCCCGGTCGAGGGCCGCAAGCACCTGCTCAGCGTGAACGCGACCATGGACGTGGACGCGCACATGAGCACCTCCGGGCAGGAGGGCGAGGAGTACTTCAGCTCCATGCTCAACCCCCTCCAGCCGCTCCGCGACTTCCTCAGCGAGACCATCGAGGAGCGGATGCGGGAGCCGCAGGAGGACCTGCTCAGCCTGATGCTCGACTTCGAGTACCTCGACGGCCGCAAGATGCCCCACCACGAGCTGGTGAACTTCGCGATCGCCGTGCTGGGCGCCGGACACGTCACCAGCCCGATCCTGATCGGCAACACCCTGCTGTGCCTGGACGCCTTCCCCGACCAGGCAGCGAAGATCAAGGCCGACCGGTCCCTCGTCCCCGGCATGTTCGAGGAGACGCTGAGGTTCCTCAGCCCCGCCTCGACGTCCTACCGGGTCACCGAGACCGACGTGGTCCTGGCCGGGCAGCACATCCCCAAGGACACCCTCGTCTGCGTGCAGCTCGGCGCCGCCAACCGCGACCCGCTCCAGTTCCCCGACCCGGACACGTACGACGTGACCCGGTCGCCGAACCAGCACGTCGGCTACGGCCGCGGCCCGCACTACTGCATCGGCGTGCAACTGGCCCGGGTCGAGGTCCGCACGGTCTTCAACGTCCTGCTCGACCGCTACCCGGACCTCCGTCTGGACCCGGACCTCCCGCCGGTCTTCTACGGATCCCCCGAATTCACGGGTGTGCGCAGCCTGCCTGTCCGCACCAGCTGAGCCCGGCCCTGCGGACCGGCCCCTCGTTCGCACGGCCCCTCGGCACTGTTCGACGTACACGCACCGACTAGCCAAGGGAATGCACATGAGCGACTTCGCAGAGCGCTGGGGTCTCGGTCCGGAGAAGTACTGGCTGTACGGCCGGCTGCCGGAGGAGAAGGTGAGGTTCGACGAGGCGACGGGGGTGTGGGAGGTCACCGGATACCCGGAGGTCCTCGCCGTCCTCAACGACTCCGAGTCGTACACCGCCGACTCCACCCGCCTGTTCGATGTGGACGAGGAGCAGGCCAAGCTCATCAAGGGCGACATGGCCCAGATGAACGGGCCCGAGCACATCCACATGCGCAGGCAGGTGGGCCGGGCGTTCAGCCCGAAGGCCATGGAAGACCTCGAGGTCCGGATCACCAGGCTGGCCGGAGAGCTGATCGACAAACTGGCGGGCCGTCAGAAGTTCGATCTGCTCGGGGACTTCATCGACGACCTGTCGGGGATCCTCTTCAGCGAGCTGCTGGGCACCCCGCCCGAGCAGCGCCACATGTTCAAGGCCGTGGACCAGACGATGGACTCGGACGTGCAGATGAGCACGGTCGGGCAGGGCGGCGAGGAGTACTTCGACGCCCTGCTCGGCCCGCTGCTGCCGCTGCGCGACTTCCTCAGCGACATCATCGACGAGCGCCGCAAGGAACCGAAGCAGGACCTGCTCAGCCTGATGGTGGAGTTCAAGTACCTCGACGGCAGCCCGATGGCCCACGACGAGATCATCAACTTCGCCGTCGCCGTGCTGGGCGCGGGGCACCTCACCAGCCCGATCCTGATCGGCAACACGATGCTCTGCCTGGACTCGTTCCCGGACGAGGCGGCCATGGTCCGGACCGACCGGGCCCTCGTACCGTCCATGTTCGAGGAGGTCATGCGGTACTTCACGCCGGCCACGACCTCGTACCGGGCCACCGAGGCCGACGTCGAGCTCGGCGGCGTGAAGATCCCCAAGGGGCAGATGATCAGCCTGCAGCTGGGCGCCGCCAACCGGGACCCGCGCCAGTTCCCCAACGTGGACGTCTTCGACGTCACCCGGGCGCCGAACCAGCACGTCGGTTACGGCCGCGGCTCGCACTACTGCATCGGCGCGGCCATGGCCCGGGTGGAGACCCGGATCATCTTCAACATCCTGCTGGACCGCTTCCCGAACCTGCGGGTGGACCCGGACATCGCCCCGGTCTTCTTCGGCTCGCCCGAGTTCACCGGTGTGCGGTCGCTGGCGGTCCGTACCGACTGACCGTCACTTATGCGCTGACACTTGCTCTGACCTGCATGAATTCCCCGCCTGGCGTGCTGCCGGCGGGGATTCGCGCATCTAAGAGGAGCCGGATACTCCGGCGATAACGGCCCGATATGGCGCCCCCCTAACGTGGTGTTCAGAACGAGGGAGCAGGAACCGGAAAGCCCTCGGACCGATCACACCAGGGAGTCAGCGATGAAGGCGGGTCGTGAGTCGCTCCTCCAGACCGTCCAGGACGGACTGGAGGCCGAACTCGAAGCTCTTCTCGGGTGCTGCGGCATAGTCGGCGTCGGCGTAGGCGTCGAGCCGGGAACGCAGCCGCGGGAACTGCGAGGCGACCTCGGCAGCCTGCGTCATGGCTTCCTGGACGAGGGCCTGGGCGTTGCCCCCGCCGTGACTCAGCCGTCTGTTCACCGAGACCGAGGCCGATATGCCGAGAGTGCTGCCGAGTACGTACATGAAGACCGCGGCCGTGGCCTGGTCGGCCTCCGCGCCGACGAAGCCGGCCTTCTCGTAGACCGCGAGACTGTGGTCGTCATGGCGCGCCTTGTTCGGCCCGTAGAGGGGCTGGGAGGCGAAGGCCATCACGAGCCACGGGTGCCTGGCGACCATCGCGTAGAGGTCGCCGGCCATCGAAGAGGCAGCCGTCCGCCAGTCGACGGTGTCGAGGTCGGGTAGCCCGACCTCGTTCCACACCTCGTCACTGGCCAGGATGACGAGATTGTCCTTGTTCTTGACATGCCAATAGACAGCAGTCGCGGCGGAGCCGAGCCGCTTGCCCAGGCTGCGCATGTTCAGGCCTTCCAGACCCTCGGCATCCAGCAGCTCGATAGCAGCCCGAACGATCTGTTCACGGGTCAACGTGTCACGAGGCATGCGCCCACCGTAGATCAGGATCTCGGATTGCACAAAGTTCAAGACGCCACTTGCACACCGTGCAAGTCGGCTCTATCGTCTGACTTGAACGGCGTACAAGTGGACCCGTTCGGAGGAGGAATGTCATGACGGCCATCACGGCTACCGGTCTTCGCAAGGCGTACGGGGAGCACAAGGTCCTCGACGGTGTGGATCTGCACATCCCGC